>DAIRIE010000011.1:23477-24492 GCA_036809705.1 Chthoniobacterales bacterium
CGCCGGTAACCGGCGTTCCGAACGCGCGGCATGCCTCCGCCACGCCCTCCACCGCTTCACGCAATTGCCAAAAATTCTCCGGCTTGTATGGATTGCCGAAATTCAGATTATCCGTCACGGCCAGCGGACGCGCCCCCGAGCAGGTGAGATTGCGCGCCGCTTCCGCTACTGCGATACGCCCGCCCTCGCGCGGATCGAGCGCGCAATAAAGCGAATTACAATCGGTCGTAGCCGCGATGAACTTGTTGGCTTCTCTGATGTAAAACACCGCCGCGTCCGACCCCGGCTTCACCACCGTGCCAGTCCGCACCGTGTGATCATACTGCCGGTAAACCCAGTTCTTCGATGCGATGGTCGGGTCGGCGAGTAAGCTCTTTAAAGCGCGCCGCACCGACTCAAAAGAGGAAAAGCCGGACAGCAAACGTTCAATCTCCTTGGTGTCCTTTATGGGCGTTGTGTGATGCTGTTTCGCTTCGCGTTCATACACCGGCGCTTCCTCAGCGAGCGGTTTAGCCGGAATCTCAGCCGCCACTCTCCCATTGTTGCGCACCCGCATAATGCCATCTGGCGTGACGCGCCCGATCTCCGCGCATGGCACATCCCATTTCGCAAAAATCTCGCGCACCACATCTTCCCTTCCGCGCTTCGCGATGATCAACATCCGCTCCTGCGATTCGCTCAACAGAATTTCGTAAGGCGTCATGCCCGGCTCGCGCTTCGGCACTTTCGCCAGGTCAATTTCGATGCCGGTGCCGCCCCGGCTCGCCGTCTCGCAAGTCGAGCAGGTCAATCCTGCCGCCCCCATGTCCTGAATGCCCGCGACCGCGTCCGTCGTTAGCAGTTCGAGACAAGCCTCGAGCAAAAGTTTCTCCTTGAACGGATCGCCCACCTGCACTGCGGGTCTGTCCTCGCGCGATTCCTCCGTCAGCTCCCGCGAAGCGAAAGCCGCGCCCGCCAAACCATCGCGCCCTGTCTCCGCGCCAACATAAAAGACCGGATTACCCACACCGCGCGC
>DAIRIE010000012.1:0-5895 GCA_036809705.1 Chthoniobacterales bacterium
GGGTTCGCGAGGGCATGCAGTCACGATACCGCGCAGCCTTCCGCATGAGTCTGCCTAACGAGACGCAGCAGGCTCTGGCGAAGAACTGCGGCGACCCTTATATAAGACTGGAGACTATGGCGCCATTAGCGGTGTGCTCGATGATCCTTCCACTGCGGACTTGTCCGAGCAGGTGATCGGCGAAGCGGCGAAGGCGCTTAGGTCCAATCCCAATCTGCTGTCACCGCCTGCGAATCGCCGATATTGAAACCCGCCTCGTGGACTGACGAACAATAATCGAACGATTCTCGACACTCTGCGCGCCATCGCTGCCGAGAAGCCATGAGCTATCAAACACCCGGTCAATCGTATCAACATCTCCTGACGTAAAGGCCCGACCAGGCGACGAAGGCGAGCGGTCATTAACTCGGCAACATCGCGGTTGCAGTTCCATGACCTGCGCAATTGCGGTAGAGCGCCAGTTTACGTTTTGAAGATCAGGAACAATAGCAGAGTCACGACAATGATCGGCACCGCACAAACGATGAGGACTACGTTGTTGCGCGGCCCACGTTCACTCGGCAAGATCATCGGCCATGATTGTGCGTTCGATTTTGCGCAGATGGCGAAACACGGGAACGAAAGCGCGCTATTACGGCAACGAGCGCGACCGTGGCCAGGATCCGGATCGGGAGCAGCGGATCGGTTATCGCCAGGAATGGGAGATAGTTCAACAACGTGAGGTCGTGCCTAGAAGTGTATTCGGTTTTGCTCGCGTAATCAACGCGCCGTCAGTGCCTGACTTAGCTACAGGCGAATGTGAACGACGAGGTGTGCGTTACCCTCGGCGTGAGTGACGGCTCTTTCACGCAGGACCTCGTTGTCCCCATGGACGTGCGAACCACCGCGAGCCGAAATGTGAAATCCGCCAACGTGAGCGTAATGAACTCGAATCTGGCCAATCCGTCACCAGCTAGAATTTCCGGAACGACATGACAGTGGACGGCAACATCAACAACGCGGATGTGTCAGTGGTGAAATTAAGGTCCGGAACGGCCTTGCCATAGCGGTCGGGGCTCCTCGTCAAAGCGGGCGTCGCACTCAACGCCTAAAGCGCATTTGACATGGATGCGCCGAGGCAGCTTACAATGCGTGCGAGGCTGCCGCGCCCCACGCCCATGAGAGCTTCGTTAATCGCTTTCGTGCTGCTATTGCCGGCGCTCAGTCACGCCCATCTGCTGCGCTTGACCTACGAGCGGTGCGTCGTGGCCCTGGGCCAGCCGGTGGCGACAGAAGGAGTCGCAGTTACACCTGCCACTGAGGCCTACCGATTCGATGACGAGAGTTGGACGAGGATCATCCAGTTCTGGCACGGCAAAGCGCACGCCATGTCAATCGGCAAGAAAGATGGCAGTCAGATCAGTGAAGCGGAGATCAAGGTCATCCTCGATGAGTTCAGTGACGGCCGACGGTGGGACAAAGACGAGAACGGAACTTATTGGCGCCACGACGGGCAAATACTCGCAGTGCCAGGTAAGTATAACGATTTACTGGTTATGTCCGCTGAGTTCGCCATCAGGGTGAATCGATTTTCCTGGTAAGCCGGATTCGCGAACCCCGCCGGCGAGCGCGCGCTTAATCGGACGCTGCCGTCGCGTCTGACGGATACAATTCCCGAGGTTTTAGCACGCCGTTGACGCTCTTGGAACCGTCCGCGGCATGAATGCCGCTGCATGGATTTTCGTGAGCATTCTCCAGGAGCAGGTTTGTCTATTTGAGACGCCGGTCCCGCGCATCATCCGCGACCAATGCCAGACGCGCTCTCAAGGTGTCGCTCTCGTCCGCGGAGCGGAGCGGTGGAGTTATGGCGAACTTGAAAACGCGGCGACACAGCTAGCCCATTATCTTCGCTCACGCGGCGCTGGTCCCGAGCAGGTTGTGGCGCTGGCGCTGGAACGCTCGCCCGAGTTTGTCGCGGCGGCTCTCGGCGTGATGAAGGCGGGCGCAGCTTATCTGCCGATGGACCCGGCGCATCCGGATGAACGGTTGCGCTTCATGTTGCGCGACGCTGGTGTGCGTCTTCTCATTACCAAAGGGAGCGTCGCTCATCGCTTCGCCGGCGCAGAAGTTGAGCTTGTTCTCCTCGACAGCGACCGCATGGCCATTGAGGCGCAACCGACTGACGTACCCGAAGTAGAACTGCGGCCCGATTCGCTTGCCTATGTCGTCTACACTTCAGGTTCCACCGGGGAGCCTAAAGGCGTCGAGGTCACACATCGTAGCTTGTCGAACCTCGTTAGCTGGCACGCCCGCGCTTTTGATCTGGATGAATCGGATCGCGCGACTTTCCAGGCTGGCGTGGGCTTCGATGCCGCGGTGTGGGAAATCTGGCCGCACCTGGCCGTCGGCGCAGCTATTCATCTGCCGGATGAATCGACGCGGCTTTCGGCTGAAGCGCTGCGTGCCTGGGTTGTGCAGAATCGGATTACGATCAGCTTCGCGCCAACCGCGCTAGCTGAGCAACTCATCGCGCTGAACTGGCCCCCAACAACATCGCTGCGATTTCTGCTGGCTGGCGCGGATACCTTGCATCGTTATCCGCGGCAGAACCTGCCTTTTACTTTAGTTAACAACTATGGGCCAACTGAGTGCACCGTCGTTGCGACTTCGGGCATCGTGCAGCCACGCCCTGACGGATGCCAAGCGCTGCCGAGTATCGGCGCACCGATCGACAACGTAACTGTCCGCATCCTGGGTGACGAGTGGCGCGAGGTCGCCGACAACGCATCGGGTGAGATTTACATCGGCGGCGCCGGCGTGGCGCGCGGCTATCGCAATCGGCCTGAGCTAACGACGGAGCGTTTCGTCACTCTTGACGGGGAACGAATGTATCGCACCGGCGATCTTGGCCGGCGGCTGCCGAATGGCGAGATCGCGTTTCTCGGCCGTGTTGATGATCAGGTAAAAATCCGCGGTTATCGCATCGAACTGGGCGAAGTGAATTCGGTTCTTAGCGAGCAGGCCGCAGTGCAGGCGAGCGCCGTCATTGCGCGCGAAGATGCGCCTGGAGAAAAGCGGCTCGTGGCTTACGTCGTTCCCGCGGCCGGTGCATCCCGCGATGAGCAGAGACTGCGCGAGGCCATTCGCCGGCGACTGCCTGATCACATGGAGCCTTCGGCGTTTGTCTGGATGGATGCGCTGCCATTGACACCGAATGGGAAGATCGATCGCGCGGCTCTTCCCGCGCCAAACCATGGCGAGGGCGAGTTCATCGCGCCGCGCACACTTATCGAAGACCAGCTGACGGAAATCATCAGCGACACATTGAAAGTGCCGCGGGTGAGTGTGCACGACGATTTTTTCCACCTTGGCGCGCACTCGCTGCTCGGCGCGCAAATCATCGCGCGGGTGCGGAACGTATTCGGCGCGGAGCTGAAGTTGCTGGATGTTTTCGACGCGCCGACGGTGGCACAGCTCTCGCTCAAGATCGAAGAAGCGCTCACCCGCCAGCTCGTGGAAATGAGCGACGCGGAAGTAAACGCTGCGCTTGCCACTTTCAATGATGGCCTTTTCCGATGCCAGCCTGAGTCTTGTTAGATTGCTCGAGCCAGAGGTGCTGGCCGATCCCTATCCGCTTTACCGCCGGCTGCGCAATGAGGATCCGGTGCATTGGGACCGCTTCCTCCACACCTGGGTGGTGACGCGCTACAGCGACGTCATCAATGTGCTGCATTCCTTTTCCGCCGACCGCACGCCGACGCCGGCGCAGCTGACGGCGATGGGATTGTCCGGACTGAATCCCATCGCGGAAGTGATGGTGAAACAGATGTTGTTCATGGACGCGCCCGCGCACACCCGGTTGCGCGGGCTGGCGTCGGTGGCATTCACACCGCAGAAGGTGCGTGCGCTGCGTGGTCATATTCAGGAGATCGTTGATGGCTTGCTCGATCGCGTTGTCTCGCGCGGAGAGATGGACGTGATCGCGGATTTCGCCGCGCCGATGCCGGCGATTGTGACCGCGGAAATGCTCGGCGTTCCCACTGAAGATCACGTCGATTTAAAGAAGTGGTCGGCCGATTTCGCGGAGATGCTCGGCAATTTTCAGCACAATCCAGATCGCATTCCGCGCGTGCTCGAAAGCACGAATCGGCTCGTCGATTACTTCAAGAACGCCATCGCGAAAATGCGCGAGCAGCCGCGCGAAGGTCTGATCCATTCGTTCATGACGGCGGAGCTGAATGGCGACCGGCTGAGCGAAGAAGAGATCGTGGCGAATTGCATCGTCACCATGGTGGGCGGGCAGGAGACAACGACGAATCTCATCGGGAACGGCTTGCTGACATTGCTGCGAAATCCGGAGCAGATGGCGCGATTACGTGACGATCCGGAATTGATCACATCTGCGGTGGAAGAACTGTTGCGCTACGAGAGCCCGAGCCAGCACACCGGCCGTATCGCGCGGCAGGATGTGGAGATGGGCGGCAAGACGATCCGCAAAGGCCAGGCGGTGATGGCGATCATGGCGGCGGGAAATCGCGACCCGGACCGGTTCGCGCATCCCGACACGCTCATGCTCGATCGGGCCGACAACAAACCCCTCGCGTTCGGTTGGTCGAGCCACTTCTGTTTCGGCGCGCCACTCGCGCGGATGGAAGCGCAGATTGCGGTTGGGACATTGCTGCGGCGTTTGCCGAACCTTCAACTCGCGACGAGTAAACTGATCTGGCGCGACAACTCCGGCCTGCGCGGACTGACTCGGTTGCCGGTAACATTTTCATGTGCGTGAGCGAGCCGGAGTTATCGGACGCGCGGCGTGCGCTGTTGCAGAAATATCTGGGCGGCGCGATGGCGCGAAGCGAGACGCCGACGCCCGCAATTCCGCGGCGCACCGATCGTGGCCCGGCGCCGCTCTCCTACAGCCAGCAGCAGATATGGCTGCACTCCCAGCTCGCGGGCGCGTTCCTCATCTATAACGAGCCGATCACGATTCATCGGCATGGGCCGCTGAACATCGGTGCGCTTGAGCGCAGCTTCACGGAGATCGCGCGGCGGCACGAAGCGTGGCGCACGACCTTCGAATGGAATGGCGATCACGCGGTGCAAATCGTGCGCCATCCGCCGATGCACATAGCGATTCCTTACGACGATCTGCGCTCGCATCCGCAACCGGAAAGGGAAGCGCTGCGGCTGGCGGGCGAAGATGCGCAGCGGCCGTTCGATCTCGCGCGCGGCCCGATGTATCGGCTGCGACTCGTTAGGTTGAGCAACGATGAGCACCGGCTCTTCATCACACTGCACCACATCATTTTCGATGGCGTGTCGCTCTACCGCATCTTCCTGCCGGAGCTGCTGACGTTTTACCAATCTTTCGCTCAAGGCCGAGTGCCGGCCATGCAGCCGCTTCCGATTCAGTATTGCGATTACGCGATCTGGCAGAGGCAATCCGTCCACCGCCTTGCTCGCGACGAGTTTGGCTGGTGGGAAGACGCGTTGCGGGACGCGCCGGTGCTCGAGCTGAAGACGGATCGCCGGCGTCCAGCCACGCAAACCTACGCCGGCGCGATGGAGACGTTTTGCATCTCGGCCGCAACCACGGCGGCTCTGAAGACGATCAGCCAGGAGCTGGGCACAACGCTTTTCACGACGATGACAGCGGCCTTTATGGCGCTGCTGCAAAGCGAGACCGGGCAGGAGGACATCGTCATTGGCGGCATCAGCAGCGGACGAAATCGGAACGAGACGATGGGATTGCTCGGCTGTTTTCTGAACACTGTTCCGATTCGCTGCGCGTTTTCGAACGAGGTCTCGTTCACGGAGATTCTAAGGCGTGTGCGCGCGGCGACGGTCGGCGCGCTGTCGCACGATGAGGTTCCATTCGAGATGCTCGTGCAGAAATTTGCGAGCAAACGCGACGGC
>DAIRIE010000012.1:5905-15360 GCA_036809705.1 Chthoniobacterales bacterium
GGTGGAACCGCCGCTCGATCCGCTGCCGGCAGGGTGGGGGTTCACGCATATGGATGTGGATACCGGCACGGCGAAATTCGATCTTCAGCTCGGACTGGACGAGCGCGCGGAAGGATTCAGCGGCCGCTTCATTTACAACACCGATCTTTTTGAGCGGGAGACGATCGTGAAGCTGACGTCCCGCTGGCTGGCGCTGCTGAACGCGATCGCTACTTCGCCGACTGAAGCGCTGAACAAGCTGGCGCGTGAGCGGCACGTTGTCCGGTCTGTCGCTGAGGACAGCGGCAGCTACAACGGGCGTCCGTGCGAGGCCGCGCCGGCGGAATGGAGTGGCCGGCGCACAGAGTACCCGCGCGATGCGGCGATTCACATGCTTTTTGAGCTGCAGGTGCAGCGTGCGCCGAATGCGACCGCGCTGGTTTTCGGTGAGACGCGCTGGAGTTACCTCGAGCTCAATCGCGCGGCGAATCGGCTGGCGCGCCGATTACAAAAGCTCGGCGCCAGGCGCGACGTTCCAGTCTGCGTGTGGATGGAGCGCTCGCCCGAAATCGTGCTGGCGCTGCTG
The DNA here is from genome assembly GCA_036809705.1 of Chthoniobacterales bacterium. Lineage (GTDB taxonomy): Bacteria > Verrucomicrobiota > Verrucomicrobiia > Chthoniobacterales > UBA10450 > AV69. The sequence goes on from DAIRIE010000012.1 coordinate 6,471, forward strand.
GCGATTCTGAAAGCTGGTGGCACGTATGTTCCACTCGATCCGGCATATCCGGCGGAGCGTCGCGCCTTCACGCTCAACGACACGGGGGCGCCGGTGATTCTGACGCAGGCGAAATTGTCATCCCAAGACGTCGCTCGGGATCACAGCGCGCTCACGGTGCTGTGCGTGGACGAGGAGAGTTTCGACGACGAATCCGATGCCAATCTTGATGTCGCCGTCGGCACCGAGGATCTCGCTTACATTATGTACACGTCGGGCTCGACCGGCGCCCCGAAAGGCGTCGCGGTTCCACATCGCGCTGTCGTTCGTCTCGTAAAAAACACTGATTACGCATTCTTCACGCCCGACGAGACATTCCTCCAGCTGGCGCCCGTTTCGTTTGACGCATCCACTTTTGAGATCTGGGGCGCGCTTTTGAACGGCGGAAAGCTTGTCATCATGCCGCCGGGTTCGCCGCCGCTGAAAGAGATCGGCAGCACAATTCGCGAGTGCGGCGTGACAACGCTGTGGCTCACTTCCGGCTTGTTCAATGCGATGGTCGATGAGCGGCTGAACGATCTCCGGCCGTTGCGGCAGTTGCTTGCGGGCGGTGATGTTCTTTCCAGTACGCACGTCGCGAAAGCATTCGCGGCGTTGCCGAGCACGCGGCTGATCAATGGCTACGGCCCGACGGAGAGCACGACCTTCGCGTGCTGTCACACGATCACCGCGAATGATCTGGGCGGTGGTGCGATTCCTATCGGCACACCGATTGCCAACACGACGGCACATATTCTCGACCAGAAACTGAAGCAGGTGCCAACTGGCGTGACCGGTGAATTGTGCATCGGCGGTGATGGTCTCGCGCGCGGTTACTGGCATCGTGCTGAGCTAACGAGGGAGAGATTCGTTAACGATCCGTTTAGCCCCGAATCTGATGCGCGCCTTTACAAAACCGGAGATCTGGCGCGCTGGCGAGAAGATGGCGTGATCGAGTTCCTCGGCCGCGCTGATAATCAAATCAAGCTGCGCGGTTTTCGCATTGAGCCGGGAGAAATCGAGACGGCATGCAGGCAACAACCAGGCGTACGCGATTGCGCCGTGATCCTGCGCCGGAGCCGCTCGGGCGAGAAGCAACTCGTCGCTTACGTCGTGAGCGATGGATCGACAGCCGCGCTGCGCGATGCGCTGAAGAAATCCCTGCCTGATTACATGCTGCCTGCGGCCCTGGTTTCGTTACCGTCGTTGCCGCGCACGCCCAATGGCAAACTCGATCGCGACGCGCTGCCTTCGCCCGAGGGCGCGAACGAGAGCAATGGCGCCGTGCGTCCGTATCTCAGCCTGCAAGTCCAGTTGGTGGAAATCTGGCAGGAGCTGCTGGGAACTCGCGGCATCGGTATTCGCGACGACTTCTTTGAGCTAGGCGGCAATTCGCTTCTCGCACTGCGGCTCTTGCATCGCGCCGAAGTCGTTTCCGGGAAGGCGATCCTTCCCGCGGTCTTCTTTAGCGATCCGACAATCGAATTTCTCGCGGCTGAGCTCGCGCGACAAGCCAACGACGAAGCGCCTGCGGTTTTGAAAGTCAACGAGCGCGGCGCAGACACACCTTTCTTCTATTTGCACGGCGATCTGTTCGGTGGCGGCTTTTATAGCTCGAAGCTCTCGCGCGCGCTTGGATCGGAGCGGCCATTTTACGTGTTGCCGCCGGTCCATGTGCGCACCCGGTCCCACGCGCTCAGCATCGAAGAAATGGCGGGGGAGCACTTACAGACACTGCGAACGGTGCGGCCGCACGGCCCGTACGTCATCGGCGGTTTCTGCCTCGGCGGCATCGTCGCCTACGAGCTTGCGCAACAACTCGCCGCCGGCGGTGAGACAGTCGAAATGCTTCTGCTCATCGACGCGGAACCGAGCGACAGAACACTGCGCGCGACGCGGCTGCTTTGCGAGCTATTCGGCCATTGGTTGGGCTGGGAAGAGCCGGCGCAATTGAACCAATTCCGGCGCTGGTGGCTGCGGCGCGAGCAATTGGAGTTATGGCAGAAAGCGGATAAGCGGACGCAGTGGCGCTTAGCTTTTCGGCAATTGCGGAAGCTAACTCGCAAAAGCCGTTCGCGACAGGAGCAAGCCGCTTCCGTTTGCACGAGTTCTCCGGAAAAGCGACGCGATGTGCCTTCTACGTTTCTGTGGGCCGCGGCCGGTTATCGTCCGCGCGAATACCACGGACCGATGGTTGTGCTGCTTTCGGAAGATTTGCTCCATCGCGGCGATCATCTCGAAGAGGCTTGGACAGGTCTCGCGGCGAAAGCTTCCGTCCGTTCCCTCAGAGGCAGCCACCTCGAGTGCATCACGGCGCACGTGGATGATCTGGCGCAAACGATCGACACGTGCCTGCACCAAAGTGCGGAACCCGCATTCTCCAACGGCCGCGACACCCGCTAATGCGTCCATGAGCGCGTCGCTGTCTTCCGCGCGACCGGCTGCGCTGCACAATCTGGAAAGTCTTCGATCTCCAGATCCCGGCATGGAGATCTTCATCGGCAATGTCGGGGCGCTTTCGTCTCGTTATGTCATCGAGTTCAGCGCAATCCTGGGCGCGGCCGAACAGGAGCGGGCTGAACAATTTGTCTTCGAACGGGATCGCCATCGTTTTCGCGCGACGCGTATTTTGTTGCGTCAACTACTCGCCGCCGTGTTCGACCAATCTCCTTCCGACCTGGTTTTCCGATACGGCCGGCGCGGCAAGCCCTACCTTGTCGGAGACCACGAAGATGGCCGCGGTTTATGCTTCAATCTTTCGCACTCAGGCGATTTCGCCGTTTTCGCTCTCGCTTGGAACCGCGAACTTGGAATCGATCTCGAAGCAATCGCGCCATCTTCCGCGCGTTCGGCGGAACTAAACACGCTTGCGCCGCGAATGTTTTCCCATCGGGAGCTCGCGATCTGGCGCGAGCTGTCCGATTGGCCACGCCAGCAAGAAGCTTTCTTTCGCGCCTGGGTGCGAAAGGAAGCTTTGCTCAAGGCGACCGGCCACGGACTGGCTGCTCCATTGCAAGAAATCGAAGTACTAAGTGGTGTCGAAGAGGGTGAGCCGACGTGGAACACGCAAATCGACCCATGGGAAGTGCACGAGCTCTCAGCCCCTCGCGGCTTCGTCGCCGCACTGGCGTGCAAGCAACTTAGGCCCTCGTCTTCTTGCGGAGCAACTAAACTGTTCTTTAGATGAAGGGCCTCAGGGCGCGCGCGAATATACAAAGCAATAGGCCCCACTCGAAAATGTGAGATGCTATTTTTTACCGCAGTGAGCCGGCGGGAAGAAACAAACGACACGTTACAAGTTCCCAGCCAGAACGATCGGACCCTGTGCTTTTGTTACTCCACCTTTGCGTTCGAGACTGACGAGAAAAGCTTTAGCTGAGGTCACTCGCGCATTGGGCCGGAAAACGATCTCGGCGTTCCCGCTCTTTGTCACACTGAAGACGCCGCCATTTACCGGATCTTTATAATTCGGGTCGGCAATCCAGAGCTGGTAATCCTGATCTGTCCTATTGGGCGGGAGATCTTCCGCTCGTAAAACTCCCTGCTGTTTTGCCGTGTCCCAAGTAATAGTCGCGAGAGCTTGCGGAGCCGTACTCAGCTTGGAGGTGAGGGTAGCAACAATGACGTTAGCGTTACGTTCGAAGGCAGAGACGCGGTCCTTCAAAGCATCCCGGTCGGCGGTTAACTTAGCTGCCTCGACGCGCGACTCTTCGTTCTCCTTCTCCAGCTGGGCAATCTTTCTTGTCAACGCATCTCGCTCGGCACTGAGTCTCGCGATTTGTACTTGGGCGGAGTTAGCTTGCTCATGGCTGAAGTTCATCTCATTCAGCGCACCTTCTCGTTGCTTGTTAAGGCTTGCTATCTGTTGCGCCTGCGCGGCGATCGTTCGGGAAAATTTCGTTCTGCCGAAGAGAAGGAGAGTGCAACACAGCGCGAGCGCGGCGGCGATCGCCCATGGCACCCAATTCGTGAACACACTCGCATGTTCCCGCCGTGGTCCGGTTTGCTTCATCACCGCAGTTTTCAGGGCCGGCGGCACGACCTCCGGAGGAGCGGCGAACGCCAGCGTCCCAGCTGCCTCGCGCAACTCATGGACAAGATCGCGCAGCTCGGGATCAGCTGTCATCGCAGCTGCAAAGCCAGCTACTTCCGTCCCCTCGAGAAGTCCAAGGACGTAGAGTGCGGCCTGATCCTGTTGTTCCTCGGCTATCATTTCATGCTTTGCCGTAACTTAAGTAATCCTCGGCGGATTCGCGCCTTCACTGTCCCGAGGGGATGGTTCAATCGCGCTGCAATTTCTTCATGGGTCAACGCGGTGAAGAAGGCTAGCTCGAGTGCCTCTCGTTGCTCGGGGGGTAGTTCAGCCACGGCTGAGCGGACGCGCGCTGCTTCTTCCTTTCTCTCCATGATATCCGCGCTGCTTTCCACCGTAGATGCAATCTCGCTCTTTTCTTGCGACTCCTCCGCCAGCCGGCCGCGGCGGGCTCGCGCACGCAACCGATCAATGACTCGGCTGCGTGTCAGTAAGACAGCCCAGGTAAAGACACTACTTTGCCGATGATCGTAATGAGCGGCGCGTCGCCAGATCTGGATAAAGGCATCCTGCACCGCATCCTGGGCTTCATTGGAGTCGCCCAGCATCTTGTAAGCAACCGAATAAAGCGGCGGGGCAAGCCGGTCGAAGAGCAATGCAAAGGAGCTATGATCCCCGCGCGCAGTCGCCGTGATCAACTCCAAGTCCAACTCCTCTTGCGCCGATAGTTCCCTCATCGACCGAATGAGCCATTAGGTGAACTTCGGCCCAGACACAACTCTAAAAGATCGACCGGGTGGAGTTACAACAAAGAATTGTGTCATTACCCACTCGGCTAAGAGAGGGGCAGTTATACGTCGCCTTCGGCTAATTAGATGCAATTTTATGAGCCTAATCCCACTGGCGGAAAATAGAGGAGTTTTCGTTATTTCTTTCTCATCCAAAAGCTCGCCAGATACGTAAGCCATAGGTGGAGGGATGGCGGCGAATCGCCATCGCGTCCAAACTCAACCGCATTCTATGAACATCGACTTAATTACTGATCATCTCACATCTTCAGCCGGAACGAGCCGTCGCGAAATAATCAAACGTCTCGGTCTCGGTGCTGCCGGTTTAACTGGCCTGAAATTACTTACTTCGGTCGCGGGCGCGCAGGAGACAACTTCCGCGGCTGCCAGTGCGAACGACATTGCCGTCTTGCAGTTTGCTTTGAACTTGGAATACCTGGAGGCGGAGTATTACACCTATGCTGTTTCTGGGCATGGGATAGCGGAGGCTGGAGTGGGTGTAAACGGCAAAGGCAAATTCGGCCCTACCCTCATCAAGTCGAACCCGAAGGTGCCGTTCGACAACGACATTATCCGGAATTATGCCTGGGAGATAGCTCAGGACGAGCGCGCTCACGTTCAGTTTATCCGAGAGACGTTGCAGTCATTGGGAGTTACGCCAGTAGCCAAACCGGCGATTGATTTGCAGGAGAGCTGGAACGCCCTGGCCAAAGCTGCCGGCATCGGTTCGAGCTTTGATCCTTTCGCCAGCACGATCAACTTTCTACTTGGCGCGTTCGTCTTCGAAGACGTGGGCGTGACCGCTTATCGGGGTGCAGCTCCTTTGCTTACTAACAAGACGATCTTGAGTGCGGCGGCCGGCATTCTCGGCACGGAAGCTTATCACGCCGGCAACATCCGCACGGTGCTCATCGGTAAGGATAGCTACGGCATCAATGGCACTGTTAGAAAGATATCGGACCTGCGCGATGCGCTCGACGGCGCCGTCGATGACGACCAGGGTATTGTTTACAATGGCCTGCAGAATCTCGTGCCAACCGACGATAACGGAATCGTCTTCGCGCGCACAGCACGGCAGGTCTTGAACATCGTTTACTTCGCCCCCGGAGCGAATGCGGGTGGATTCTTCCCGAACGGGATCAACTCCTAAGTCCAGATAGTTGGTCGTGGTTGCGAGCCCCGTCCGTTCCCTTTCGGGCGGGGCCGCAACGCGCGCCAGCGATAGTTCAGGTCTGGCGTCGCGAATAGGCCGAAAACGGCCCATCAGTTTCCAGCGTCTTTATTACCGTGCTGAGATAGACGGACTCCGGATAGAACGATTTGTATTTCGTGATCTCGGCCCGATTCAATACTTTGAAGCCATAGCGCTCAAAAAGCTTCTCTCCGCGCCGGCTCTCGAACGTTACCATTTGCCCATAAACGCTGCGTTCGCCGCATTGATAGAGGTAACGAAAGTATGCGCCAAAGAGCGCACGTGTGGTTGAGACTCTGCGCGCTTCCGGAAGGAGGTTGATGTGAAAATGAGGCGTGAAACGCGGCGCCGCCGGCACTTCGCGCCATCCGTACCAAAGCACCCAGCGGATGAATTTGCGCGAGCGCGCGTTGTAGCGCGGGTAACGCAGAAGGGCGCGAAAGAAGAGCACGACGTTTTGCTGAATCGAGTAAAGTTGGTTCTGGAGCGGCTTGCGCGAGCCGAGCAGATATCCACGAATTTCGCCCTCAATCTCCAGCACGAAGGAAGATTCCGGCTCGTGGTCGGTGTAGTAGGTCGTTAGGAAATCGGCGAACAACTCCCGGTCCTCGAAGATCGGATCGATCGGCTCACCTAAAAATCCGGTGGCGCAACAAAGGTCACGCACGGCCGCGCGATCGCAGCGGCGATAAGAGCGAATAGTGTAAGCCGGTGCTGTCTTCGATTCCATCTTACGTCCGATATTTAGAGCAAATTTCCCCGTAAATGTAAAACAGCCGCTCGAAAACGCGCCGCCGAGAAAACTCTTCGGCCACCAACTGCGCCGCGCCTTGTCCTTCAATGGTTAAGCAAGTTTCGCACGCGCACTGAATCGCGCGTGCCAGTGCGTCCGGCGTGTTTTCAGTGGCCCAGCAGGTTTGTTCATGCCGGATCACTTCGTCCATAAAACTGCCGCGAATGCCCGCGACAGGTGTGCCGCAGGCCTGACTCTCGAGCGCGGCGAGGCCAAACGTTTCCTGTGTTCCTGGATGCACGAACAAATCCGCCGCCCGGTAGTAGCGCGCGAGCTCAGATGGCTCGGCGCAATATTGCACCCAGCTCACATTCGCGCAGCGCGCTTGCAACTCCGCCAGTTCCTTCCGCTGCGGCCCGTCACCGATGACGAGAAGATGAAATCGCTCCGGCGCGTTCGCATTTAATTCGAGAAACGCGCGAAAGAGCGTCCGCGTGTTTTTCTCCGGCGACAATCGACCGACGTAAAGCAGGAGTGTGCGCCGCTGCGGAAGGCCGAGCTGCCCGCGTGTCGCAGCCGCGTCATCCGGTGCGGTGCTGAAGATGTTTGTGTTCACGCCGAGGCTAACGGGGCGGACATTGTTTACACCCCAGCCCTTCAGGACAGCAGCGAGGCCCGGCGAGGGAACCAGCGTTGCCGCGAAGCGATTGTATAGATTGCGGACGTAACCCCGGGCGGCCTGTCGCAGCGCATCGCCCACCATAGGAAAGCCAAGGTGCGCTTCGGCAAAGTGCGAATGATAAAACCCAACCACGGGAATACCAAGCTCGCTCCCGGTGCGAACAGCGCGCCAGCCGAGTTGATACGGATCCGCTGACTCGATCAAATCCGGGCGTTCGCGCTCGATGATTTGATCCATCGCGCGCAGATCGAGCAGCGCGCGGTAACGCGACGTGCGCGAGACCATCGGCGAACCAATGGTGTAAATGCGCGAACGTTCGGAGCGCGTGTATTCGTTCTTTGCTCCCGGAACAATAAGAACATGCTGATGATCCGTTGCGCTTTGAACGAACGCGATTTTATCGTGCAGGTAGCGCTTCACCCCGCCGCTCAACGGCGAGTAGAACTGCGTTAGATCGCAGATTTTCACTTCCTGTCATTCTGAGCGGAGCGAAGCGGAGTCGAAGAATCTCTATTTCGCCGCTGAGGAGAGATTAGAGATGCTTCGACAAGCTCACCATGACACAGAAGGACGCTCGGCGCAGTCAATGCTCCAGCCCGCTCAAATATTTCTCGGCTTCCATCGCCGCCGCGCATCCGGCTCCCGCCGCGGTGATCGCCTGTTTGTAAACGCGATCGGCTACATCGCCCGCGATGAAAACGCCGGGATGCTTGCTCTCCACCAGCTTCTTGGTCATGAGATAACCTTCACCGTCCATCTCGAGCTTGCCGGCGTACGGTTTCGCGTTCGGCTCGTGACCGATGGCAACAAACACGCATGCGACCGGCAGCCGCCGCTCCGCGTGCGTGGTGATGTCGCGCAAATCGACAGCGCTCATTTCCCCTTTCTCATCCGTCACGTAATGCGTTATGACGTGGTTCCAGATCGGCTCGATCTTGTCACAACGCAGCACACGCTCGGCCATGATTTTTGACGCGCGCAGTTTGTCGCGCCGATGAATCAGGTAAACCTTGGAAGCGAAGCGCGTCAGGAACAGCGCTTCTTCCGCAGCCGAGTCGCCGCCGCCGACCACGCAGACCGGCACGTTGCGATAAAACGCGCCGTCGCAAGTGGCGCAGGAAGTCAGGCCGTGACCGATCATCTTTTCTTCGTTTTCCAAACCGAGCCATTTTGCCGATGCGCCGCTGGCGATGATGAGAGCTTGCGTCTCGAGCCATTTCTCGTCGTCGACTTGGAGACGCACATGTGAATTGAGCGGCTCGAATCCGGTGGCTTCCGAATAAGAGAAGCGGGCGCCGAATTTCTCTGCCTGCGCGTGCATGTTCAAGATGAGCTGCGGGCCGTCGATCCCCTCGGGAAATCCCGGGAAATTCTCCACCAGCGTGGTTGTTGAAAGCTGGCCGCCGGGCTGTCTGCCTTCCAGAACGAGCGGATTCAAATTGGC
>DAIRIE010000012.1:15379-24096 GCA_036809705.1 Chthoniobacterales bacterium
ACGCGCGGCATAAATCGCTGCGGTCAATCCGGCGCAACCGCTCCCGACGATGATCACTTTTTCCATCGAGGAGAAAGTAGCGATTGGGCGCACCAGAGCAAAGCGCGCTGCTCGACTTCGGCCGGAATGACCGGCTATTTTGCGGCGATGCCTGAACTTGCCGAGGTCGAATATTTTCGCCAGCGATGGGATGCGGGCATCGGTCACCGTGTTACCAAACTGGCCTTGCATCCGCGCAAGCGAATCTTTCGCGGCACTGAGACGCGGCTGCTCAAACGTGAGCTCACCGGTGCGCGGCTGCTCAGCTCGGCCGCGCGCGGCAAGCGAATGCTGTTCCGATTTTCTAACGAGGTCTGGCTCGGAGTCCATCTCGGGATGACAGGCCGGCTCGAAACAGCGGCCGCGGATTACCGTCCTCAGAAGCATGATCACTTCGTGCTCTTTCAGCACAAGCGCGCGCTGGTCTTTCGTGATGCGCGCCAGTTCGGTCGCGTCCGATTTCATCAGGGCAAAACCGCACCTGACTGGTGGGATGAAACAATCCCGGAAGTTGCGGAACTCAGTCGCGCATTCTTCGATCGTTTTATCCAGCGTCACGCCAAAGCGCCGGTCAAAGCTGTGCTGCTCATGCAGTCCGGCTTTTCTGGAATCGGCAACTGGATGGCGGACGAGATTCTTTGGCGGGCAAAAGTTCTGCCGGCAAAGCGCAGCGGCGAGTTGACCGAGAGTGAGCGCGCTCGTCTCTTTCGCGCCACGCGCTTTGTCGCGCGCGAATCGCTGCGCATCGTCGGGGCCGACGATTCGGACCTGCCGCGCGGCTGGTTGATGCATGAACGTTGGCGCGCAAGCGGGAGATGTCCACGGCACGGAACAACTCTTCGCCGGGCAAGAATCGGCGGTCGCATGACCGCGTGGTGCCCGAGATGTCAGTTTCTGTCATCCCGAGCCGCGCAGACGGCGAGGAGCCTCACATAACTGGCGGACGGGTTCGAGCTGAGAGAGATTCTTCGCTTCGCTCAGGATGACAGCGTGCTTTGAGCGAACTCGCTCAACTCACGCCGGTTCACCGCCGCCTGCAGGAATTTGCCCCAACTCAAATTATCGCGATCGGGCTGATGCTCGCGCGCTTTGCGGATCGCCATGTCCGACACGGCGTCGACGACCCAGTCGAAATTCGCCTGACCAACGGACGTGATCTCAGCGTCCGGCGCGGGATTGCAGAAATCGATCGCGACGGGGACACCATCGCGGATCGCGAACTCAACCGTGTTTAGATCATAACCGAGGTATCCGTTGAGCTGGCGCACGCCCCACTCGACCTGCTCGATGATTTCTTTGGGCGCGTGCCATTCCGTTTGGTAACGCAAATGGTACGGATGCCGCGGCTCGTAGGGCATGACGCGGACCTTCGTCTGATCGATGGAGTAACAGCGGAAGTACATTTCGAATTTCACTTCTTCCTGCAACATCATGACGAGCTGTCCGGTCTCGCTGTAGGCGCGATAAAACTCCTCCGGGTTATGGATGCGATAAACATTCTTCCAGCCGCCGCCGGCAAATGGCTTAAAAAACGCGGGCCAGCCGACGCAGTTAAAGATTGCGTCCCAATCGAGTGGGTAAGCGAGATTGCGGAAGGAGTTCGCGTTCGTGTCCGGCGGAACTTCGTGCGATGGCAGCAGCACCGTTTTCGGGACCGCCACCCCGATTTTGGTCGCGAGCGCGTTGTTGAAGAACTTTTCGTCCGCGCTCCACCAGAACGGATTATTAACGACGGCGGTGCCGGTGAGCGCGGCGTTCTTCAGGAACGCGCGATAAAAGGGCACATCCTGCGAAATGCGATCGACGATGACGTCATACCCACATGGCTCGCCCTGGATGACTTTGTCGATCCGCACGGGCTCAGCGACGATGTCTTTGCCGCCGGTCTTCGAGTTAACACGATCGATAAACGCCCAGGGAAAACTGTTTTCCTGGCCGAAGAGGATGCCGATTTTTTTCATGGAAGAGTCCGCAGATTACGCAGATTTCCGCAGATGAGAAGCGGGCAAAGAGAGATCAAAACCCGCGTTCATCTGCGGGGCTGCGGATTCGAAAAAACCTCGCGCTGAGTCCACAAAGGACGCAACGGAAACTAATTGTTGGTATCCCTGTGGAACTTTATATGAGGCACCGCTCAGAAGGTCGAGAGATAGTGCGGCAGCATGTCGCGCCAGTAGTTCCAGTCGTGGCCACACCATCTGCGGTCGTCGAGCCAGTGACGAATGCCTTTTGCATTGAGGATGGCTGACATGCGGAGCGATTCGTGTCGGGTGTTATCCCACTCGCCAGTGCCGAGGATGATGTTCATGTGGCCGAATTTCCACGGGTCGGGCATGTTCGGCAGGTACTCGTAAGGGCTGTTGAAGTAGATGTTGTCGTCGTGGTAACCGCCAAAGAAATCGCTGATGTCGAACGCGCCGCTCAGGCTGATGAGGTGACTGACGGCATCGGCGTGCCGGAAGGCGATGTTGGCTGCGTGATAAGCGCCAAGGCTCGCGCCGCAAATGCCGATCCGAGGCGTGCTCGCTTCGCGCCGGGCGAAATCGAACACGTCCTGCACGATGACATTTTCGTAGGCGAGGTGGGTGCGAATGCGATCGGCTGGATGAATTTGTTTGTTGTAGAAGCTGTCGAGATCGATGGAGTCGGGGCAGTAAACGGTGACTCTACCGTTGTCGATGAACGGGGCGACGGCATCGACGAGTCCGAAGTCTTTGTTTTGATGGTAGCGACCGAATGACGTGGGAAAGAGGATCAACGGCAAACCGCCGCCGTTACCGAAGACGAGCATCTCGAAGTCGCGGCTGAGATGCGATGTCCACCAACGGATGTAACGTTCCTGCATAAAAGCAGACAGAATTAACAGCATTTACGGGATGGGAAACAAGAATTGGGGCGGCTCGCGGGAACGCGGCCACAGGGGTGATCCCGAGCGAAGTCGAGGGATCCCGTCGCGGTAGCATTGAGGTCGCTTCACGGGATCGCTCGGCTCCGCCACGCTTCGGTGTGGATGAGGAGTTGCTGGCGTCGAGTTAACTAAGAAGCGCGATTTCGTTCGCACATTATGCCGGAGCACACACTGACGGGGAACATTCAGCGGCATAAGGGTTTTGAATCGCGCACGCTTGGCAACCGGCGCGATGTGCTCGTCTATTTGCCTACGGGTTACCGGCGCTTTGTGCGGCGGCGTTATCCGGTGCTTTATCTTCAGGACGGCCAGAATGTTTTCGACGCCGCTACGGCTTTCGGCGGAGTGGAATGGGGCGTGGACGAGACGGCGCAGCGGCTCATCCGCAAACGATTGATCGAGCCGCTCATCATCGTAGCGGTGAACAACACGGGGAACGATCGCATTCATGAATACACGCCGACGCGCGCGCGAGCCGAAGCTGGCGTGCAGAGAAATAAATGGAGCCGCGGGCTGGCGCGGAAGTACGGGAAGTTTTTGACACAGGAATTAAAGCCGTTCATCGACGCGACATATCGGACGTGCCCGGAGGCGGAGTTCACCGGCCTCGGTGGATCATCGCTCGGCGGACTTCTGACGATGACGCTCGGGCTTTGGTTCCCCGAAGTGTTTTCGCGGCTGGCGGTAATGTCGCCGTCGGTTTGGTGGGACGAGCAGGTAATCGTCCGAATGGCAGAGGAGCTGGAGGGCAAATTGCCGCTCCGCATCTGGCTCGATATCGGCACGCACGAGACCGGATGGGAACGCACGCGGGCGCTGCGCGACGCGCTGGTGGAGAAGGGCTGGCATCTCTACGATGACCTGCAATACACCGAAGCGGAAGGCGCGGGCCATAACGAGAGCGCGTGGGCCGCGCGGGTTGATCCGATGCTGCGGTTTTTATTCCCGCCAATGGCACAGACTGCGGCGGTGAAGGTGGACGCGCAAATGGTCGCCGCTCCCTAGCGGTCACGCACTTTTTGTCATCGCGAGCGGAGCCGAGTTGCGCTACGGGATCCTTCGACTGCGCGGATGACAGCGCGAAGACAGCCGCTCGTGGATTATTGAAACGCCTTCCCGTAAACCTGGTAGACCCGTACCGGGCCGCCGATGAAATCCCAGTCCTTCTGGTACGCAAATGTTTTCTCCCGTTCGGACCACCTTAGCTCGCGCGGTCCTTCCGGATGATTTGAATCGTAAACGAGATAACGCGTGACTCCGTCTTTACCCGGCGATTTACGGGCATACACCAGCACCGCGTGATTAATGCTCAGCTTCGGCAGCGTCGTTAAATAGCCGACGAAGAAATCGCTGCGGGCAAGTGCCGCCTCCAAATTTTGATGCGTCTGCTCCTGGTAAGCGCGACCGCTGGCAAAGAGGACCCGCCAGTTGCCCGGACGCCAATACGTCGGCCAACCCTTGCCGACGTGCTCCTGCAAGATGCGCCCGCGTTTCTTGCTCATCTCGCGCAAGTCGGCGTAGGGAAAAACGGTACGCTCGTTTTCCGGCAGCGCTTCTCTCCACGCCGCGCGACCCGTCACTCTTTTAATCCGCGCGATCAGTTCCCGATCGTCAATCGGCGGCGCGTCTGGATCAAAGCAAGCAAATTTCCTAAATTGCCAAACGGCGCGGCTGAGCACGAAGCAACGCCGCGTGTAACGATCCTGTTTCGCAGTTTCGCCGCGGCGCAAATGCGGAATACCATTCTCGTACTCGAACACCGTCATATTGGCGAAGCCGAACGTGTCGCGCTGGAAATCGAATGGCCGCTCCGCTTTCGCGCAATGCAGCCCGCCGATAAACAACGCAGCAATGCAGAACGCAGCCCTCATACCCATTTGCGTTGCCCTCAGGCGGTCGCGCCATTTGGGGCTGCCGCGGGCAGTTCAGTGAATTTCCCGAGCCGCCGGAATTTCGCGTAGCGCGCATCCAGCAATTGATCGATCGGCATTCGCAGCAGCCGATCGAGATTTGAGCGCAGCGCCTCGCCCACTACCTGTGCGGCACGGTCGTGATCGCGATGCGCGCCACCCTCTGGTTCGGGAATGATTTCATCCACTACCCCGAGCTGGATCAAATCGTGCGACGTCAGCTTGAGCGCTTCGGCCGCTTCCGCCGCGTGTCGCCGATCTTTCCACAAGATGGCCGAGCAGGCCTCCGGGCTGATGACTGAGTAATAGGCGTTTTCCATGATCATGACGTGATCCGCCAGGCCGATGCCGAGCGCCCCGCCGCTGCCGCCTTCACCGATGACGGCGGCGAGAATCGGCACGCGCAAAGTCATCATCTCGCGCAGATTCACCGCGATGGCTTCGGCGATGTGGCGTTCTTCCGAACCGATGCCGGGATACGCCCCCGGGGTGTCGATCAGCGCGATGATCGGCAGCGAAAACTTTTCTCCGAGCTTCATTAAACGCAGCGCCTTCCGGTAACCCTCCGGATGGGCGCAGCCGAAATTGCGCATGACATTTTCCTTCGTGTTCCGTCCCTTCTGGTTGCTGATAACAACGCAGCGCTGCTCGCCCAGCATGGCCAGGCCGCAGGGCATCGCCTTGTCGTCAGCAAAGAGCCGGTCGCCGTGCAATTCATTCCAGTTGGTGAAACACCGCTCGACGTAGTCCAGCGCAAACGGCCGCTGCGTGTGCCGCGCGATCTGCACCCGTTGCCACGCGCTGAGACTCCCGTAAATGTCCCGCCGCGTCGTCGCGATCTTCGCTTCCATCGCCTCAACCTCGGCCTCGAAATCGAGCGCGTGTTCGTTCGAATGCGCGCGGATTTCCTGCAAGCGCCGTTGCAATTCGACGATTGGCTTTTCAAAATCGAGCGGCTGAATCTCCATCGATTTGGGTTCGATCACGGGAAAGGAGGACAAAATTCGAAGTCCGAAATTTGTTTCGGATTTCGATATTCGAATTTCGAAATTCTCACTCCGTAACGGTGACAGGCGTCTTCCCGTTGACAAGGCTGCTCAATTCCTCGGCGTCACTAGCCGAAATCCCGAGCCCGAGCGCGGGCGGCGGCTGATTCGCTGCGGGATGAAACGCATCCGGGATTGCATAGATCGTGTAAGCGGGGTGCGCGAGACGAATCCAGCGCGTGCTCAACGCGTACTCACGCGTGCCGAAGCCGACGCGTTTGCCATCTTTCCACGCCATCACTTCGGCGACTTTAGTGGCGACGCGCGGCGGCTGTTTCGGCGGCAGTTTCTCCTCCTGGATGTGGTACTGCTTGAAGAAGTTTCCGTGGTTCAAAAGCACGATGAGCTTCGGCTTCGTCTGAATGAATAACGAAAACTCAGGATTGGAAATGAGCAGTTTCTCTCCGATGCGCAGCATGGTGGAGTTGAGATTATTCGTCCGCATGATCAGCTCCGGCGTGGTGTGCATCCTCTGGGCGACGCGCGCAATGACGTCGCCTTTTTTCACGATGTATTCCTGATTCTCCGGCGACGCGACCGGCGAAAAGAGAATGTCGGTGTTGATGGCGCCGAGCATGTCCTTGGCTTCTTCGAAATGCTGGCCGTTCGGATATTTTTGGATGAACGCCATAAGCGCGTCGTGCGCCTCGAGCAGCTTGCCATCCTGGCGCAATTTCGCCGCCGCCTGAAATTCCGGGAGGCTGATATCAGGTGCGGGTGTGCTCAGTATTTCACCGCGCTGTTCTTTTTGAACCGCAATCTCCTGTTTAAAAAGAACGTTGTAACTGAAGTAGTACGCGCTGCCGAAAATCGCCAGAGCAAGCAGGAGCGCGAAGAGCCACTTCATGAGCGAGGGAAGATGCGCAATTTCGGAAACGTGTCAGCACGTTGCCACGTCATCCCGAGCGACAGTCGAGGGATCCCGTCGCGTCACCTTGACATTAACTTCGACAGGATGCTGCGCTTTCGCTGCACAGCCGGACGACGAGAACCGGCACTAGCTCACTGCCACCACTGTTCCTTCTCTGGCACTTCCTTGTCCGGCCAGGTGTAGTGACACGACTGACAATAGAATTCCTTCGGAAAAACTTTCAGCGCGAAGAGGACACTGGCGATGGCCGGTGTGAGAAATTTCCTGGTCAATTGCGGGAACTCGATCTCGGCCGAGCCGCATTGCGGACAGCGCAGGGCCGACCCGATTTCCGGATCGGCCGCTTCCCAGTCGCGCATCAAACTCTGCGCCTTCTCGAATTCGTCTTCATCCACCTTCACTTTCACGTTCGCCAGTGGCTTCGACATGAACGCCACGCGCTGCATCGCGCCTTCTCCGATAATATCTGCGCGCACTCCCGCTTGCTCGAGCTTCTCGCGCAAATGCTTCGCCTTCGTTTGTTCGTTAAAGGTCGCGATCGTCACCATGTGGAGCGCAGGTTCGTTAGCGGCTTGAGCAAACAACATTCAGCGCGGCTGCGCAAGACTGGGGCTCGCGCTGCTATCAAGCACGAGTTAATGCGGCGGGAACCACTGATAGAGCATGAAGTAAACCAGCACGCCGGTGACGGAGACATACAACCAGATCGGCATCGTCCAACGCCCGAGCCGGCGGTGTTTATCCCATCGCCGCTGAAATACCGGCACGAGTGTGACAATCACCAGCGGCAAAGTGACGAAGGCGAGGAGAACGTGCGTCGCCAAAATCGGGAAGTAAACCGCGGCGATCCATCCAGTGTAGCCAGATGACTTCTCGCCGGCGTGCGCGTGATAAACAATGTAGCCGATAAGAAAAAGCGTGGATGAGGTGATGGCGGCAATCATGCAAGGGACATGGCGCTGCCAGACATTGCGGCGGATGTAAAACCAGCCGGCGGCGATGAAGACGGTGCTGATGGCATTCAGCGCGGCGTTGATAGCGGGCAGGTCGTTGATGGTCAAGGCGGTGTGGAACAGTGGAGTAGTGGAGGTCGAATCGGAGAGCGGTTATATTGTCACCACGATAAAGCGGTTCTGCCGGGTATTCGTCATTACTCCATCACTCCGACACTCCATTACTCCACGATCCGATGCGAGTCGCTGAGCTACCCGAGGTGGATGAAATCGTGCAAACGCAGCGGCGCTCGCTGCGGCGCCGCATCTTGATCAGTGCGATGCGCTTTCTCGTCGTGCTCGCGCTCGGCGCTCTGGCGGGCGGCGGCTGGTATTTGGCGAAACGTGGCTTCGGTCGTTCCTGGCGCGCGCTGGTAGTGGAAGAGCTGCACAAACGTGGCGTCGAAGCTTCCGTCCGCCGGCTCACGCTCGATCCTTTCCGCGGTCTCATCGCGCAGGACGTGCGCATCTTCGATTACAAGCATCGCGAGAACACCGTGGCGCAGATCAGCCGGCTGTCGCTCGATGTGAACTACGCCGCCCTCATGCAGCGGCAACCGTTTCTCAATGCCATCGATATCCGCGACGCCAAGGTCATGCTCCCGCTTCCGGCCGGCGCCGATACGAGATCGCCGCGCGCCGAAATTCAAAACCTGC
This sequence comes from Chthoniobacterales bacterium, assembly GCA_036809705.1. Lineage (GTDB taxonomy): Bacteria > Verrucomicrobiota > Verrucomicrobiia > Chthoniobacterales > UBA10450 > AV69. The sequence goes on from DAIRIE010000012.1 coordinate 23,803, forward strand.
ACGCGCACATCTATTTTCCGCCGGAGCAGATTTTCATCAGCCAGGCCGAAGGCAACTTTTGCGGGGTGCGCGTTTCCGCCACGGGGCAGCTGCTCATGCGCGAGGCCTACAAGCCCGAGCGCGTTGTCTCGGAGGAGGAATGGCGGCAACGTTGGCAACGACTGCAGCGGCTGGCGGCGGAGTTGCGGAAGTTCACCTTCATCGGTGGCGCGCCGACCTTGCAGGTGAAGTTTTCCGGCGACGTCGCGGAGATGGAGAACGGTCGCATCGAGGCCACGCTACAAGGCGATCGGA
>DAIRIE010000013.1:0-2227 GCA_036809705.1 Chthoniobacterales bacterium
CGCTGGGCTACGCACGGCAAAGTCACGGACGAAAATGCGCACCCGCATTTCGACCAAAGCGGCAAGATCGCGCTCGTTCACAATGGCGTGATTGAGAACTACGCCGTCTTGCGCGAGCAGCTCAAACGCGAAGGCGGCCACACTTTTCAGTCCGATACCGACACCGAAGTGCTCGCGCATCTCATCGGCAGCATTTACCAGCAGCTCGATGGCGCCGATTCCAAGGCCCGCCTGATTAACGCGACACGCGCCGCGCTCAAGCAGGTCATCGGCACATATGGAATCGCTCTCGTGCATTCGGACATCAAAGACTTCATCGTCGGTGCGCGGCGCGGCAGCCCGCTCGTGCTCGGCGTCGGGCGGGACGAGAACTTTCTCGCCAGCGACGTCGCGGCCATCGTGGCGCACACCCGCGACGCGGTTTATCTCAATGACTTCGATATCGTCGCTGTCTCGCGCGACACCTTCGACATTAGCTCGCTCGCGGGCGAGGTCGGCAATTACCAGATCAGCAAAGTCGAGTTCGGCGCCGAAGACGTCAGCAAAGGCGACTTCCCGCATTACATGCTCAAGGAAATCTTCGAGCAGCCGAACTCGGTGCGCGACGCCATGCGCGGCCGGCTGGACCTCGACGAGTGCACCTCCAAGCTCGGCGGATTGAACATGACCGCGGCGGAGCTGCGTGATGTCAGCCGCATTATTCTCACCGGTTGCGGCACCGCCCTGCACGCCGCGCTCGTCGGCGAGTATCTCATCGAGCAGCTGGCGAACATTCCGGTGGAAGTGGAATTCGCGAGCGAGTTTCGCCATCGTAACACGCCGATGAGCGGCGACACGCTCGTCTTCGCCATCAGCCAGAGCGGCGAAACGGCCGACACGCTCGGTGCGCTGCGCGAGAGCCGGCGCAAAGGTTTTCGCACGCTCGGCATTTGCAACAACGTCGCCAGCACCATCGCGCGAGAGAGCGACGGCGGCGTTTACATGCACGCGGGGCCGGAGATCGGCGTGGCCGCGACCAAGTCATTCACTTCGCAGGTCGTGATCCTAGCGCTCATCGGCCTGCTCCTCGGGCGCATCCGATTTTTGTCCACCTCGCAAGGCTCCCGCATCATCGAAGCACTCGAAGCGTTGCCGGAACAGATCGAGAAGGTGTTGAAGCTAAGCGATGAAGTTCGCGCCATCGCGAAGAAGTATGCCAGCGTCGACGGCATGCTCTTTTTCGGCCGGCAATTCAATTTCCCCGTCGCCCTCGAAGGCGCGCTGAAAATGAAAGAGATCACCTATCTCTTCGCTGAAGGTCATCCGAGCGCTGAGCTCAAGCACGGCATCATCGCGCTGGTGCGCCCAGATTTGCCGTCGGTCTTCATCGCGCCCGACGACGCGGTATTCTCAAAGAACGTCAACAACATCGAACAAGTGAAAGCGCGCAAAGGTCCCATCATCGCGCTTACCAGCGGCGAAGGCCGGAAGCATTTGAAAGGAATCGCCACCGACATTATCGAGATTCCGCGCGCCCCCGATGTGGTCACACCTGTGCTGACCGCGATCCCGTTGCAACTACTCGCCTATCATCTCGCGGTCGAGCTCGGCCGTGACGTAGATAAACCGCGCAACCTCGCCAAGAGCGTCACCGTCGAGTGACGCACCCCACCCATCACCAATCAATCACTGATCACTATTCACCGTCTCCCTCACTGCCCCTCCGTGCGCACCACCACCACCACGCGCCGGTTCGGCTGTTGCCGGTGAATCTCCGCCTGTTCCTGGCTCGGATCCATCGTCGGCCGCGGCGGCACGAGGAACTTCGTCGGCCCGTAACCGCGCGCCTGGATTTGCGCGGGATTTATCCCCATCATGTTCACCAGGTAATTCTTCACGCTGTCGGCGCGTCGCTGGCTCAGGTCGATGTTGTATTCGTAGGAGCCGAATGAATCGGTGTAGCCCTCGATGGAAAACGTCGCCCTGGCGTTGCGCTTGATTAACGTCGCCAGCTTTTGCAGTTGTTCCATCGAGCTCTCCTGCAAATCCCAGCTGTCGTAGGAAAAGAGCTGATCATCCGGCATTCGGATCGACGTGCCTGACCCAAGCGGCCCCTTCTGCGCCAGAAGCTGGTCGAGATCGCTGAAGCCAGGATTGCGCGACTTGTTCGGCCCGGCGCTGTCCGCCTGCACTTTGCTGGTGAAACTGCTCGGGCGTTTCATCGTGGTGCTCGTCGCCAGTTCCGCGC
>DAIRIE010000013.1:2237-9778 GCA_036809705.1 Chthoniobacterales bacterium
CGAGTCATTCAACAATGCCTGCTCGCGCGTCGCGTTAGGCCATTTCGCCAATGATTGTGCGGTGCTTTTCTCGATTTCGTTCAACACCGATGTCGCGTCTGTCGGCTCGACCTTCGGCTGGTCCGGCAACACATTTTGCGTGTCGTCCGGCATCGCTGTGCTGGCATGCACTTCCTCGAGCAACTTGTCGAACGACTTCTTCTCATCGGGCAATTGCACATTGGTCTTCTCCGGCTCCGGTTTCGCCGCCGGATTCACCTGGTCCATGCTCGCCTTTTCCAGCGTCCCCGGTGGATTGATCGCCCTGACCTTGAATGTCGGCGGCTGCGCCGGCGCGGCGAACGCCACTTCAGTTCCGGCAAAACGCGCGCGATAAAAATAGGCGCAGACCAGCAGGTGGATGACCAGCGACACGACGAGGCCGAAGAGCAGCCAGTTGCGCTGCCCGGTCGCATTCAGCAGCGCCTCGTGTTCGTCTTGAAATTCGAAATCCGAGATGCGCACCAGGAACGAACCGGCACCGGCCGAGCCTTGTCAACTCTGAAGCTTGTTGGAGTAGACAGGATTAACAGGATTTGTGTTGGGTGCCGCAGCACGTCTGCCGCAAACACCAGCTTCCTGCTAAATCCTGTACAATCCTGTTAATCCTGTCTTTCTCTCCCCCTCCGCGTCCGCTCCACAAACGCCCGCGCCGCTGTGCGAATCTGCTCCGCCACATTCGCCTCCGGCGCGACAAACTTCGGCGTGAACCACGGAAACAATCCAATCAGATCGTGCGTCACCAGAATCTCCCCATCGCAGCCGTTACCGGAACCGATGCCGATCGTCGGAATCGCGATGCTCTGCGAAATGGTGCGCGCGGCATCCGGCGACACGATTTCCATCACGATGGCGAACGCGCCGGCCGCTTCCACCGCGCGCGCATCCGCCAGCAGCGCCTCCGCCTGTTCGCGAGAGCGGCCTTTCACTTTGTAACCGCCCTCTTCTCGCACACTCTGCGGCAGCATCCCGATGTGCGCCATAAACGGAATGTCCGCCGAAACGATCGCTTCGATCTGCCCGACGTGACTCGCGCCACCCTCCAGCTTCACTGCGCCCGCGCCGGCTTCGACGAACCGCTGCGCCGTTTGCACCGCCTGTTCCGGAGTGTCGTAAGTGTGAATTGGCATGTCCGCCACGAGCAGCGCGCTCTTCACTCCGCGCGCCGCCGCGCGCGTGTGATGCAGCATCTCCTCCAGCGTCACACGCGTCGTGTCTTCGTAGCCGAGCACCACCATTCCCACCGAATCGCCGACGAGAATAACGTCCAGCCCACTTTCATCGAGCAACCGCGCGGTCGGATAATCATACGCGGTCAGCGCAGTAATACGCTCGCCGCGCTGCTTCATTTCGCGAAACCTGTTCACCACGTCGTGGTCACGCATTTCACCGCGCCGCCCGCGGGAATGCGCGCGAGCAACTCGCGCACGCTCGCGGTCTCTCCTGGCAAGCGCAAGTCCGGCGCGATCTCCGCGAGCGGCCGCAACACAAATTCGCGGTCGCGCATTCGCGGCTGCGGCAATTGCAGTACGGCATCGTCGCGCACTTCGTCGCCGAAATAGAGAAGATCGAGATCGATCGTGCGCGAAACACTCCGGGCATGATCGCGCTCGCGTCCCAGCGCTTGCTCAATTTCCTGTAACCCGTGCAGCAACACATCGGCTGAATCTTCGAAACCGATTTGCACAACCGCATTGTAAAAATCCTCGGCGCCCGCCTCGCACCCGAGCGGCGCCGTTTCATAAACCGGCGATTGCAAAATCGGCTCTCGCGCTCCTTGCAATGCGCAAACACGATCCCGCGCCCGCTGCAAGTTCCGCAGCCGATCCCCCACGTTCGATCCCAGCGCAATGCCAGCTCTCATCCAATCCTACAACCCCAGCACATCGCGCATCGTATAAAGCCTCGCCGGCTTCCCGATAATCCACCGCGCCGCTCGCAACGCCCCCCGCGCAAATGTCTCCCGACTCGATGCTCGATGCGTCAGCTCGAGCCGTTCGCCGTCCCCCGCGAAAACCACCGTGTGGTCGCCCACCACATCCCCGCCTCGAATCGAGTGAACGCCGATCTCGCCACTCCCGCGCTCCCCGACCATGCCTTTGCGCCCGTAGCGAACCTCGTTAGTTCGCCGGGCTCGCTGCAACATTTCCACCAGCGTCTTCGCCGTCCCGCTCGGGGCGTCCTTCTTCATCCGATGATGCGCTTCGACGATCTCCACATCAAAGCTGTCCCCAAGAATCATGGCCGCGCGTTCAGCCAGCGAAAACAGCACGTTCACGCCGACACTGAAGTTCGATGCCAGCACGACCGGAATCGTCTTCGCCGCGTTTTCGATGCAGCCGCGTTCCTCATCCTCATGTCCAGTCGTCCCGATAACGAGAGGCGCCGCGCTCTTCACCGCCGCCGCGCAAACCGCCCTCGTTGCCGAGGCGCTGCTAAAATCAATCAGCACATCCGCGCCCTCAGCCGAGATCGCGTCCCCCACCTCAAATCGCGCGACGATGCGCGCATTTTCGCTCGCCGCCATGTCGGAGATCGCGCGTCCCATTCGGCCAGCCGCGCCAATAACTCCCATCCGCAAGGTCTTAGTCATTCAATTCGACACCGAAACACACACCCCGGAATTACAAGGCAGGATTAGCTGGATTGCGAGGATTTACAGGATTCTCAATTAGGTCTCGTGAAAATCGGGGAAATCCTGTCTACTCACATTCCTTTTCATACAGCCCGCTCGAATTCTTCCAACGTTCTCCTCAGCCGCGCCTCGTTAGCTTGCGTCATTTCACACAATGGCAGCCGCACCTCCGCCGAAATCATCCCGCGCCACGACATCGCCGCTTTCACCGGCACCGGATTCGGTTCTATAAACAAATCCTTGAACAACCAGTAGAGTCGCGTGTGCAATCGCTGTGCGCCTTCCACGTCCCCGCTGCTAAACGCGCGCACCAGCTGGCACACTTCGCCCGGCACAAGGTTCGACGCCACGCTCACCACCCCGACCGCGCCCACCGCCATGAACGGCAGCGTTAACCCATCGTCCCCGCTCAAAATCGTGAACTCCTCCGGCATTCGCCCGCGCAAATCTGCGATCCGATCCACACTCCCGCTCGCCTCCTTGATCGACACAATGTTCGCGCAATCACTCTGCAATCGCGCCACCGTCTCCGGCGTGATATCGACCACGCATCGCGGCGGAATATTATACAGCATCAACGGCAGCGACGTCGCCTTCGCGATCCCCTGGAAATGGCGGAACAAACCTTCCTGGCTTGGCTTATTGTAATAGGGCACCACCACCAGTGCGCCGTCCGCGCCGAGTTTCTCCGCCGCTTGCGTCGCCGCGATCGCTTCTCGCGTCGAATTTGAGCCGGTGCCGGCGAGCACGAGACAGCGCTTGTTCGTTTTCGCAATGGTGAAGCGAATGATCTCTTCCTTTTCCTCGTGTGCAAGCGTGGGCGATTCACCTGTCGTGCCGATCGCGACCAACCCTTCCACCCCGGCCGAAATCTGCGCTTCGATCAATTTTTCCAATGCCGGAAAATCGATCCCGCCATTCCGAAAAGGCGTAACCAGCGCAGTGAAAGTGCCGCGAAACAACGTTGTCATATCGAGCGGAGCGGAGCGGAGTCGAGACATCTCTGATTATTCGCTCCTGCGCAAATAGCTAGAGATTCCTCCACTTCGCTCCGGCTGACAGAAGGTTAGATTTCAATGTTACCTTCAAAGACAAACTCAGCAGGTCCAGTCAACGTCACTTCACTGAACTTTTCCTCATCGCGTTTAAAATCCACGCTCAATTCGCTGCCGCCCCGCACCAGCACTGAAATCGGCCCGTTCACATTTTCGGTCAGCGCGAAGATTAACGCGCTTGCCACCACACCCGTGCCACACGCCAGCGTTTCGTTTTCCACTCCGCGTTCATAAGTACGAATCGCGATCCTGTCCGTGCCGCGTTTCTCCAGGAAATTGACGTTCGCACCTGCCGGCGCGAAGAGCTCGTTGCTTCGCATGCGCCGGCCGACCGCATACACATCCACCTCCTCGATTGACGCGACCGGCGCCACCACATGTGGCACACCCGAGTTCATGAAATGCGCCCGCCACATCTTGCCTCCGGCCTGCAGTTGCAGATTCAGCCGCAGATCCCGCGGCTCGCTCATCCCGAGCCGCACCTGCTCGCCTTGTAACTGCGCGCGAATCACACCAGCCTCGGTTTCGAACGACAACTCCTCGCCCGCCCCCGCCACTCTTGCCGCGAAGCGCGCAAAACAACGCGCGCCATTCCCGCACATCTCCGCTTCACCGCCGTCGCTATTATAATAGCGCATGCGGAAGTCCGCTCCATTCCGCGCCGGCTCAATCAGTAGAACCCCATCCGCGCCCACACCCCGATGGCGGTCGCAAACGCGCGCGATCTGCTCTGCACTGAGCCGCAGATCGCCAGCGCGGTTATCGACCATGACAAAATCGTTGCCCGCCCCATTCATTTTAGTGAAACGCAGCACGGGATTTCGTAACACAGCGTCCGTCGAAAGCCAAATGTTGTGGAACTAACCACGGCCAGAAAGAAGGCCGGCAAGAACAATCTTTCCTCTGTGTCCTCTGCGGCCTCTGTGGTTATTTCTCTGATGTTTACCTGAGCCGGTAAGATGCGCGAGCCAACTCTCACCATTCACGAAATCTACCGCTCCATCCAGGGCGAGAGCACCTGGGCCGGTCTCCCCTGTGTCTTCGTCCGCCTCACCTTTTGCAATCTCCGCTGCACCTATTGCGATACCACCCAGGCCTTCCATCAAGGGGAGAAGAAAACGCTGCCGGAAATCTTGGCCACCGTCACCGCTTTCGATTGTCCCCTGGTTGAGATTACCGGCGGCGAGCCATTGCTTCAGAAAAACGTCCTGCCGCTCATGAGTGCCCTCGCCGATTCGAGCAAGACCGTGCTGCTCGAAACCAGCGGAGCGCACGATATCTCATCGGTCGATCCCCGCGTCCATCGCATCATGGATTTAAAAACGCCATCCAGCGGTGAATCCCACCGCAATCTGTGGGCTAACATTGCGCATCTCACGATGCGCGACGAAGTGAAGTTCGTCATCGGCTCCCGTGAAGACTACGAATGGTCACGCGACAGCCTCCGCGAGCACAATCTTTCGGCCCGCTGCCGCGCCATCCTCTTCTCGCCCATCTTCGGCCGAATCGAGCCGCGCGAAATCGCCGAATGGATCCTTGCCGACAAACTTCCCGTCCGGTTCCAGCTCCAACTCCACAAATTCATCTGGCCGCCCGAAGCTCGCGGCGTCTAATCACTAATCACTAGTCACTTCTCCTCAGTGCTTCGGCGCCCGGACCGTCCCGGTCTCGACCGCCCACTTCCGTTGCTCCACAATCCGGTCCGCCGTCTCCTCCACCATCTGCTCGAGCAACATCCGCAAATGCGTCCCCTGCCGGTAATCAGCCGGCGCGATATGTTTCACCCGGTCCGCGTGCGTCGATAACTGATAACATTTCTTAAAGCCAAGCCTCGCCGGGTCATCCGGATTATAAACCGCGATAGCTTGCCCGCCGTTCTTCTTCATCACCGTAAAGCAAGGCACATCCGTCGGCCCATCACCGATGTAGATCATGTTCGAAAACGGAATAGGCCGAATCTCCGCGTCCATGTGATCATTCACATCCTGCGACATATCGAGAAAGCCTTTGTTAATCCGAAATAGATACTGCGTCTTCTGCGTGTGACTAATCACCCGCTTGGGAAAGGTGATCCGCCCCTGTTCATCTTCTGCAAACTCGCACCCGAAAACCGCCCGCACGAACGGCGCCAGCCTGCTTCCATCGATGAGCACCTTCATCCCGGATGAGATAATGTAATGCTCCACGCTGATTCCGTGAGCTACATACTCCGTCTTGAGCAACCCTTCCCGGAATTCCTCAAACATCTCCGGCAACCCTTCGTAGAAGTTCAGGTTCGCTCCCAGCTTCTTTAGCTCCTCGTTAGTCGGCCGATCCATCCCGAGCTGGTCCAGTAACACCTTCATATAAGCCAGCTCGTTATCGTAGCCATGGTCGCGCACCAGCTCCGAGCAACGCCGCCAGAAACTCTCTCCCTTTATCCCGAAAGTAGGAAACACCACCTCATCCTGCATATAACTGGGACTAAGCGTCTGATCGTAATCATAGACGATGGCAATAGTATTCTGCGGCGTACTCATCACTATTCACCATTCACATCTTCACCCTTCCCAGGAAGTCCTCAAACAACTCACCATATATCTCGCCCCGCTCCGGATGATACTGCACTGCCAGCGCGAAAGGATAGTCCCGCAACCTCACTTGCTCTATAATACCATCACTCGCGCACCACGACTCCACCTCGAGCCCATCGCCAAGCTGATCAATCGCCTGGTGATGCGAGCTATTCACTTTCTCGAACTGATGCCGCGCCCGGCGTTCACTCCGCAAGAGCTGAATGTCATGCGTCTTCTGCTCAGGCAGATTATGCCCGCTAATGTCCAGATGCAGCGTCCCGCCCAGCGCCACATTGAGCGTCTGCATTCCCTTGCAAATGCCAAACACCGGCAATGCTTGCGCGAGCGCCTCTTGCACTGCCTCAAGCTCCCATCTATCGCGTTCCGGGTCTGCGTCCTCCTCGATCACCGATAGATCAGCCGCCTGCTGGTTTAAGAACTCCGGCGCGATATCGGCCCCGCCCGTGAGCAATAATCCATCCATTTGCTTCATCGGCACAATGCGTCGGGCCGCGTTCAAAACCTTTACCTCGGGAGCCTGCGCGAGAAAGGGCGCAAAATACTTCTCATCACACTGTCGCATCCAGGTCGCGAGGTTAGGCACAAGCCACTAGAGCCGAGCCTTGAGTTATGTAAATAGCTCCGAACACAGGCCTCTGGCATCTGCGACCGGCGAATGCCAGTCCGACTCGGACCGTCTCGCTCGCCGTACAATTCTCGACGGCAACCATCAACTATCAACCAGTCGCTCGGCAAGCGTCCAGGTTTGCGAGGCCCCAGCCCATCATCTTCGGAGGTTTCATCCAATAGAAACACATTCCAACTACTTGACGCGCGCTGTACCCTAGGAGCAATGAAAGATCAGTAGCTATATCACTGATAGTCGTGGCCCTTTTCACATCACTTTGCGCGGGCAAGCCGCGCAAGCCGGGACCACCGGCGCAACAGCCCGCTGCACCGCCAACTGCGGAAAGGCAGCCTCCCTCGGTTAGGCTTTCGCAGTTCACCGCGGCGCATTTAGATCGTATTGTCGGGCCTCTTGACGCGGGAATAACGCTGCCTCGAGCAGAACTTGCCCAACTTCGGGCGACATTGACAGCCGATTTGGCGGGCGCATCCGAGGCTGAGAAGGCTCAATATCAAACAGCTATCGCGCTGTGCGACGCGGTCTCCCAGGCGATGGATGAGCGCGAGAAAGCAACCTCGAATGCTCAGGCCAGTAGCAACGCTCCGGTGGCGCAAGATACCCATGATGTT
>DAIRIE010000013.1:9802-23953 GCA_036809705.1 Chthoniobacterales bacterium
AGCAGGCGCTAGGCAGCGCAGCACAGAAAAGCTCGTTTCTAAGTTCCATCTACGCCCGACAATGGATGGAACGAGCTCCCCTCCTGCGTCAGCGTATTCAGCAATTGAGCTCCGAGCAACTGCAGGCAAAGCGCGCGAGGATATAGACAACAACAGAGCTGCACCTTCTACTGCGCCTCGTTGACAGCTATAGGACCGCATCGGCCGCTCCATAACTTTAGCTAACGACTCCCGGCAAATGGACCCAGCAGACGAGGCGGATGAGGCTACCGATTATCCCGAAAGGGCAGACCGAGCCGAAATACCTCGATTTGATCGTAAAGCCGTGCAGCCGCGAAATAGAAGACGCCGGAAAGAAGGGGGGAGCCCTCCGGGAAGAAGCTAAACTACTTCGGACATCGTCTGCCGCCGGGGCGAACGGCAGCTACAACGTGTCTGACGGATAATGGCGGGTCAGGCCGGGCTGCCAGACAACGCGCAATCACATCGGCTGAAGAGAACGGAAGTGCGTGCTGAGTTTGGCAGGCTCGATGTTAACGAGGTCGGATTTCACATGCTCGACGATGCGATCGCGAACGTCCGAAGGTAGAAGCTCCGTGATCGATTTGTGACAGGGTGCGGGTGCGGCGAATGACCAGCCGGTGACGCCGTCGGACTTGACCAGCTCGACAATTCGCTCGGCGAGCTCTTTGCGAATACGTCGATCAACTTCAGCTTCCATCTGGGTGCGTTCAGCGACCGCATTCATATGACGGCCGCTGCCAGCATCACCTACGGGGAAGCGGCCAGCCTGATCGGTGACTTTGTCGAGGAGGCGACCGTGCGCATCGGTGATGTTAAAGGCCTGAACGAGCTGCAAACTAGGGCCGCGGGTGGGAGTCTCGTTAACGCGGTAAGCTTTCAAGCTGCCGCGATCAGCTACGATGATGAGCGAGGTAGGAGTCATAAAGTTAGGGAACGAGGACAGAAGACCGGCGCGTGCTGTGGTCGCAAATCCACCTACTCTTTATTCGTAGCTGGTGCCGGCGGCGCGCTTTTCCGCGGCAGATCGAACCGGCGCTTTTTGTACGATTCCTGCCGGGCCTGAGCCTGCGCCCCGCGTGTCAGCCGGAGGAGGCAGGCGGCACGGTCGGCGAGCGGCACGTCTTCTCCGGAAGCGAAAGCTTTAGGTTGGGTGAGAAAGCCGGACTCGAGACTGGTGTCGAGGATGAGCTGCCACTCGAGGTCAGCCTGGCCGGGCAGCAGAAAAGGAATCGATTCGTAATGGGCGTTGATGAGAAGGAGAAAAGTATCATCGCGAACTGGGTCACCATGGAAATCGAATACGTCGATGGTGTCGCCGCTGAGCAGCACACCAAGGCAGCGGACGAAAGGCGAGGCCCACTCTTCGTCGCTCATCTCGTTGCCGCCGGCATTGAACCACATAACGTCCCTGATCTCACTGCCGCGAATGCGCCGGCCCTGGAAGAACTTGGGACGACGAAAGACGGGATGATGCCGTCGCAGCTCGATCAACCTGCGGGTAAACTCGAGCAGAAGTTTGTCTTCGTCGCGCTTGGCCCAATCTACCCAGCTAATCTCGTTATCCTGGCAATAAGCATTGTTATTCCCCTGTTGCGTCCGGCCGAACTCGTCTCCGGCGCAGAGCATGGGCACACCCTGGGAGATGAATAGAGTGGTGAGGAAATTTCGCCGCTGCCTTCTGCGCAAATTGTTTACTTCGGGATCGTCAGTGGGACCTTCAGCGCCATGGTCCCAGGAATGGTTATTGTTATCTCCATCCTGGTTGTTCTCGCCATTGGCCTCGTTGTGCTTGTCGTTGTAGCTAACGAGGTCTGTCAGGGTAAAACCATCATGCGCGGTGACGAAGTTAATGCTGGCATAAGGGCGGCGGCCATCGTGCTGATAAAGGTCAGGACTGCCGGTCAACCGATAAGCGACTTCACCGACGCGGCCTTCGTCGCCTTTCCAGAAGCTGCGAACGGCATCACGATACTTGCCGTTCCACTCCGCCCATAAGACGGGAAAGTTACCGGCCTGATAGCCGCCTTCACCGACGTCCCATGGCTCGGCGATGAGTTTGACCTGCGACAGGACGGGATCCTGGTGAATAATCTCGAAGAAAGCGTGTAGCTTGTTCACACCGTTGGCATCGCGCGCGAGGGTGCTGGCGAGATCGAAGCGAAAACCGTCCACGTGCATCTCGAGCACCCAATAGCGCAGACTATCCATGACAAGCTGAAGGGCGCGGGTGTTCAGCAGGTTGAAGGTATTGCCGGTGCCGGTGAAATCGAGATAGAAACGAGGATCCTGGGGCAGGAGACGATAATAGGAGATGTTATCGACGCCGCGAAAGGCGAGAGTAGCTCCCAGGTGGTTACCTTCAGCGGTATGATTGTAAACGACGTCGAGGATGACTTCGATTCCGGCGGCGTGAAGGTTGCGCACCATTGACTTAAACTCGACTACCTGCTGGCCCATATCGCCGCTGCTGGAGTACTTGGCCTCCGGGGCGAAGAAGCCGATTGTATTGTATCCCCAGTAGTTGCTAAGTCCGCGGTCTGCCAGCACCTTGTCATCGATGTGAGCGTGAACAGGCAGGAGCTCGACAGCGGTAATTCCCAGGTTCTTTAAATAGTCAATAGCGCCGGTGCTGCCGAGACCAGCATAAGTGCCGCGCAATTCCTCCGGCACATCAGGGCATAACTTGGTGAACCCCTTGACATGGAGCTCGTAGATCACTGATTCGACCAGAGGCCGGCCGATGCGTTTGTCGTTGCTCCAGTCAAATGAGTTATCGATAACTACTGCTTTCGGCATCCCCCAGGCGTCATCGCGAAAATCGCGCGCCATATCCTCCGCTTCGCCGCCGACGACATAGCCAAACATTTCGTTACCCCATCCCACGCGACCGGCGATAGCTTTGGCGTAGGGATCGAGCAGAAGCTTTGAGCTATTAAAACGCAAACCGGCTTTCGGGTCGTATGGCCCGGAAACGCGATAGCCGTAGATCTGGCCGGGGCGAACATCGGGCAGGAAAACGTGCCAGACGAGATCGGTGTGCTCGGTCATGGGAATGCGGATGTTTTCCTGCCGCGCGTCCATGCTGTCGAAGAGGCAAAGGTCGACGGAGGTGGCGTGCTGGGAAAAGAGGGCGAAGTTAACGCCGTTGCCCAGCCAGGTGGCGCCAAGCGGATAGGGATAACCGAGCCAGCGTTTGATCGGAGTCATGGAAAGCGGAAGCGCTTCTATTCACTACGCCACGGGAGTGTGCAACGGCTGGCGCGAAGAAGGGTTGCGCGGCCCCGCCATCGTGAAACGCAACCCGAGCGCGGCGCACGAATTTAATACGATATGAAACCGTTCCTCTCCTCTGCCGTCGCGCTCCTTGCAGCTTGCTTCGTCGCGGGTTGCGCCACGCGCACAATCATGGTTGGGTCAGCGCGCCCGGCGATCAGCCCCGCCGCGGTGCAGGTCTATGAAGTGCCGCCACGGCATTATGAAAGAATCGCCCTCATCAATTCTTCGGCTGGCACGAGCTGGATATTTTCCGATCGCGCGGAAATGGACACGGCGATCGGCCGACTGCGGGAAGAAGCGGCGGCGGTGGGAGCTAACGGCGTGCTCTTGCAGCAGGTTTATGATGAACCGGCAGGCGGGCTGTCCATTGGGATCGGCGGCTTCGGGTTTGGCGGCGGGCGGCATACCTTTTACGGCGGTGGCGGCGCAGCCAATGTGGGCGGGCCGCTGATTAACCACCGAGTACAGGCCACCGCGATTTACGTGCGGTGATTATTCCGCGGCGGCGTCTGCCGCCGAGGAACGGCAACTAACAATGCGCACCGAGCTAACGACGGCACGACTGAGTTAGAGGTCGCGCAATAGCCGATGCGCTTTTTCCACGTCGCTGGGACGGAGGATAACCATACAGCGTCTCGCATCCGCGCTGGCTGAGAGGTAGATCGATTCGATGTTGACTTCCGCGGTGGCGAGGCGATCGGCGATGCCCGCGAGCATTCCGGGCTCGTTGCCACCCCAGCTTCAGCGAGCGCGCGGCAGGCCGCAGCCAGACTGCCTGGGCGATTCGTCATGAAAATGGCGAGTTGCGTCGCCGCTTTGATCGAGAAATTCGGGTCGCTCAAGGTGTCGAGTTAAAGGTCGCGCAGGATGCGCTGAGCTTTGTCCACATCGCTTGGTCGCAGGATCATGAGGCCGCGCGCCGATTTCATGCTCGAGGCAAGGTAGGCGTATTCAATGTTGACCTCATCGCGCGCGAGACGATCGGCGATTTTCGCAAGCGAACCGGGCTCATTGTCGGTCTCGATCATCAAGACATCGGCTTCGAGTGCGAGGACGCCGCGTTCGCCGAGCAACATCAGGGCTTTGGTGGGGTCGCTCACGACCATGCGCACGACGGAATGATCCGCCGTATCGGAAATGGCGAGAGCGTGGATGTTGATCTCAGCGGCAGCGAGCTCGGCGCAGACGCGGGAGAGAGCGCCGGGGCGATTGCTCAGAAAGACCGCGAGCTGGGTGGCGGGTTCGATCTGAAACATCGGCGGCATTGAATGAAGATTGCCGCTGGCGAGGAGCTCTGACAACTGATTCCTTCAACCGGGTGGCGCGCGAGCAGCGGCGACATGTGTCACATCGCGCGTGTGGCAAGTGTCGTGCGTTGTAGCTGCCGTCCGTCCTCGGCGGCAGAAGGTGGCCAACACTGGATGTCTGGCGTTTCGAGCGCACTTTTCTGGCGCCGGGTCTTAGACCTTGCTACGCCAACTGCCGCTGAGGACAACGGCAGCTACAACGGAGCAGAGCTACAACGCGGCAGAGCTACAACGCCCGGCGGGATCACGACTTCGATAAAGCTCCCAGGCTTGGCGGAGGACGAACTTATGACTACTCGTCGAAGCGACGGAACCAGGAATAGGGGAAGGCGTCGCCGGGGCAATCGGTCGCCCATTGCGGCGGATTCACGTCGCGATGCGGGCGCACCACGGCGTAATGCGCGTCGATTTTGCCGCAGCGTTTGCGCAGGTAATTGATCAACTCTTCGCATGCTTCGAGCTGGCGCCGCGTCGGCTGATCGCGGTTAAAATCGCCGACGAGACAAATGCCGAGCGCGATGTTGTTAAGATAATCGCTATGGACATGGCCGCCGTTGATCTGACGCCGCCAGCGATCGCCGATTTCAATTTCGCCGTCGCCGGTGGAAGTGCCGTTGCCGATGACGAAGTGATAA
Organism: Chthoniobacterales bacterium; assembly: GCA_036809705.1. Taxonomy (GTDB): domain Bacteria; phylum Verrucomicrobiota; class Verrucomicrobiia; order Chthoniobacterales; family UBA10450; genus AV69. The sequence goes on from DAIRIE010000013.1 coordinate 15,045, forward strand.
GCGAGACCGTTTTGCATGCGGCGGACGTGGCGATGGTAATAATCGAAGATGCGCGCGCTGCCCTGTCGTGTGCCGCTGTTATGCACGACGATGAATTGCCACCGGCGGCGCATCACCGGCGCGTTGTCGATCTCACGCCGGACTGAACGCGAGAGATACCGATACGTCACTTCAGGCCGCGACCAAAACCACCAGCCGCGGCGCGGCGCGGGAGTGGGCGGTGGTTCATAACCCTGGTCGGCGAGGAAGCCCGATTTCTCGATGCTGACCTGCGGGACAGTGGCGGGAATGGCACTGGCCACTCGCACCGGAGTCGGTGTCGCAGCGACCGCGGATCCGGCCGAGGGCTCCGGTGATTTTTCAGCCGGCGTAGCTGATTTGCGCGGAGTTGGCGATTCCTCCGGTGATGCTTCGGGCTTGGGGGACTTCTTCGGTGAGGGTGATTTGGCGGGCGAGGGCGACTTCTTCGCGCTCTTCTTCGCTTTCGTGGATTTTTTCTTCGCGCCCGGCGAGGCTTTGCTCTTTTTTTTCTTTGCCGGCGTCGCTTCGTCGTCGGCTTGTTTTTTCTTATGAGCCGGCGTCTCGCTCGGTTTGGGCGAGCTTTTCTTTTTCGGCGAAGGCAATTTCTTCGGAGTCGCTGAAGTTTTCGGTCTTGGCGTGGTCTGATCTTCTTCCTGCGCGTAAAGCAGCGGCAACACGCCCGCGAGGAGCGCGACTAGAATAACGCTGCGCCAACGACACACCGGCGCGAACGTCGCAAAAGCGACGCCGCGTTCAAGCGGCCGCAGGGGCGGGCACGGGCGCGGTTTGCGTCCGGGCCACCGCGCGCTCGTGTTCGCGCCGGAGAATCGCGTTTAATTTTCCTCCGAGAAGCAGCAGGAGACAGGTGAGATACATCCACGTCAGCAACATGACGATGGAGGCGACGGCGAGATACGTCGGATTATAGCGATCGTATTTGCTGACGTAGAGCTGGAACAATTTCGTTACCACCAGCCAGCCCACGGCAAAGAGAAACGCGCCGGGTAATGCCTGGCGGATGGTAAGATAATTTTCGGGCGTGAGCAGGTAGAGCGCGAGCGCGAGCCCGACGAGGGCGACCCCGGTGAGGGGAATGTTGAGCGCCGCGACCCATTCCTGGAGTGGAATGCGCAGTTGAAAATTCACTTCGGCTATGCCCGCGAGGCGTTCACCGAAGACGACGGCGTTGAAGCAGACCAGGATGGTGATTCCAAACCAGAAAAGCAGGAAAAACGAGATGATGTATTTCGACCACCAATGCCGGTCCTCCACCACGCCGTGCGTCTGGCTAAGGGCGCGCGAGATGGTGGCGATGAACATGGTGCCGAGGAAAATACCGAGCGCGATTTCCACGCTGGAGAAAAAGCGTTCTGAGCCGGTAAGGACGACGTTGGCCAGCGCGGCATCGAGGATGTCCTGCACCTTTTCATCGGGCGGCATGAAATTTTTCAGGATGACGAACATGCGATGCAGCTTCGCGGGATCGGTGCCGAAAAGGCCGAGCAGATGCCAGAGAAAAAGCAGGCCCGGCGCAAGCGCGAAGATGAGTTGATAAGCCATTTGCGCCGCGAGGCCGGTGGTGTTGTCCATGGCTGTTTCCCAAATCAGCCGGCGCGTCGTGCGTCCGATGAGCCGCAGCGTTTTCACGAGCCGGAAGTGTACTTTGCCCTGCGCATTTATCCATTACCTTCCGGCGCATCGGCTCCCGAGTATGTGAAAACAATTTTCATCCTCACCGCCGGTTTTGGTGAAGGGCATAACGCCGCCGCGCGCGGCATCCGCGACGGTCTGCTCCAGATCGCGCCGGAAACGAGCGTGCAGGTGCGCGACATGTTCGCGGAGACATTCGGGCCGCTCAACGATCTGACCTGCCGCGCCTATCTCCAGCTCATCAATCGCGCGCCGCAAATCTGGTCGCGGTTGTATTCGCTCATCGATCGCCGGACTGAATTTCGCCGCGCGCTCAGCTGGCTCGCGCCGGTTCGTTATCGTCTCGCGCAAAGCATCGCGCGCGACCGGCCGCACGCGATCGTTTCCGTCTATCCAGCCTATGCGCATTTGCTCGATGAAATCCTCGGCCTGGCGAACGGCACAAAGCCCAAACGCATCATCTGCATCACGGATTCGATCAGCATCAACGCCATCTGGTTTCGTTGCTCCGCGGATTGTTTTCTGGTGGCAAATGAGCAGAGCGCCGCGGTGCTGGAGCGCGCCGGGATCGCACGCGAGAACATTCGCGTGTTCGGTTTTCCGGTGCAGCCGGCGTTCGCTGCTTTGGGCGAATATCGCAGGACGGAGCCACCCTGGCGGGGTCTATACATGATCAACTCCGGCCGCGCCGCCGCTCCAGTTCTTGTGCAACGACTGGCCGCAGCTAACGAGACGCAGCTCACTGTCACGGTTGGTCACGACGAAAAGCTGCGGCGTTCCATCGAATCGATATGCGCCGCCAGCGCAAGACGATTTGAAATTGTCGGATGGACTAACGAATTACCGCAGTTGCTCGCGCGACATCATTTGCTCATCAGCAAGGCCGGGGGCGCGACCGTGCAGGAAGCGATCGCCGCGAAATGTCCGATGATCCTTAACCAGATCGTGCCCGGCCAGGAAGAAGGCAATGCGCAACTGGTGGTGGAGACAAATTGCGGACGCGTTTCGCTCTCGCAGGACGAGGTGATCCGCGCGGTCAGCGATGCAACCAGCGACCGCGGCAAGCTGCTTCAGGAATGGTCGGCGGACATCGCGAAGATCAGCCGGCCGGCAGCGGCACTGGAGATTGCGCAGTTTCTCCTCGCGAACTGATCGCCTCTGTCGGTCCGACGCGAAGCGCAGTGGAGGAATCTCTGATCATTCTATCCAGGCGAATCGCTGGAGATTGCTCGACTCCGCTCTCGCTGCGCTCGGAATGACAAGGAGCCGCGCACGAACACCGCCTCCACCTCCAGCTCCGGCGTTATCACCACCAGATCAGCATCATTCCCGATGGCGATCTCACCTTTGCCGCTGAGGCCAATTTCCCGCGCCGGGTTTGTCGACGCCATCGCGACCGCTTCATGCAATGGCACACCCGCATGACGCACCATCGTGCGAACAAGCTCGATCATCGATGCCGCACTGCCGGCGAGCGCCGACCTGTCCGCCAGGAGGCAGACGCCGTTCTCCACAACACAATCTCTCCCACCAAGACTGAACGATGTGCCATTTGGTAATCCCGCTCCGGCCGTCGCATCAGTGACGAGGCAAATGCCGCGCGCGCCTTTCGCGCGATACAACATCTTCATCAGCGTGGCTGAAACGTGATGGCCATCGGCGATGAGTTCGCAGGAGATTGCCGGCTCGCTCAGCGCGAATTCGAGCAGACCCGCCACGCGCTGAACTCCGCGGCGTCGCGCTGAAGACATGCAGTTAAACGTGTGTGTTACGCTGCGCATCCCGCGCTCGAAAGCTGCCCGCGCCTCATCGTCCCACGCATCGGAATGCCCACCGCTCAGGCTCACACGCGAGGCGGCAAACTTTTTTATCGCATCGAGCGCGCCGCCGATTTCCGGCGCGAGCGTGATGCGTTTGATCATATTGCCGTATCCGAGAAATCGCGCGACGGTATCTGGCGTCGGCTGGCAAATGAAGCTGACGTTTTGCGCGCCCGCTTTCTCACGCGAAATGAACGGTCCTTCCACATGCACACCCACGATTTGCGGAATCTTCCCGGCGCGAATCGCTCCGAGCGCCGCGCATATGTGATCGAGCGGCGCCGTCGCGGTCGTGAGCAGCAGCGATGTCGTGCCGCCGCTTGCGTGATAATCACAAATCGCGCGAAACGCCTCCGCGCTTGCCTCCATCGTGTCGCGGCCGACCGCGCCATGCACATGCAGATCGATGAATCCGGGCGCCAGATAATTGCCGCGCAGGTCGATCGCCCTGTAGCGGCGGTCTACGACCGCGGCATCTTCACTCGCCAGCAGCGCGACGATCCGCCCGTCCTCGACCACCACATCGACATTATCGCGAATATTATCAGGCAGAATGACGCGTCCGTTGGTAAAAACTTCACCCATGCGTTTGAGCGAAGTTCAGGAATCCCATCGCGCAACCTGAAACGCAACCAATCTCACCTCTATCATCCCGAGCTAAGCCGAGGGATGCCGGTGGAAGTCACCTTGAAAGTACCGGCACGGGATCCCTCGGCTCCGCTGCGCTGGGGATGACTGTGCGTTGCATTTCTCCTCCGACCCGCGCACATTTCCGCACCCGATGAATTATGACGTCGTCATCATCGGCGGCGCATTTTCTGGAGCCGCCACTGCGCTCATGCTGAAGCGGCGTTGTCCCTCCGCGCGCGTGCTCATCATCGAAAAGACAACGGAGTTCGACCGCAAAGTCGGCGAATCCACCACCGAAGTGAGCAGCGCTTACATGACGCGCATCCTGGGGCTGACCCATCACCTCGGGCATCATCATCTACCCAAACAGGGCCTACGGCTGTGGTTTTCGCGCAGCGCCGACCAAGCCGTGGACGATTGCGTGGAACTCGGCGCTCGTTACGGCGCGCGGCTACCGGGATTTCAAGTCGATCGCGCGATCCTCGACACGCACCTGCTCGAGCAAGCGGTCGCCGCCGGCTGTCAACTGCTGCGGCCGGCAAAGGTGACGGCGCTCGAGTTGAATGAAGGCGCGGCGCAAAAACTGGTCGTCCAAGCAACTAACGAGACGCAGACAATCGCCGCGCGCTGGATTATCGACGCCACCGGACGCGCCGCGATGATCCCACGCAAGCTCGGCTATTTTCGGCAGAACACCGACCACCCGATCAGCGCCGTGTGGGCGCGATTCACCGGCACGAAACAATGGGATAGCTACGATTGGCGCGAGAATTTTCCAGAGATGGCGAACGCCTGCCGCACTGGCCGTGAATGGGCCACCAATCATCTTATGGGTCACGGCTGGTGGTGCTGGATCATCCCACTGCGCGGCGGTGATGTGAGCGCGGGCCTTGTTTATGATGAGCGCATTTTCCAGTTGCCCCCGGGCGCCAACCTCGGTCAGCGCCTGCACCATCACCTCGTCTCGCACCCCGTCGGTCGCGCGATTTTCGCCAACGCCAGCGCCATCGAAGGCGACGTGCACGCCTTTTCCGCGTTGCCGTATTGGAGCGAAAAAGTCTGCGGCGATGGCTGGGCCGCGGTAGGTGACGCCGCCGGGTTCATCGATCCGCTTTATAGCCCCGGCCTCGATTTCTGTTCGTTCACCAGCTACTTCGTGGCGGAGATGTTGGCGCGCGCGCATGCCGGCGAAGATGTCAGCGCGCTGCTCGACTACTACAACACGCAATACGCGGTGACCTATCGCTCCTGGTTCGAGTCACTCTATCGCGACAAATATTTCTACATGGGCGAAGGCGACCTCATGGCGGCGGCGCTGCTGCTCGACGTTGTCAGTTACTACATCGGTCTCGTGCGGCATGTTTATCGCGATCCCGAATGCGCTTTCACCCGGCTGCCATTCGAGGGGCGGGGCGGGCATTTCGCGCGCGCCTTCATGAGCTTCTACGGCGGGCGACTGGTAAAAATCGCAAAACGGCGTGCCGCAGCCGGTCGCCTTGGCCAGGTCAACCACGGCTGGCGCGAGCTCTACGATGGCTTCGTTCCCGACCTGCGACTGCGCAAGCAACTCGCGCAAGGTCTGGTCCGCTGGTGGAAAGCGGAGTGGAAGAATCTCTTCCTGTGTCCGCGCCGAACGCCGGCCGCGAACACCGCCCGCGGAAGCACCGAACGGTTCGTGCCAAACGCCGGCGCGGGAGGCACGACCTCCGTGTCGTCCCAAACTTCACCTCGCTGAAGTTGAATCTCAGGAGAGCAGCGCGCCGTTTCGTTCGCGCTCGGGCGACACCACACACCTTTCTATTTGCGAAACAACCAGGCGTCACGGCAAAATGAGTCGTGAGCGAGTTCTTCGCCGGCTACGACCCGGGTGGATTCTACGATGAGATGTTCGCCGCTCCGAGCGAACCGCGCCCGCATTACCGCCACTTATGCGAGCGCTTCGCCAAGCTGACGGCCGAGGAGTTCGAACGCAAACGCGAGCTCGCCGCGCTGACTCTCTTACGCCAGGGCGTTACCTTCACTGTTTACAATGACGCGCAGGGCACCGAGCGCATTTTCCCTTTCGATCTCATCCCGCGCGTCATCTCCGCCTCCGAATGGAAAACCATCGAGCGCGGCCTCGAGCAGCGCATCACCGCGCTCAACCTTTTTCTGCACGATATCTACCATGGCCAATCCATCCTGCGGGACCGCATCATTCCCAAGGAATACGTCTGGCAGGCCGCGTCATTCCGCCCGGAGTTCATGTATTTCGATGTGCCGAAGAATATCTACATCCATATCTGCGGCACCGATCTCGTGCGAGACCGTGAGGGCAACTTCCTTGTCCTGGAAGATAACGCCCGCTGTCCTTCCGGCGTCTCTTACGTCCTGCAAAATCGCCAGGTCATGCGCCGTGTCTTCCCGAATCTCTTCGCGCAACATCGCGTCCGGCCGGTAGAAGACTACAGTCAGGAGCTACTTAATGTTCTTCGCTCCATCGCGCCTTCGCAGGTCACTAATCCTACCGTTGTCCTGCTTACTCCCGGCATTCATAACTCGGCTTATTACGAACATTCTTTTCTCGCTCGTTCCATGGGTATCGAGATCGTCGAAGGCCGCGATCTCGTCGCCCAGAACGGCAGGGTATGCATGCGAACTACCAAGGGATTGGAGCCAGTTCACGTAATATACCGCCGCATCAACGATGACTTCCTTGATCCCGAAGTCTTCCGCAAAGACTCCGGCCTCGGCGTGCGCGGCCTGGTTGAAGCCTATCGCAAGGGTAACATTAGCATCGCCAATTCCATCGGCACCGGCATCGCCGATGATAAGGTCATCTACCACTTCGTCCCGCAGATGATCCGCTATTACCTGGAGCAGGATGCTATCTTGCCCAACGTCCCGACGTATCTGGCCGCTAACGCAACCGATCGCGACTACATCCTGGAGCATCTACCCGAGCTTGTCGTCAAAGCAGCTAATGAGAGTGGAGGCTACGGCATGCTCGTCGGCTCCCAATCCACCGAGGCGGAGCGCCAGGAATTTCGTAAACGCATCCGCAAGGAACCGCGTAACTACATCGCCCAGCCGATAGTCGCGCTGTCCCGTTCACCCGCCTTCAGCGACGACAACATCCGTGGCCGTCACGTCGATCTGCGACCATATATTCTCTACGGTGAGAAGATCACCATCGTTCCCGGAGCCCTCACCCGCGTCGCCCTTCAGGACGGATCGCTCGTAGTTAACTCCTCACAAGGCGGCGGCAGCAAGGATACCTGGGTGCTGGAAGAAGTGGAGTGAGGGAGTAATGGAGTAATGGAGACAGCGACAGGACTTCACTACTCCAACACTCCAATACTCCATTCTACCTATGCTTAGCCGCGTCGCTGATTCCCTCTACTGGATGAGCCGCTACATCGAGCGGGCGGAAAACAACGCCCGGCTCGCCGATGTAAACCTGCAACTTCTCCTCGATCTCGAGAATCAGCGCGACCCCGACACCCTCCAACAGTGGAACCCCATCATCGCCTCCCTCGAAGAAAACGAGCTGTTCACTTCGCTTTATCCGAATCCCGACGGCCAGGCCGCCATTGATTTTGTTTGCCTGCAACGCAAAAACCCAAACTCAGTTTACGCTTGCCTCGCCGGCGCACGCGAAAACGCCCGCACCGTGCGCGAACAAATCTCGAGTGAGATGTGGGAACAGATCAATCGCATCTACCTTTTCATTAAAGGCGACACAGGGCGGAAAATGCTGCGTCTCAGCCCCTACGAATTCTTCCGTCGCATCATCACCGGCTCGCACCTCGTGCAAGGCATCACCGATGCGACCATGACTCACGGCGAAGGCTGGGACTTCCTCCGCATCGGCAAACTACTCGAACGCGCCGACAACACCTCGCGCATACTCGACGTTAAGTATCACCTCCTGCTTCCATCCGGTGAAAGAGTAGGTGGCAACGTCGATACCATCCAGTGGATGTCAGTGCTCAAATCGTGCAGCGCACTCGAAGCTTACCGTAAAATCTACGTCGGCCAGGTCGCACCGTGGAAAGTCGCCGAGTTCCTCATCACTCATCCCGATTTCCCACGCTCCATCCGCTTCAGCGTCGACGCCCTCGACGCCGCCCTCCATCGCATTTCCGGCTCTAACGAGACACAATACGCGAACGAAGCCGAACGCCTTTCCGGCCGCCTCCGCTACGATCTCGACTTCGCCACCATCAGCGACATCTTCGAGTACGGTCTCCACGAATATCTCGGGCTGACACAGAAGCGCCTGGCGGAAATTCACCAAGCGCTTTTCGCCAGCTACTGCGCCGCGGACACAACCGCCGCCTGAACCTAACCCGCGTCACCACGAGTTCAGACGTCCCTACAATTAGGACGCGGCAACTAATCGATGCGCAGCAACGCGCCGACTTGCGTATATGAAAAGGCAACCTACGAGAACACTGACGAGCGGCAATGCCGTCATTTGCAGCCAGGCGTCTACTTCACTCCAGGTACGCATCGTAACGTCTAACGAGCTCAAGTGCAGCCATGGCTCAGCAGAACGCAAGTCGCGGCTTTTTACGGCGCACTGGCTATCGATGCAAAACCAAATGCAGCACCGGCCCGGCCCGCCATGTGAGGCGATGGCTGCAGCGCCTGGGCCGCCGTCTTAGCCGTTAGCAACTGTCCGAGCCGTCGAAAAACATAAGTTCACGTTTAAGAGCGCTGTTAAGCACGAGTAGAAGCTTTCCGGTGCCGACGGGCGGAGAGAGCGGTGTACCAGCGGCACGCAAGCGTGGGTAAATGCGCGCA
>DAIRIE010000014.1:0-15329 GCA_036809705.1 Chthoniobacterales bacterium
TTGGATCCCCAGTTGATCGCGCTGCAATCTTCTATCGTGCCGCCGCCGAGAAGTGAGACTGCCGCGACCACTGCGGCTGGATAATTCTGATGCTGAAGGTTGCAATCGAAACGGATGCCGCGGACAGCGCAATGCTTTTTCTGTATCGGGCTGAATGACCCGATGATCGTATCACCGCGCGGATGGCTCGCAGTGTTCTCACGGGCGCGGATGATTGTGCGAGAGGTTCCAACGAGTCGTGCGTCTTTGAGGAGAAGCATGTCACAAGGCACGTCATACTCGCCTGGCCCGGGTCGAATCTCGTCATCGTCGTGATGTCCGGCAAAGGCTTTAACTAACGCGTCGCCGCGAGCGATAGCGCTATTAGCTGCGGCTGGGTATTCAGTAACGGTTCCCTTCGCGTGAACGACAATAACACCGTCGATAGTTCCAATCGCTCGGTCAGACACATGTATCGATGCTGATACCACCGAGGTGAATCCTAGGAAGCTTATGAGCAACTTCATCGCGTTGCAGCCGGCCAGCCTAAACCGCGGCTGCGACTGAAAGGAGATGCTGAAGGCAATGTAAAGCAAGGCCGCGAAGAACGAACAGCCAGAAAGATCGCTGGAGCTGTGGACGATCAGGAGTTCGACTCGACGTGCTGGTCGACACCTGAATGTTCACGCGCCGCCGGCGAGAAGTGATTGATTTTCCGCGCGCCCTAAGCGTGTCCTGAGCTAAGGGCGATAGTTGCCGCGGCTGGAGTATTTTCCGAGCCGGACGTTGAAGCAGATGAATAGGTAACGGCAACTCCTCCTGCGAACGCGACTGGTGCCTTTCGGAAGCCACTTCATCAAATCCTACGTTCGAGGCCGCGAATCGCAAACGACAGTAGCGTGCATGATCACGCCGCCATCTCCGCCCGGGCGGCGTTGCTCCCAAGGATCAGACGACGCTCACTCCCCACGGTTTGCATTATCGGGCACACACGAGTATGAGCGCGCACCAATACCGCGGGGACCAAGATGTTTACTGACCAATGAGTGACTATCTGCTATCGCTTCTTCTGGGCACTCTGGAGGGACTCACCGAATTTTTGCCCGTGAGCTCGACGGCCCATCTGCGCATCGCCGAGGCATTGCTGCGGCTCGACCTGCACGATCCCTTCTGGAAGATGTACACCATCGTCATTCAGTTGGGCGCGATTCTGGCGCTGCCGGTTTATTTTTGGAATCGGATATTGAAGTTCGCTGCGACGTTTCCGCGGGGGGAGCGAGGTGATCGTAACGTGTTTACTCATCCGGTGGGACTAACGGTGATTGCGTTTGTTATCACGGCGGTGCCGGCGTTTTTGCTAAAGAAACAGATCGGGCAAAACCTGGAGAATCTCTGGGTGATGGCGTGGGCGCTCCTCGTCGGTGGCATCGTGATGTGGCTGGTCGATGCTGTTTGTCGCAACCCGCGTACCGCGCGCGTCGAGGACATGTCGCTGCCGCAGGCGGCCTGGATCGGTTTTGCGCAAATTGCCTCGGCGGTTTTTCCGGGCACCTCGCGCTCGATGGCGACCATTGCGGCCGGACAGATCGCCGGGCTTTCACGCTCCGCGGCGCTCGAGTTCTCCTTCTTTCTTTCCATGCCGACGATGGTCGTGGCCACGGGCTATGATCTCGTGAAAACACTGTCGCATCGCGGCGGAGACGAAGCGAATCTCGCGCCGCTGACAATGACGGCGCACAATTGGCTGGTGCTGGCGATCGGCACGCTCATTTCATTCGTCGTCGCCCTCGGGGTCGTGGCCTGGTTTATTAACTGGGTGCGGGCGCGTGGGTTCGCCCCTTTTGCCATTTATCGGATTGCTCTTGGTGCGGTCTTGATGTGGCTGCTGATGCGCGGTGTAATCTAAGCTATGGCCGAAGACGTTATCCTGCCGGACCTGCAAAGCTGCGTTTTGTGCGAAGACGTGCGGCACGAGTTTAATGGCATGCAGACGCTGGTGGGCGTGGTCAATGTGATCCCGGCGCCGCAGCTGCCGATTAATTACATGCGGCTGTGCATTTGGTCGCGCTGGTGCAGCGGGACGGGGAAGTTCCGGCAACGGTCGCGCATCATGGGCGTGGATGAACAGCACGTGATCGCGCAGGCGGAGGTGGACTTTGAGTTAAAGGAGATGGAGGGGCACGCGACCAACGTGCATTACTTCGGCGGGGTGCAGTTCCAGCAATTCGGGTTGCATCATGTGGAGATTTATCTGCATGAGGAGTTGCGGCTCCGGTTTCCGTTGCCGGTGGTGCGGGTACTGCCGCAGCAGCAGCAACGATAGCGAGTCCGCCGCGTGGCACGGATTTCGGTTGGCAGCCGAAAGTCCGAGCCGGACTGGCATGGCAGCCTGTGCTCCCCGAGCCGACGGCCTTTTACACGCGCCAGAGGAGCAGGATCAGAATGATGAGCACGAGCAAGCCGCCGCCGGGATAATAGCCCCAGCCGGCGGGCGCATAGCCCACGTCGGCAGGCTGCCGATGAGCAACAACACGAGAATGACGAGCAGAATGGTTCGCATGGGCGCGACGCTATCGAATGCGCGCCGGAAGTAGCAAACCAAATTTGTAGCTGCTTCGCTGTGGGAAAAGTGACGTCGGTGAAATTGTAGCTGCTTCGCTGGCGAAGCGCGGGCGTGTGGTGGTGCGACACGCGGATAGGGCTGCGGGCCGCGGTCTCGCGTCGCCCACAGGGCGACGGCTACAGTATCCGGCTGCGCGGAAGGCGACAGCTATCGCGGTTTCGCAGAATGGCCTTGCGCCCTTTGCCTCCGCTCATAATTTCGACAGCAAGTCCCGACTGCGTCACTTGCGCGCATCGGGACAACTTTTTGTCCGTAACGTTCATGGCCAACACCATTCTCATCGGCGCGCAGTGGGGGGACGAAGGCAAAGGCAAAATCATCGATGTCCTCACCGCCGATGCGGACATTGTTGTGCGCAGCCAGGGCGGAAACAACGCCGGTCACACCGTCATTCACGGCGGCAGAAAATACATTTTGCACCTTATTCCGTCGGGCATTTTGCGTCGCGGAAAAGTTTGCGTCATTGGCAATGGGGTTGTCGTCGATCCGGTCGCGCTCGTGGGAGAGATCGAAAATTTGCGTGGAGCGCGCGTGAGGATCGCGCGCAATCTCCTCATCAGCGAAAGCGCGCATCTGGTGCTTCCGTACCATGCGGCGCTCGATGAGCAACGCGAGTTGCGCAAAGGCCGCGCTAAAATTGGAACTACTAAACGCGGCATCGGTCCCGCCTATGGTGACAAGGCCGCGCGCACCGGCCTGCGCATGTCCGACCTCATTCAGCCGGCGTTATTCTCAAAAAAACTCGCCTCGAAAATGCGCGAGAACAACGCCATCCTGCGCGCGCTCGGCGCCCGGCCGAATGATTTCGCTGAGGTGAACCAGCGCTACCTCGCCGCAGGCAAGGTGCTCGCGCCATTCGTCGCTAACACCGTCGTTTATCTCCATCGCGAAATGCAGCGCGGGCGCGACATTTTGTTCGAGGGCGCGCAGGGGACGTTCCTCGACATCGATCACGGCACCTATCCTTACGTCACCTCGTCGAACACCACCGCCGGCGGCGCGTGCACCGGCTCCGGCGTTCCGCCTCATCGCATGGATCGCGTCGTCGGTGTGATGAAAGCCTACACTACGCGCGTGGGCGAGGGGCCGTTGCCGAGCGAAGACGCCGGCATCGCCGACATGCTGCACGAGATGGGGCGCGAGTTCGGCGCCACCACCGGGCGCGCCCGGCGCTGCGGGTGGTTCGACGCTGTGGCCACGCATTACGCCACCATGATCAATGGTATCGACGAACTCGCGATTACCAATCTTGACGGCCTCGACACCATCCACCCAATCCGCGTTTGCGTCGCCTATCGCCTTAACGGCAAACGCCTCGAGGTGCCTCCCTGCGATCCGGTGCAGTGGAATAATTGCGAGCCGATTTATCAGGAATTCGCCGGCTGGAACGAGCCGACCGGAGCCGCGCGCAAGTTTTCCGCGCTCCCGAAAAAAGCGCGAGTTTACCTCAAGGCCATTGCCGAAATGACTGGCGCGAAGTTGGGCATGGTCAGCGTCGGCCCGACGCGCTCGGAAACGATTACGCTGTAGCGATGGCGCCGAAAGCGATTCCGCGTCACGTCGCCATCATCATGGATGGGAACGGGCGGTGGGCGAAGCAGCGAGGTTTACCGCGCATCAAGGGCCACGAGCGCGGCGCCGAAGCCGTGCGCGAATGCGTCGAAGGGTGCGGCGAATTGAAAATCGAATACCTCACGCTCTATGCGTTCTCGGCCGAAAATTGGCAGCGGCCCAAAAGCGAAGTCTTCGCCCTGATGCGGCTGTTGGAGAAATTTCTGAAGGATAAAACGGCAGAGTTGCTGGAGAAAAATGTCCGTTTGCAGGCGATCGGCCGGCTTACTGATTTGCCGCAAAGTTGCCAGCGACGATTGCACGACTCCATCGAGCGGACCGCGCACAACAACGGTCTCACACTCATTCTCGCCCTTAGCTACGGCGGACGCGATGAAATCATTGACGGCATTCGCAGTCTGCTGCGCGAGATTCAGGCAGGCCACATCGACAGCGCCATGATCAATGCCGGGATGTTCAGCAAACATCTTTACACGCGCTACTATCCCGATCCCGACCTCCTTATCCGCACCTCGGGCGAGATGCGCATTTCCAATTTCTTACTCTGGCAGCTTTCCTACACCGAGATGTGGGTGACACCGAAGCTCTGGCCGGATTTCACGCGCAAGGATTTACTCGCCGCGGTAGAGGATTTCGGGAGACGTCAGCGCAGATACGGCGCGGTGGATCTCGGGTAGCACGCGCGCCTAATAGCGCAGGGCGTTCTCGCGCAAGCGAGGACCTAGCGTGAGCTGCGTTTTTACTGATCCGGAAAAATAGTTGTCCTACCTGGGCTTTTGCGATACTAAATTAACAAGTGTACGTCTTATCTTGAAACGCGCGTTCACTCTTAGTTTGTCACGGAAGCTGCTCTTTCTGCTGCTTATCCAGCTTAGTGTCACTGGTGCGTTTGCCCACACTCCCTGGGTTACACTGCAAGGTGGCCATTACCTCGTAAAACGGCCTAACGACGGCGACAGTTTTCACATCAGCGTTCAGAGTAGGGAATACATTTTCCGGCTCTATTTCATCGACGCTCCGGAAACCAGCGCTGAGTTCCGCGATCGCGTGGAAGAGCAGGCCATCTTCTTCGGCGTCAAACCGGAGCAGGTGCTTCAAGTCGGCGAGCTGGCCAAGCAGTTCGTGCGCGAAAAGCTCACCGAACCGTTTTTAGTTCGCACCTGCTGGGAAGACGCGGGCGGTCGCAGTCGCATGCAACGCTTCTATGCCTTTGTCCAAACGCGCAGCGGCGATCTCGGCGAGCAATTGGTGGAGAACGGCCTCGCGCGCATTCATGCCGCTACCGCCCGGCCTGAGGGTCTTAACTCCGCTGCCGCGGAATGGCAGAAGCTCGTACATCTCGAGCACAAAGCTAAAGCGGAGAAAGTAGGTGGCTGGGGCGTGGACGAAGGTCGGATTCAAGTGCGTGCTCAGCAGGCCGAGAGCGAGAAGGGCATCGATCCCTTCGACAAATTCTTTCGCCCCGCTGAGCTGGTACAGAATGAACTAGTGCCCGCGCCGCCGGCGCCGCCCGACACGACCGAAGAATCGCCGGCCGAACCTGTCTCATCTGCCGACCCCCTCACCGAGATCAAGCTCAACGTTAATACTGCTTCCGAAGCCGAGCTCGAGAATATCTCAGGTATCGGCCCTGTCATCGCCGAGCGCATCATCGCGGCGCGTCCATTCAAAAGCGCCGATGATCTCAGAGCAGTTAAAGGAATCGGCGACACCAAGTACACGCACATTCGACCGTATTTCGAGTAGCGCTGACTCGGAGCTGGAGAAGGCGCGACCTTGCAAAGTCAAAAGCTACCGAGCTACAACATTGCCAATCCCACACAGCAGTCTTCCTCGATATTGATTCGGCCAAGAGGCCCTCAGCGCCCCGGTAGATTCCTACCTACCGTGGAAACGGCTCAAGTGAACCTATTTCTTTAACAAAGCCTTCTCGAAAACTTCAAACGTTGGTGCGGTTATGGCATGAAGAACAATGTCCATGTAGACGACTCCCTTGCCTGGCTGCGTAATCTTCTTCCGCGCAACTAGCACCGCAGGATCGCTGAGATAATTCTCGTCCTCAATCTGCGCGCCCGTCGTGCTCTTGTATGTGCCGCGGAAATACGACCAGTGCCAGGCCGGGCCAAATAGCTGTCCACCTCCCTCAATCGTGTTCTTCGCGTCCGAAACGGTAAATGCGTCGCCCTTCACCTGCAGATTCATGGTGTAATCGTCGACACTTCGGTCCGGCTTTACCACCAGCGCTCGCTCAATGATCAAGCTCTTCTGCGGGTCACTGGTTTTGTGGAGGAGGATGACTTGTGAACCGTACGGCTGGCCGCCCTCGCCGCTCAGCCGTGCTTCCCCGGCGTAGTAAAGGTCTTCGAGGTTTGCCGCTTCTGAAGAGGCGGCTACCAAAAACGCAAATGCGCAGACGCACCAGCGAACCATCATAGGTGTGATAATCGCACAAACAATCGCGGAGTCGAGGGCGAACAAACCGGCATCTCGCTTTGCCGGGAGCGCCAGATAGCCTAACGAGGTCAAGCTCAACTGTGACGATGGGGACCGTGACGTCGATGCTCTTGCGGTAACCATCAGACGAAACTCTACAAGCCGGGTAGCCGTTCGCTGCAGCGCTTGGTTAGGTATTCGGGTGGAAACTGGTAGCCTGGATCAGCGTAGACAAGTCGGAAACCCATAAGGTGCAGGCGCAACCGAAACCGGTGAACACCATGCTCTGTGCCGCGCTGACAGGATCGCGGGTATTCGCCACTTTGTTCCGTCGAATGGCTGCGGACAGGCCGCAAAAATAGTTAGAGATCCTTCGACTCCGCTCAGGATGACAAAGGGTAGCCGCCGAGCGGCTGGGGTGATAAGTAAGTTACCGCTTATCGGCTATCTGGCAAAATAGGCCGGAGAGACCGCCGGCTGGAGGAAAAAGAAGCTTAATTCTGCCTGGCCTCAGTAACTACCGCGGAGTAGTTAAATAGCTCGAGGCAGGTGTTCCTACAGTGTGACTGTCTTTGGCTGCTTTCGCGGATGAGCCAGGGCGAGCAGCAGGCCGGCGGGGAGAAGCAGCCAGATAGTCGAGAAGAACTCGGGCACCTGGGGGGCGATGCCGCCGACGACGTCGTCGAGATGGAATGAGCCGAAGTCGTTGCGGAAACCGAAGGTGAGAGCGATGCAGTCGCAATCAGTAGTCAAGCCGGAGAAGGTGAAGTGGGTATAGGCGGCAGGAGGAGCAAAGGTCTCGTAGATGAGGTCGCCATTCCAGAACACTTGAAAATCGAGGGGATGAGCGGCGGAAGCAGCCTGTGCAGCTTCGCCGCCAGCGGCTTGGAGCCAAAAGCTGAGCTGGTAGGTGGCGCCGGCTACGGTGTCGAGTGTTTGCCGGAGGAATCCGAGCGAGCCATTCGGGCTGGCGAAGGCGCCGTAATTGCCGGTGTGAGCAGAGTCGTGATCGACACCGAAGGCGCTGGTGCGTGCGGCGCTGGTGCGCGCGGTCCCGCCAGTGTTGCCGCTGAGGTGCCAGTTCGAGAAGTCGCCAGTCTCGAATCCGCCGTTTTTGACGATGTTGCTGATGGGAATGGCGGAGGCACGGACGGTGAAAGCGAGGAGGGCGATAGTCGCAAGAGTAAAGACGGATGGTGTCTTCATGATGGGTGCGGGTTGAGTTATGGAGCCTGGGTGAGGGATGTCAACGGGAAAGTGAACGATGAACGGTGAACGATGAACGGTGAACGGTGAACGGTGATCAGTGAACGGTGAAGCGTGGTTGGGCAGCGCGCGGGTTGCGCAGAGTCTTTTGAGCTAACGACGGCTGCGGCAGGCGGGACGCCTGCCGGACGGGATAGCCGAGACGGCTGTCTTACGGAGCGAGTGACGCTACGATTTTCTCGAAGGCTGCGTCTCCGCGCAGTGGGTCCCATTGCGGCTGGAGTTTAAGGAAACCGTAGCTGAGTTGATTTGGCACGCGCTCGATGGCGGCGAGCTGTTCGGTCGCCAGGGTTTTCTCGCCGATCCATGTGTATATTTGCGCGAGATTGACCGCGAAGTTTGCGCCATCCACCGCGTCGCTTGTCATCGGCAACAACTCGCACGCGCGCCGGCCCTCGCGTAGCGCTTCTTCCTTGCGACCGAGGCCGGCATCGATCATCCCGAGCAGGCTGAGCGCGGCGGCGAAGTCGGGTTGTTTTTCCACGATCTTTTCCACTTCAGCCCGCGCGCCGGTGAAGGCCGCCTGCGCCCGCGCTGGATCATTCTGCCAGCGCGCGACGACGCCTTCCCAGTAAGCTTTCGGGAAGTTGACTCCGTTATTCACCACGCCTTCCGTGGGGTAATTGGCAAGGACGCGAGCAGCGGCAGCCGGTGTTCGTTCGCACAGGGAATAGAAAGGGTCATCCACGTCCGGCGCGATGCCGGGGTTTTCCGCGATCAACGCGGCGAGCGTCTCCTCATACGGCTTGATGTCAGCCCGCCAATCCGTCGCGACCGCGGCGCGGAGTATTCGCGTCTGCGCATCGCCCGGCACGATCTTCAACGCGCGATCGTATGTGCGCGCTTCATCGGCGTAACGGCGCTGCCATTGATAAAAGAGCGCCATTTGTTGAAGAGTGAAAAAATTCCGCGGGTCGAGCTCGAGCGCGCGTTCGAGATTGCGCGTTGCTTCCTGCCAGCGGCCCTGACGCCGATCGATGTAAGCGGTGTATTCAAAAACTTCCGCGCTGTTCGGCAATGTGCGGCGCGCCTGCGCCAGCTCGGTGCGCGCGCGATCGTAATTGCGGAAGCCATGGTAGTAGTAATCGGCCAGCGCGAGATGCGCTTCACCCGAGTCGGGCTGGAGATGCAGCGCAGTTTGCACGGCCGCGTTCGCCATCTCGAGGCGAGCCGGAGTATGATCGAAGCCGTCCCAGTAAATGTTGCCGTGGACGCGTGAGAGCAGGCACCAGGCGACGAGAAACTGCGGATCGCGCGAGACCGCTTCGTCGAGGAAACGCGCGGCCTGCATCAGGTTCGGCCTGGCCTGCACCTGATTGGAGCTATCGGCGAAGAGCGAGCGGGCGCGCAGGTAGAGATCGTAAGCGGCGAGGTCGGTGGTGTCCGGTTTGTCGATGGCTGCCTTTTCACTGGGCGAAAGTTTGGCGCGCAACTGGTCCGCGATGGTTTTGGCGATCTCGCTTTGAATGGCGAAGACGTCATCGAGCGGCCGGTCGTAGTTTTCCGCCCACGAGTGCGCGTCGGTGCGCGCGTCGATCAGCTGCGCATTGACCCGCACCTTTCCGGCCGCGCGCTGAACGCTGCCTTCGAGCAGGTGCGCGACTCCGAGCTGCCTGCCGATCTCGCGCAGGTTGCGCGCGAGACTAGTCTTGTATTGCATCACGCTGGTGCGGCTGATCACTTTGAGGTCCGCGATTTTGGCGAGATTGGTCAGAATCTCGTCCTGTACGCCGTCGGCGAAATAGGCGTTCTCTTTTTCGCTGCTCAGATTTTCGAAAGGCAAAACGGCGATGCTTTTCTCCGGAACGAGCGCGGTTGCGGGAGTTGATCGGCGAGAGAGAATGATGGAACCGGCGACGATCGCGCCGAGCAATACCAACCCGAGGGCGAGCGCAGCCCAGCGCA
Source organism: Chthoniobacterales bacterium (assembly GCA_036809705.1). GTDB lineage: Bacteria > Verrucomicrobiota > Verrucomicrobiia > Chthoniobacterales > UBA10450 > AV69. The sequence goes on from DAIRIE010000014.1 coordinate 9,779, forward strand.
TCCGCGCCCGGCGTTTCCGCTGAAGCTTAAATTTTTTGGGAAGCGCGGGATTGCCGAAGTCGTCGCAGTAAAGATTGACGATGCAAACCCGCACTCCGTGTTTCACTTCGCACATGCCGAGATTGTGCAGGGCCGAGCGCCATTCCTCGAATTCAGCCAAATCTTCCGCGACATGTTTCGAGAGCAGAATGTGCCCGGCGTCGCCGCAATCCATCACGCGCTGGGCGAGATTGATCCCGGCGCCGGCGACATTCGCACGCTCGTTGACATCGATGACTCCGCTGACCGGCCCGCTGTGCACACCCATGCGCAAGCGCAGCCTCGGATGATTCCTCAGCGCGCGGTCGATCTCGATGGCGCATTCCACCGGCGCATCTGGACTGGTGTAAAAAACCAGCGCCATGCCATCACCGGTGGGGATGCGGATGAGCTTGTCGGCCGCTTCGGCTTTCTGGAAATGCTCCGAGCCGCGCACGACCGCGGTAAGTTCATCGAGCGCCGCGCGCTGGTCGTTGATAGAAAGCTTGGAATAACCGATCACGTCGATGAAAAGGACGTGCGCGATCTCGAGCGCGATGCGTTTCGTCACTTCATCGGGCATCTCGCGATGAAAGTAGCAGAGCGGAGCAGGGTGTGGAAATCGGGAAACGTCGTTAGCTCACGTCGGTCGCGGGGGAGGATGGAATGGACCACCACGCCTTGCCTCTCCGCCGCCGAGGACGGGCGGCAGCTCCAACGTCGTGGCTGTTGTCGCCGCGTCCTGTCATGTCGAGCGAAGCGAAGTCGAGACATCTCTGACCAGTCGCTTTGCGATTCACTTTTGGCCGGAAATGGCCGCGGTGAAGAAGTGCGGGTAAATGTCGCGGATGCGGTCGATGTCGGGAGTGACTTCGGTGCGGGTGAAATCGGCGCAGGCAAAAACGCGCTGCCATTGCTCCGCGGTGAGAAAGCCGGGATTCGGCCGAATGTCCGGGTCGATCAGAACGCTGGTGAAGCTGTCGAGGAGTTGGAAGATCAGCTCGACATAAATGGGTTGATGAGAATGCGGCCGAACGCATTCACCAATAACTAACCAGCCGTTCCCGGCCAGAGCTTCTCGCGCCTGCCGCGTCGCTCGCAACAGGTCGTTTGCCACATGCAGGACATTGACTCCGAGAATCAGGTCGAATTCGCCCGGCGCGATTCCTTGCTCCGGCCACGCCTCGTTAATATCAAGTGCGCGCCACTTCAGCGGTAGATGAGGATACTTGCTGGATAGTTCGCGCTGACCGCGACGAAGGAAGAACGCGTTTGGTTCGGTGATTAGATAGTTCTCCAGTTTTGGCAAAAGATTAGCTTGATCGAGGCAACGCAAAAGAATCTCGCTGGCGCTTCCTGCTCCCGCGCCGAGCTCGAGGACGCGCAGCTTTCCATGTTGCTGAATCGCGCTCGTCGCAGCGATGGCCGCGACCCAGTTGTTGACGGCATAAGTCGGGTTCTTGTTAGAAAAGTAGTTAAGCCAGAGTGGTATTCCTTCGGTGCCGAAGAGCGCCTGCTCGCCGCTTTGTTCGCCGCGCGCGACGGCAGGATAGAGACGCGCGGCGGTCTCGAGCAAAGCTAAAGTAGGCGCGTTAACCGGGTCAATATCCAAACCGATAGCTCGAAGGTGGTTGAGATCAGGTAGCCACGGCAAGCCTCGCAAGCGATAGCGCGGCGCGGCTTCCCCACCGTCCCTCTGCGTTTCGAGGCAACCTGTTTCAATCACGCGCTGCAAAAGCCAGTTCAGCGCGAAAGTAAAACGAGGCTGAAAGGAGAGTAGTTCACATAAGTTAGCGGCCGAGCGCCACTCTGTGAGATGATCGAGAATCTCTAGCCGCGTGAGTACATCAATCGCAGCATCGATGCTGTAGCGTTCGAGCAACTCGATGCTTCGATAGAGTCGGTCGCCAAAGAGAGGCTCCGGGAATTGCTTAAGTAAGGTCGCGAGGCGCTCGTTCCGCAGCGGCGGATCAAACGCCGGCGACTGGGGACGCTTAGTCATGGATCGTTAGCTCGAAACGACCTTGTGCGATGACGCGATCGGCCGTGCGACAGCGAAAGTCGAGATGCTGCGCTTCGGGCGAAGGGTCAAAGGAAATGGCAAACCGTTCCTCAGGCAGGAGGGGGGCGAGAAACTTGACCGAGCTAATCCGGCTTAACTCACTGGATGACTGTCCTACTTGAGCTAGCGCAGTCATGAGCTCATCGAGGATAACTACGCCGGGTACGATTGGCTCATCAGGGAAGTGGCCGGCTAGGCTGGGGTGATCGGATGGGATGAAGCGATCGGAGGTTATGCCAGGAGATGGGACAGGACGGCGGCCAACCTTTCCAGTGTCTCGCAGGATGATGGTGACACGTCCATGCGCAAGCAAGGTGTCTCCGGCGAAGATGGAACATTGATAAACGGAGTTAGCTCGGTCGGCGAAGAGTTGCTCGGCTTGAACTTGCAATGCGGAAGGAAAAGCATTGAGCTGCGATGTGTGCAAGGTGGCGTCGCGCAAGGCGGCGAGATAACCTGGGGGTGCTAAGGCGCCCGAGGCGCGCGCGCGCAAGCCGCCGTGAATGGCGACCGCCTGCGCGCCATACTCGAAGGCATGAATCGCCGAGAGTCGTCCAGCGCGTCTGAGAGGGTTTGCGGGATCGCGATGCGTCTGACTCACGCAAACGATGGATTGTTCGTTCCATTCGAGAACGTGATCGAGCAGGCACATCGAGCCGGCGTGGGGAATAAGCGTCCGGATTTCGGCCTGGTCGACGATCGGGTGTGTGGTGGCTTTCAAAGCTGTAGCTCGTTAGCTCCAGAATGGATAGAAGTTAAACCAATTGTAGGGGGCCATGCGCGTGTAGTGCTCGAGGCGATCAGCATAACATTGTGTCCATTGCTGGAGTTGCTCGGTGCGCCGTTCGCGGTTCAAAAGGATCTCGTCGGCGAAATGCTCGAAGTGAATTTCGTAACGATTGCCGCCCCGATAAAGGCCGAAGAAGAGGACGATGGGGCGATGCATCAACGCTGAAATGATCATTGGTCCAGCCGGGAACGTCGCTGGCGCACCGAGGAAATGGCATGAGGTGGTTTTGTCGTTTTCGGTAACGCGATCTCCGAGCGTGCCGATGAGAAAACCGCGGTCGAGATTTTCGCGGATGCGAAGGAGAGTGTCAGGCCGATCGGGAACGATAACGGTGTCCGCGACGTCGGGATTAAGGCTATCGAGGAAACGAGTGAGGTTTTCGTTGTGCTCGACGTTCATGAGCACCTTGAGCTGAAAACGTTTTGTCAGGCCGAGCGTGCGCAACACTTCGAAGCTGCCGAGATGCGAGCCGAGCAGAATACAGCCCTGACCGGTTTCCATGTTGCGATGCAGAATGTCCGCGCCGTGCACGGTGACGTTGAAGCGCGAGAATTCACCTCGCAAGAGATAGACGCGATCGAGAATGGTGGAAGCAAAGTAATGGAAATGGCGGAAGACATCGCGCCAGTGGACGCGCCGGCCAAGTATGCGCCGGAGGTATTGATAAGAAACTCGGCGGGCTGTGCGCGCGCCGATGACGAAGTAGAGGTTGATGGGATAGAGCAGAACGCGGGCGGTGGCGCGGCCGCAAGTGATGGCGATCCAGTGGAAAACGCGCAGGATGAGAGGGGTGCCGCGCTCAGGCAAATCGGTCCAGCGCGGGCTGGGCAAAGTTGCGCTTTTGATCGCGGTCACGCTTCATCCTAACCGCACTTTCGGCAGAGGTGGATGGCAAAAATGCGCCGCTGCGTTGACACAGCGAGCGATCATCGCAGCATGTGCCGGTGAGATTTGAGAACCAGGTCGCGGTTGTGACTGGCGCGGGGAGGGGGATTGGTCATGCCATCGCGGTGCGGCTGGCGAGTGAAGGGGCGCGCGTGGCCTGCGTCAGCCGCACGGAAACGAATGCCGCGAAGACGGCGGATGAGATCAACGCGATACGCGCGGATGGGGCCAAAGCCTATGCGGTGGATGTGGCCGCGGGCCGATATCCTGGTGAACAACGCCGGGGTGACACGGGACAATTTGAATATGCGAATGTCGCCGGAAGACTGGGATTTGGTGTTGAACGTCAATCTTAAGGGCGCGTTTAATTTCACGCAGGCGGTGCAGCGGGCGATGGCGAAACAACGCAGCGGACGCATTATCAACATCAGCTCGGTCACGGGGGTTATCGGCAACGCCGGCCAAACCAACTACGCGGCGAGCAAAGCGGGACTGATCGGCTTCACTAAATCGCTCGCGCGTGAGCTGGCCAGCCGCAATGTGACCGTTAACGCAATTGCGCCCGGATTCATCTCGACGGACATGACACGGGGTCTGTCGGATGAAGTGAAGAACTGGTTTCACGATCGCATTCCATTGAAACGCGTGGGCGCGCCGGAAGAGGTGGCGGCGCTGGTCGCGTTTTTGGCGTCGAGTGAAGCGAGCTACATCACTGGGCAGGTGATCTGCATCGACGGCGGCATTGTGATGTAGATGCGAGCTTTGCCTACAACGAAACTGTTTCGCGCCAGCTGAGCCCGCGCGTCACGAGCGGGACGAAGAGGCGCGCGCTTTTGCTGCAAACGTCAAAGCGCTCGCAGTAGCTTCCAAACAGCTCGGACTCCTCTTCCACGCGAAAGCCGAACTGGGCGGCGTGATAGCGGTGGTGACTGTGGAGTTCGCGCGGTTGTTGCCTGAGCACTTTCTGCATGCGCGCTTCTGTTTCACGCGAAAGTCTCCAGCCAAAATGATCGTAAACCTGCGCGATGGCGCCAAGCGGGTCGCGCTGAATGTCGCGGTAAAGTAGATCGCAAACGCGGCCATCGAGCAGGCGATCGCGTTGTTGCATGAAACGGTTCAGCGTTTCCGACCAGTAGCGCAACGCCTCGGCGCCAATCTCGCTCGCATCGACATCGTCGCTGAAAATGCGGCGGAGGATGGTGATCAAACTCGAAACGGAGGCGATGGCTTCGAGCGGCGCGCGATGCGACTGGACGAAGATTGCGTCGGGATAAGCGGCGAGCAGTGCGGGCAAGGCGAACATGTGCGCCGGTGCTTTCAGGATCCAACGGCGGTTCGCCTTGCTGTGTTGCAAATGCTGGAGGAATCGGCGGTGAAACCGGTAGGCTGGCGCGAGGTCCTGGCGCAAAAACCAGCGGCGATACGACGGCACATCGTACATGGTGTCGAACTGGTCGCTGAGGAAACTGGGGCTCATCAGGCTCACGCATTCCTGCGGAAGTCGCGCGCCGGTGGCGTGGATGCGGCAGAAATCGGGCGCGAGCCATTTCAACCAGCGGAGGTTTTGTTCGACGCGACCAATGCGGGCGCTGGGAGCTTCAGCGGCGCGGGCGCACGGTTCCATCACTTCCCAGGTCAATGGCGCGCAGTGGGCGGGATCGGCAGCGAGCAGGGTGTGGAGCAGGGTCGTTCCCGTTCGAGGCAGGCCGACGATGAAGAGAGGCTGGCGAATTTTCTGCTGCGCAATTTCAGGATGCGTTGCGCGGTGACGTTGAAGAAGGAGGCGGTTGCAAAGC
>DAIRIE010000014.1:15339-22807 GCA_036809705.1 Chthoniobacterales bacterium
TCGGAGCGCAATGCGAACTTGCCGATGAGATTCAGCTGCGCCTCGCGGTGACACGATTCCAGGAGGCGGTCAAGCGGCTCGACGAAGTCATCGGGGCCAAAATCATCCAGCCCGCAGCGCCGTCGCGCGGCGTCGAGGAAACTCTCTGTTCGCGCATGCCGGATGACTGCGCCATCGAGCAAAGCGCCGCACTTATTCAAGACGCGAATGCTCAGAGGCGTGCGGATTTGATCGACAGTGGTGGCGCCGGCCATTTGGCGGTGAATCTTCTGATTCGCCGCCGTGACGCAAGCGGAAGGGGAGCGAAATTTCGCGCGCATCTTGCGCCGGGCGCGCATCGGTTTCATCGTGCAGAATGAAAACGGAGAAGGCGATATTTGGCGCGGGTTGTTTCTGGGGCGTGGAGGAAGCGTTCCGCAAGCTCGATGGCGTGACGAGCACCGCGGTCGGTTACGCTGGGGGCGCGACCAGGAACCCGACCTACGAAGATGTGTGCACAAACGGAACCGGCCATGCCGAAGTGGTGCAGGTCGAGTTCGATCCGGAAAAAATTTCCTACCGCCAGCTGCTCGATGTGTTCTGGGCCAACCACGACCCGACTACCCGCAATCGGCAGGGGCCGGATGTAGGGACGCAATATCGTTCCGTTGTTTTCTATCATTCGCCCGAGCAGAAGGCGGAGACGGAAGCTGCCAAGGATGCGCTCGAAAAAAGCGGACGGTTTTCGCGGCCGATCGTCACACAGATCGAGCCGGCGCCGGAGTTTTATCGCGCGGAAGAATATCACCAGCGCTATCTGGAGAAGCGTGGCATGTCGCATTGCGCGATCTGAATGGCGCGTCAGGTCATTCGGGCAACGCAATTCGCAACGCAAGCAGCGGAGTTCATCCTCACCATCGCCCGAGACGCGTTAGCTACGCGCGGTGAATTTCGCATCGCGCTTTCCGGCGGGAATACGCCGCGGCCGGTTTACGCAGCGCTGGCACAAAGTGAGCTGCCGTGGGAAAACGTGCTGGTCACCTTCGGCGATGAACGCTGTGTTCCACCCGAGGACGAGCAGAGTAATTTCAAAATGGCTGACGACACTTTGCTCGCGCCCGCGCGTGTTCCGCCGCGCTCCGTCCTGCGCATGCGCGGCGAGATCGCGCCGCCGCTTGGCGCGGGCGAGTATCAGCAACAGCTCGACACGCTCTCAGCGCAGCGCGGTGAGACGATTTACCGGCACGATCTTGTCCTCCTTGGCATTGGCGACGATGGCCATACCGCATCGCTTTTTCCCGGGACGGCGGCCCTGCATGAGATGCAGCGGCGCGTGGCCGCGAATTACGTGGCGAAGCTCGAGTCGTGGCGGCTTACGTTTACCTTCCCGCTCATCCTCGCCGCGCGGAACATCTGTTTTCTCGTTGATTCGAATAAGCCGGAGTCGCTGATCGATCGCATTTTTTCCGGCGATGAATCGCTCCCCGCCGCGCGCGTTGATCGCGGTGCGGAACGGGTGACATGGATCATCGGCGACGCCCGCTGAGCATAGATGGAAACAATTATCGTGACCGGTTCGGCGGGGCTCATCGGCTCGGAGACGGTGAAGCATTGCGCGAGCACGGGCGCGCGCGTCGTCGGGATCGACAACGATATGCGCGCGCAATTTTTCGGCGCGGAAGCATCGACGAAAACGACGCGCGACGAGCTGGTGAAAAACCATCGAGGTTATGAACATCACGCGCTCGACATCCGCGATGCCGCGAGAGTGAGCGACGTTTTTGCCGAACATCGCCGTCACATTCGCGCCGTCATCCACACCGCGGCCCAGCCTTCACACGATTGGGCCGCGCGCGATCCGCAGACCGATTTCTCCGTCAACGCCAATGGCACGCTTAACCTGCTCGAGGCCGCTCGCGCGCATTGCCCGGAAGCGCCCTTCGTTTTCACTTCGACGAATAAAGTTTACGGCGACACACCGAATCGTCTGCCGCTGCGCGAGCTGGAGACGCGTTGGGAAATCGCGCCGGAGCACGAATACTACGCGGCCGGCATTCCCGAGACGATGAGCATCGACGCGACCAAGCATTCGCTCTTCGGCGCGTCAAAGGCCGCAGCCGATCTGCTGGTGCAGGAATATGGTCGCTACTTCGGAATGCCGACGGCGTGTTTCCGCGGCGGTTGTCTGACCGGTCCGGCGCATGCGGGCGCCGAGTTGCACGGGTTTTTGTCCTATCTCATGAAATGCTGCGTGAGCGGGCGCACGTATCGCGTTTTCGGTTACAAGGGTAAACAAGTGCGCGACAACATCCATGCCTTCGATCTGGTCGCGGCCTTCGCTGCATTTATCGAGGCGCCGCGGGTAGCTGAGATCTACAACATCGGCGGCGGCCGTTTCTGTAACTGCTCGATGCTGGAGGCGATCGCGCTCAGCGAAGAAATCAGCGGGCGCAAGCTGGCCTGGAATTACGAAGAGACAAACCGCATCGGCGATCACATCTGGTGGATCAGCGATTTGCGGAAGTTCCAGTCACATTATCCGCAGTGGAGATTCCGTTACGGATTGCGCGAGATTCTGGAAGAGATTTATCGGGCGTGCCTGTAGCGGGTTAGAGGTGCAGCAATCAGCAATCAGTATTGCTCGCCTTCGTCTGCCTTCGCGGGGCCAACGCGGTCCTCGATGCCGTAGACGTGGAACATGACGCCGATCCAGTACAGCGGAAGCAAAAGCACAGCGAAGCCGGCGGTCGCGGTCGCGGCCAGCAGCGCCAGGATGATGGCCATGGGCGTTGCGACAAAAACCAGCAGCAGTCCCATCATGGTGTGACCTTTGTAAATGTGGCCGAGTCCCGGCACGATGCTGAGCAGCACGGCAAAGGCGTCGCTCGCTTTGCCTTCCGCGGTGTCGGGATTTTCACGCCGCCAGCCGCAATCCTGGCAGACTTGCGCGTCGGCGGCGAGCTCGCGGCCACATTGCGGGCAGGTCATTGTCGCGGCGATTTGCGTGGGGGCGTCGGTGTATTCCATCGCTCACAAAAACTCACAGGAGAGGCGGCAGCGTCAAGCTCGTTCGCTTCGCTCGTGCAAAAATCACGCGGCTTGGCAGAATGAGCGCGTGACATCGCTCTCGACCATCGTCGCGCATTGCGATGAATATCTGCGCATCGGCGAGATCGGCGACTACGAGAACGCGCTCAATGGACTACAGCTGGAGAACTCCGGTCGCGTGACGAAGATCGCTGCCGCCGTTGATTTCTCCACCCGCGCCTTGGAGGAAGCGGCGAAACGCGGCGCGAATCTGCTCATCGTTCACCACGGCATGTTCTGGAGCGGTTTGCGCACGCTCACCGGCGCGCTCCATCGGCAGCTCAAACTCGCATTTGATAACGACATCGCCGTCTATAGCGCGCATCTGCCGCTCGATTTGCATGCCGAGCTCGGCAACAACGTGCTGCTGATGCGCGCGCTCGGGATAGAAAATTCCGAACCGTTCTTCGAGGAGAAAGGTTCGTTGCTCGGCCGCCGCGCTGCGGTCGAGATCTCGTTAGAAGAAATCACCCGACGATTAGAAGCTGCTGTGAACGGTCGCGTTCACTCCACGGCGGCTGGTCCGAAAACAAGCCGTCAAGTCGGCGTCATCACCGGCGGCGCGGGGGGCGAGATTGCGCGCGTAGCTGCGGAAGGCATCGACACCTTCATCACCGGCGAAGCGCCGCATTGGGCCGCCGTCGCCGCGCACGAGCTCGGCGTCAATCTTCTGCTCGGCGGCCACTACGCCACCGAGACACTCGGCGTCAAAACCCTGGCCGAGCATTTGGCGAGGACGTTTCAGCTCGAGAGGAATTTCATCGATTTGCCGACGGGATTGTGAGCGTCGCGCCGAAGCAGCCGCGAGTCAGCACACGCGCCACCGGGGTCGTCGGGCTCGCGGTTTTGTGCAGCAGAATCCTGGGGCTGATTCGCGAGCAGATTTTCGCCGGCTTATTTGGCGCAGGTAAAAACCTGGACGCGTTTCTAATGGCGTTCCGGTTGCCGAATTTGCTGCGGGATCTGTTTGCCGAAGGCGCGCTTTCCACCGCGTTCATCACCACGTTTTCGGGGAAGATCGCGACCGAGGGCGACGAGGCGGCGTGGCGGCTGGCGAATAAAGTCGCGACGCTCACCGCCGTGTTCATGAGCGCGGTGACGCTGCTCGGCATCCTCTTCGCGCCGCAGCTGGTCGATTTGTTGACGTGGTGGAATTGGGACGCAGAGAAGACCGCACTCACGGTTCTCCTCACGCGCATCATGTGGCCGTTCATGCTGCTCGTTTCGCTGGCGGCGCTCGTCATGGGAATGCTGAACGCGAAACATGTTTTCGGTCCGCCGGCGATGGCGTCGAGTTATTTCAACCTCGGCTCCATCATTGCCGGCGTCGGTCTCGGCTGGTGGTTCGATCCGCATTTCGGCACGCGTTCGCTCGCGGGTCTCGCCATCGGAACGCTCGTTGGCGGATTGTGGCAACTCACGGCGCAGTTTCCTTCGCTCGGGCGCGTCGGTTACAGATACCGCCCCGATTTCCAGTGGCGCGATTCGGGCGTGCGCACCGTTCTTAGTTTGATGGCGCCAGCGGTGATCGCCGCCAGCGCGGTGCAGGTGAACGTACTCATCAACAGCGGTTTCGCCGCCAGCCTCGGCAACGGTCCGGTGAGCTGGCTCAACATCGCATTTCGCCTCATGCAATTGCCGCTCGGAATTTTCGGCGTTGCCATCGGCACAGTGACGCTGCCGCTCGCTTCGAAAAGCGCGGCCACTGGAAACACCGAGGAATTCCGCGGCATTCTCGCCAGCGGAATGCGCCTGGCGTTCTTGCTCACAATTCCGTCGGCCGTCGGCCTCGCTATGCTGGCGGCGCCGATCATCAGTGTGATCTACGAGCACGGGCGTTTCACGGCGGAGATGACGCGGCAGACAGCGGGCGCGCTGCAATTCTACGCCCTCGGGTTGGTGGCATATTCGGCCCTGAAAGTTTTGACGCCGGCCTTCTACGCCATCGGCAAACGCAACACGCCGATGCTGGTGAGCTTTCTCGCCATCGGCACAAACCTATTTCTGAACTGGCTGTTCACTTTTCGTCTGGGCTGGGGACATCGAGGTTTGGCCTTCTCCACCAGCATCGTGGCGACAGTAAATTTCCTTCTGCTTTACGTATTGATGGCGAAACAGACAGGCGGCTTGGAAACGCGCCGGCTCCTGAGCGAGCTAACGAGGCTCGGTTTGGCGGGCGCGCTGCTCGCGCTCATCTGCTGGGCGGCGAATCATTGGTGGCTCGGCGCGTGGGAGCAGCAGCGTTTGTTGCAAAAACTGGTCGCGCTACTTGTGACGATTGTGCTTGGCGCAGGCGCGTTCTTCAGCGCAGCGTTCTTGCTGCGCGTGAATGAGTTTCGCGAGTTGTTTGACGTGGTTCGGCGACGTCTACGACGCTGAGTGTCTGGGTAGCGCGCGCGTCCCGCGTGCTGGCGAACGCGTCCTCGGGTTCGCGGACTTTTGCTGCAACGTCGCCTCAATGAAAGATTGTTTCGGCGCGACGCCGAAACCAGCACGCGGGACGCGTGCGCTACCCAGAACGGCGCGCCTGGCGTAATGCCTGGTCCAGGTCTTCTATCAAATCATCGGCGTTCTCCAGCCCGATTGATACGCGCAGCAGACTTTGCGGTGAACGCGAGACAGCGCCTTCGATTGACGCCCGATGTTCGATCAGACTTTCCACCCCACCGAGACTTGTCGCGCGGGTGAAAATTTTTGTTTTCGCCGCAGTGCCGATTGCCGCCTCACGTCCGCCGTTCACTTCAATCGAGAGCATGCCGCCGAACATGGTCATCTGTTTTGCAGCGATGTCGTGTCCGGAATGCGAAGGCAGCCCAGGAAAGTGGACGCGTTCGATTTGCGGGTGTTGCGACAAAAACGTCGCCACCTTGAGCGCGTTCTCGGAATGCGCGCGCATTCGCCACGGCAGCGTGCGCATGCCGCGCGCCACGAGCCAGCAATCGAAAGGCGAGGGGACAGCGCCGCCGGTGTATTGAATGGCGCGAACGCGGTGAAAGAATTCGTCGTCCTTTTTGCTGACGAGGATTCCACCGAGAACGTCGCAATGTCCGCCGAAGTACTTTGTGGTTGAGTAGTGAACAATGTCGGCGCCGAACTCGAACGGCCGCTGAATGGTGGGCGAGCAGGTGTTGTCGCAAACGCAGATCGCGCCGGCATCATGCGCCAGAGCGGTGATTGCGCCGAGGTCAACGATGCGCCAGAGCGGATTCGAAGGCGTTTCGATCCAGAGTAGTTTTGTGTTCTGGCGCAGCGCGCCTTTCGCCGCGGCCGCGTCACACATGTCGACGACATCGACTTCGAGTTTCCAACGCAGGAAAACATCCCGCAGCAAACGGATGGTGCCGTAGTAAGCGTCGGCATGCGCGATGATATGATCGCCCGGACTGAGTGCCTGGAACATGCTCATCGCCGCCGCCATTCCACTGCCGAACGCTGCCGCCGCGGCGCCGCCTTCGAGAGCAGCCACGCCCCGCTCGAGAGCGCTCCGACTTGGATTCTCGTTGCGTGAGTACATGAACCCGCGCGAGTAGGTGCCTTCGATGTCGCGCTGGAAAGTGGTGGAGAGATGAATCGGCGGCGAGACTGCGCCGGTGCTGGGGTCGATTTCATTGCCCGCGTGAACGGCGACTGTTTCCAGACGTGCGTTGCTCCAATTGTTGCTCATGGGCGCAGTTTCCGGGCGGGGGCTCGATCTGTAAACATCAGCGTGCTTTCCCGTTGCATTGTTCGACAGGCGCGACGCCCGCCTGCCGGGACAGACGAGACGTCTGTCTTCCGCCCGTCCGCGCGCGCGCGCGGCGTTTGACACAAACGCCTCTACACCGGAAATAGCACGGTTCCGGCGCAATTCCTGCGCCTTTGCTCATCATGAGTTCCGGGCTCACGATTTATGACGACGATATTTTCCGCATGGCGTGCGAGCAATTCCGCGTCATCGCCGATTATCTCCAAATCGATCCCAATCATCGCGAGCGCTTGATGCTGCCGAAGCGCGCCGTCGCGGTCACGCTGCCGGTGCACATGGACGATGGCACGACGCAGACGTTCCAGGGTTATCGCGTGCAACATCACCTCACGCTCGGCCCGACCAAAGGCGGCACGCGTTTCGCGCCCGATCTCTCCATGGGCGAAACGGCGGCGCTCGCCATGTGGATGAGCTGGAAATGCGCGCTCGCCGGTTTGCCCTATGGCGGCGCTAAAGGTGGCATCGCATGCGATCCGACGAAGCTTTCGCGTAACGAGCTCGAAGCTGTCTCGCGCCGTTACATGCAGGAGATGATTCCGTTCGTCGGCCCGCACACAGACATCATGGGCCCGGATATGGGCACGAACGAACAGGTGATGGGGTGGTTCATGGACACCTATTCCGTTTATCAGGGCTACGCTGTCAGCGAGATCGTTA
>DAIRIE010000015.1:0-2332 GCA_036809705.1 Chthoniobacterales bacterium
CTCAAGTGGATACGAAAGGAATTTTTGGCCACAGACTGACGCAGATGAAGACAGATCAAAAAACGGTGAATCGGAGTTTTCATCTGTGGCTAAAACTCTGAACGTATGCGCATTTTAATGATCAGCGCCGAAGCGCAACCATTGCAGAGAGCGGGCGCGCTGGTGGAAGTGCTTGAGGCGTTGCCGCATGAGCTGCGGGAGCGCGGTCATGAAGTGAGCGTGGTGCTGCCGTTTTATCGCGAGATTCGCGAGAACGCGGAAGTGGAAACTAACGAAACGAAGGTGACGGTGGATATTCGCGTCGGCGAAAAAAATTATGTCGCTGAATATTTCGAAGGCCGCACCGCTATCGGCGTGCAGTTGTTTTTCCTGCGCTGCGATGAGTTCTTTGATCGGCCGGAGATTTATGGCGAACACGGTGTGGCCTACGAAGATAACGCCGCGCGGTTCATCTTCTTCAACAAGGCGGCCATCGAGCTGGCGCGGCGGCTCACGCCGCTGCCGCAAATTCTGCACGTGCACGATTGGCCAGCGGCGCTCGTGCCGGTGTATGTGCACGCGCATAATCTGCCGTTCGCTACGGTGCTGACGATACATCGCATCGCGGAGCAGGGAAGTTTCTGGGGGCTCGATTTCGCGCTGACCAATCTGCCGCAGCGCTTCTTCAGTTTGCGCGGCCTGGAGTTCTTCGGGCGTCTCAATTTCCTTAAAGGCGGCATCGTCTTCGCCGATCGCATTTCCACGGTGAGCGATCATCACCGGCGCGAAATTCTGACGCCGACGGGCGGGCATGAGCTGGACATCGTGCTGCGCGAAAACGCCTACAAGCTGAGCGGCATTTTGCACGGCGCAGATTACGCGCGCTGGAATCCGGAGGACGACCCGCTGCTGCCGGCGCACTTCGATTCAGAAAAATTGTGGGGCAAAACGATCTGTCGCGATGCTTTGCTCGCCGATCTCCAACTTGCGCCGAACCCACGCGGGCCGGTCCTGGCCATGGTCACGCGCGTGGTGGCGGAGAAAGGCTTCGAGATTCTCACGCCCTTATTCGACCGGCTGCTTTCCGATGACGTGCGGCTCATCATCCTCGGCGAAGGCGATCCCGCATTCGAGACGACGCTCGCCATCGCCGCGCACCGGTATCCAACGCGCTTCGCTTACCGCCGTCATTACGACGAGCGCTTGGCCCATCTGATCGAGGCCGGCTCCGACATCACGCTGGTGCCATCACGGTTTGAACCCGGAGGGCTGATGGCGATGCACAGCTTGCGTTATGGCGCGCTGCCGGTGGCGCATGCGACCGGAGGAATTCACGAGATCGTCGAAGACTTCGATCCGACGCTTGGGCGTGGCTACGGATTTCTTTGCTACGACTATTCCGCGGAAGCGTTCTGGGACGCGATCAAACGCGCACGCGAAGTTTTTCAGGAGCGCGCGAGCTGGCTCGAGTTGATGCGGCGGGCGATGGCACGTGAATTCTCATGGCGAACTGCGGCGGAAAAATACGAACAGCTCTACCGCGAACTGGTGGGCGAGGCGGAATTGGCCGCATGAGGCAAAGTCGCCGCCAAATTTGCTCCTCATCTATGTGGTGTGCGGTTGGACGGTTTCGGCGACTCCTCAACCATAGTGTCTCCGCGACGCGGCCAGGCCAAGGTGAAGACTTCTGCTGAAGGACAAAACTTTCATCACCACGTTTACGTTGTGCTGCTCGATGACGCCGCTGCAAAACACGCATCGGTTCTGCGGTTAAACCCGAAACGACAGAGAGACAAACCGTGTGTTTACGTCGGCATGAGCGGGCTGCCGCCGGAGCATCGGTTTGAGAATCATCGGCACGGATACAAATCGGCCTGGGTGGTGAGGAAGTATGGCGTTCGTTTAATGCCGGAGCTTTATCAGCATCTCAATCCCATGCCGTACGAGGCTGCGTTGGAGATGGAGAAGGACCTCGCGGAGGATTTGCGCAATGAAGGTTACACCGTGACAGGCGGACATTAGGACTTGAGCAGCTGTAGCCCTCGCCCTGTGGGCGACGCGGGAGAGCACGTGGCTAACAAAGGCGAGTTGCGACGCTACCCTCGCGCTTCGCACAGCGAAGCGGCTACAGGGCGGGCGACACAAAAATGCCGGCGCTTCCGAAGGTTCGTTCTGCCGCCGGGGACGGACGGCAGCTACAACTTGCGCTTTGCGCGCGTGCTCTGCTTGACGAGACGTCGCGCACGCTCCGGTCCATAGCGCCCCAATGGCTTGAACTTCTTTCCCTTCGCCGCGTTATACGAGACGAAGAAATGCTCGATCTCATCGATCAGCGCTTTGCTCAAATCCTCCA
>DAIRIE010000015.1:2342-3254 GCA_036809705.1 Chthoniobacterales bacterium
TTGTAATCCCCGTCCGTGCGCGATTTCACCGCCACGCCGATGAGCCGGTCGTTCCGCGCGGTGTTGCCTTCCTCGGTCTGTTCCGCTTCGATTACTCCGAGCAATCGCGTGCGCACGAGACAGCCGACGGTTCCCGGTTCGTCCATGAGCACGAGGACATCGAGCGGATCGCCATCGCCGCCGCGGGTCTGCGGGATGAATCCGAAGTCGTAGGGAAACACCGCGCCGGCGGGCAACACTCCGCTCATCTCGAAGAGCTGCCATTTCTCGCTCCAGGAAAATTTGTTCCGGTTCCCCTTGGGCGTGTCGATGATGACGTGCACGTCGCCTGAGTTGCGATCAACCGGCGGGATTTTTTGGAAATTCATCGCTGCGCCACCAAATCGCGGCTCGGTTACGCGCGGGATGGCTGACCGGTTGCGAATAAACGGGGGAAAGCACCGTCCAAAAGCCGCCGTGACAACGTTGATCGACGATACTCGAGCGCTTCTCATGCAGAAGCCGCAGTCTGCCGCGGCCGCAATGCCGATGCAGCTCTCAGCCGGCGCGCGGGCGATCGGCTGCGGCCTCGCCGTTACTCTTCTGCAACTCCTGCTCGCCATCGCGCTGCTCGCGCCGGAAGGGCCACTCGCTTACCGCTACCAGACGCTGGTGCAGCACGATAGCTACTGGTTCGCCAACATCATTGACCGCGGTTACGAGACCATCGTTCCGCCCATCAGTCATAAAATGATGGAGGTGTCGAACACGGCATTCTTCCCCGCATACCCGCTGTTTGCCTCCGCCTTGCGTTACGGATTGAACATCAGCACAGAGAACGCGCTCCTCATCACGGCACAACTCGCCGCCTGGGGATTCTGGACCTACATTTTTCTTTTCGCCCAGCGCTGGAATATCCCCGCTTCCGGTCAA
>DAIRIE010000015.1:3285-22666 GCA_036809705.1 Chthoniobacterales bacterium
TTTGCCGGCGCGCTCCTCATCGCGACGCATCCCGCCGCTTTCTTCCTCATCGCGGCCTATTCCGAGTCCCTTTTCTTAATGGCCCTGCTCGGTTTTCTCTACTGGAGCAGCGGCGAAACGCGGCGCGCGAAGGTGCTCGCCGCGCTCCACGGCATCGTTATGTCCGGCACGCGCATTGTCGGTTTACCCTGCGCACTCGCGCCGGTGGTGAGACGGGTATGGCAACTCGGCGGCCGCAAGCTGCTCGATGTGCGTTCCTGGCTCGCGCGATACCGCGCCGCGGTTTTGCTCAGCTTGGTCGCGATGTCGGGCGGCCTGGCCTTCTTCGTTTACTGCCAGTTGCGCTGGGGCCACTGGGACATCTACATGCTCACGCAGCAATTCGGCTGGGGCATTGAACCCGATTATCTCGCGATCTTTAAACCATCAAGCTACCGCTGGCTTCTTCCTTTGCTGGATAATCCCACCCAAGCCAGCCAGATGGCGATGACCCTCGGCGGAGTCATGCTCCTTGCGCTCATCGCATGCGAATTTGTCCCGGCCGCGCGACGCGACACCGCCCGCGCGACGCGCATCACTTTCTACTTCACCGCTTTTATTCTCTATTTTGTCTCCGTGTCCGGTGTCGCCTGCGTCGGGATGGAAAGCATGCTGCGTTACCAATTCTGCGAATACGCCGTTCTCGTGCTGGCGCTGCTCCATTTTTTCGCCAATGTTCCCCTCCGCTCGCGGCTGGGGCGGGCGGGCGCGGCCTGTGCCGTCGCCTTGGCGAGCGCGGGCGGGCTCGCTCTGCAGAGCTGGTATGTCTGGAATTTCACCCGAGGGAACTGGGTCGCTTGATTTAATGAAAACGAACGTTGCCATCATCGGTGCCGGCCCGGCCGGGCTTACCGCCGCCTATTTACTCTCGAAGAACGACGTGAGCGTCACCGTGCTCGAAGCCGATCCGGTTTACGTCGGCGGCATCTCGCGCACCGCCACCTACAAAGGCTTTCACTTCGATATCGGCGGCCATCGCTTTTTTTCCAAGAGCAAAGAAGTTAACGACCTCTGGGACGAGTTGCTGCCCGATGACATGCTCGAGCGCCCCCGCAGCTCACGCATTTTTTACGGCGGCAAATTCTTCGCTTACCCGCTCAAGCCGTTCGAGGCGCTGGTCAAGCTCGGCCCGGTCCGTTCGCTCCTCTGCGTTTTGTCCTGGCTCAAAGCGCGACTCTTCCCCGTGCGCGATCCGCGAAACTTCCAGGACTGGGTCAGCAACCAATTCGGCAAACGTCTCTTCAACACCTTTTTCAAAAGCTACACCGAGAAGGTTTGGGGCATGAGCTGCAAGGAAATCTCCGCGGACTGGGCGGCGCAGCGCATCAAAGGCCTTTCGCTCGGCAGCGCAATCAAGAACGCGCTCTTCCCGCAACGTCAGCCGAAGGACAGCAGCAAAGTTATCAAGAGCCTCATCAATTCTTTCAAATATCCGCGCCGCGGGCCGGGCATGATGTGGGAAGCGTGCGCGGAAAAAACCAGGGCGCTCGGCGGAAACATCGAGATGGGCTGCCGCGTCACCGGTTGCGAATACGATGAGGACAGCGGCACGTGGACTACGACCTACCGCGATAATCGTGGCGTCGAGCACAAACTCGAATCCGAGCACGTCATCTCTTCTGCGCCCATGCGCGAGCTGGTTAACGGACTCGCCCCCGCCGTTTCCGATAAAGCCAAACGCGCCGCGAACTCACTCAAGTACCGCGATTTCCTCACCGTCATGTTGATCCTGAAAAATCGGGACGCGTTTCACGACAACTGGATTTACATCCACGATCCGAGCGTAAAGGTCGGCCGCATCCAGAACTTCCGCTCGTGGTCGCCAGAGATGGTGCCCGACGCCGACAAGGCGTGTTACGGCCTCGAGTATTTCTGTTTCGAGCACGACGGCCTTTGGGATGCCAGCGACGCCGAGCTGATCGAGCTGGCGAAACGCGAGCTCATCCAGATCGGTCTCGCGTGCGAAGGCGACGTCCTCGACGGGACAATCGTGCGCCAGAAGAAAGCGTATCCGGTTTACGATGATGATTACGCGCGGCACGTCGCCGTGGTTCGGGATGAACTGGAAACGCGTTATCCGAACCTGCATCTCGTCGGCCGCAACGGCATGCACAAATACAACAACCAGGATCACGCCATGATGACGGCGATGTTGTGTGCCGAAAACATCATGGCCAACACCCGGCTCTACGATCTTTGGCAGGTGAACGGTGACGCCGAATACCACGAAGGGGGCAGCGCCGCCGCGGAAGAAACGGTGGGCTCCGCTATTCGCCTCGTGCCGGCGCGCGTGGGCGCGCCGCAGCTAGCGCCGGAGAGTTAGGCTTTCGTTTGAGCGCGCTGACGCGGCCACCTTGTCCTGTCGAGCGGAGCGGAGCGAAGTCGTTCCCCATGCCACGATCAGAAACATTCCGCGACCGAACCGACGCCGGCCGGCAGCTAGCTGACGAGCTTCTGCATTACGGCGGCCGCAGCGATATCATCGTCCTCGCGCTCCCACGCGGTGGCGTTCCGGTGGCGGCAGAAGTAGCGCGCTGCTTGCGATTGCCGCTGGATGTTTTCATCGTGCGAAAACTCGGCGTGCCAGGCCACGAGGAACTCGCGATGGGCGCAATCGCTTCAGCCGGCGTGCGCGTCCTGAACCGGGACGTGCTCGACGCCATCAACGCTCCGGAGGAAATCTTGGAAGCCGTCACCGCCGTCGAGCGCGAAGAACTGCAACGGCGCGAACAAGACTATCGCGGCGATCGGCCACCGCCGGACGTGTACGGCCGCACCGTCATCCTCATCGATGACGGGCTCGCCACCGGAGCAACAATGCGCGCTGCCGTCGCCGCCCTGCGGCAGAAAGGCGCGGCGAAAATCGTTGTCGCCGTTCCAGTCGGCGCGGCGAGCACCTGCTCCGAACTCGCGGCCGAAGTGGATCAAGCGATTTGTCTCATCGCTTCAGACACGTTTGTCGGCGTCGGCCAATACTACGAAGATTTTTCCCAAACAAGCGATGATGAAGTGCGCGAGCTACTGGCGCGCGGAAGCACGATAACTAGACAGGATTAACTGGATTTACAGGATTCAAAAAAGGGAGGACAAAACTCTTCCGGCCAATCCGTTAATCCTGTCTAGTTCGATTCCGTCAGATCCTGCATCGGCGCGCAGGAGCAGAAGAGATTGCGGTCGCCATAAACGTTGTCGATGCGCGCGACGCTTGGCCAGAATTTAAACTCGCGCAGCCACGGCGCTGGATACGCCGCTTGTGCGCGCGAATACGGGCGCTCCCATTTATCCGACGCGATCTGCCGCGCGGTATGCGGCGCGTTTTTTAACACGTTGTTTTGCTTGTCCACGCCGCCGGTCGCGATCGTTTCCATTTCAGCGTGGATCGCAATCATCGCTTCGCAAAAGCGATCCAGCTCTTCCTGTGATTCGCTCTCCGTCGGCTCGACCATCATCGTGCCCGCCACCGGCCACGAAATCGTCGGCGCGTGAAACCCATAATCGATCAGCCGCTTG
The DNA here is from genome assembly GCA_036809705.1 of Chthoniobacterales bacterium. Lineage (GTDB taxonomy): Bacteria > Verrucomicrobiota > Verrucomicrobiia > Chthoniobacterales > UBA10450 > AV69. The sequence goes on from DAIRIE010000015.1 coordinate 6,835, forward strand.
GCCACGTCTTCGACTTCAATCCCGGCGCGTTTCCACTGCCGCAAATCGAGAATGCATTCGTGCGCCACAAGTCCGTGCTTGCCTTTGAAGAGCACTGGGAAATACCGGTCGAGCCGGCGCGCGATGTAGTTCGCGTTCAGGATCGCCACTTCCGTAGCACGCTTTAATCCTCGCGCACCCATCATCCGAATGTACATCCAGGAAATCGTGAGAATGCTCGCGCTGCCGTAGGGCGCGGCCGCGACCGGGCCCACCGGATTATCGATTTTTGATTTTCGATTTTCGATCGCGGAAAGGCTCGGCAGGAAATTCACCAGATGCTTAGCCACACCGATCGGGCCAACGCCCGGCCCGCCACCGCCATGCGGAATGCAGAAGGTCTTGTGCAAATTCAAATGGCACACATCCGCGCCGAAATCGCCCGGCCGGCACAGACCGACCTGCGCGTTCATGTTCGCCCCATCGAGATAAACCTGCCCGCCGTGCGGATGCACGATGTCGCAGATTTCGCGGATCGTCGTTTCGAAAACTCCGTGCGTGCTCGGGTACGTCACCATGAGCGCAGCGAGATCCTTCGCGTGCTGATCGGCTTTGGCCCGCAGATCAGCCAGATCGACGTCCCCATCTTTTAGCGTCGCGACTGGAATGACTTTGAACCCGGCCATGACCGCGCTCGCCGGATTCGTGCCGTGCGCGGAAGTGGGAATGAGACAAACGTTGCGGTGCGCTTCGCCGCGCGAGGCGTGATATTCGCGGATCGCGAGCAGGCCGGCGTACTCACCTTGGGAGCCCGCATTCGGCTGCAACGACACGGCCGCGAAGCCGGTGATTTCCGCCAGCCAATTTTCGAGCTGCTCACACATCTCCCGATAGCCGACCGATTGCGCGTCCGGCGCGAATGGATGCATGTGCGCGAATTCCGGCCACGAGATCGGAAACATCTCCGCGGTCGCGTTCAGCTTCATCGTGCAGGAGCCGAGCGGAATCATGGAATGGCAAAGCGAGAGATCACGCGACTCGAGGCGGCGGATGTAACGCAGCATCTCGGTCTCAGTGTCATGGGTGTTGAAGACCGGATGCGTCAGGAATAGCGAAGTGCGCCGTAAGTCAGGCGTCTCGCCTGACCCGGCAGACAGGCGTCCCGCCTGTCGAATCTCCGCCGTGCCCGGCGTCTTCGAACTTTGCCCCAAAATCCCTAGCAGATTCTGAATATCCTGCTCGTTCGTAGTTTCATCTAACGAGATGCCGATCGAATGTTCGCCGAGCAGGCGCAAGTTGTAACCGGCACGTTCGGCCTGCCCGATGACGTCGCCGGCCGAGCCGTTGCCGAGCTCGACGCGAATCGTGTCGAAGAAATTCTCGTGCGCGATGTCACGACCGACTTCACGCAAGCCGCCTGCGAGTTTGACGGCGAAATCATGCGTTCGTTGCGCGATCGCGCGCAACCCGCGCGGCCCGTGATAGACCGCAAACATCGAAGCCATCACCGCGAGGAGCACCTGGGCCGTGCAGATGTTGCTGGTGGCTTTGTCGCGCCGGATGTGCTGCTCGCGCGTTTGCAGCGCCAGGCGATACGCGGGCCGACCTTCCGCATCGTGCGAAACTCCGACCAATCGGCCGGGCAAATGCCGCCTGAACTGCTCGCGCGTCGCCATATAAGCCGCGTGCGGGCCGCCAAACCCGAGTGGAACGCCGAAGCGTTGCGTGCTGCCGACGGCGACGTCAGCACCGAACTCACCCGGAGGTTTCAGTAAAGTGAGCGCGAGAATATCCGCCGCGACGACAAACAACGCTCCGGCATCGTGCACCGCGCGCGCGAATTTTTCATAGTCGTAAATCGCGCCGTCGCTCGCGGGATACTGCACCAGCGCGCCGAAAAAAGTCTCGTCGATCTTGGAGCTCCCGAACTCAGCAACGACGATCTCGAGCCCAAGCGGTTTCGCGCGCGTGCGCATGACCGCAATCGTCTGCGGGTGGCAATTGTCGGCCACGAAGAATCTCCTTCGAGTAGTAACGACCGCGTGGCATAACGTCATCGCTTCGGCCGCCGCGGTCGCTTCGTCGAGCAGCGACGCATTAGCAATATCCAACGCGGTGAGATCGGTAATCATGGTCTGGAAATTAAGCAGCGCCTCGAGCCGGCCTTGCGCGATCTCCGCTTGATACGGCGTGTAAGCCGTATACCAGCCGGGGTTCTCGAGAATGTTCCGCTGGATGACCGGCGGCGTGATCGTGCCGTAGTAACCCGCGCCGATGAAATTGCGCAGGACGCGGTTCTTCGAGGCAAGCGCGCGTAGCTCAGCCAGCGCTTCGCTTTCACTTTTCGCCTCCGGCAAATCGAGTAAGCGGTCGAGCTGGATGTTTTTCGGGACCGCTGCGTCAATCAGCGCGTCGAGATTCTCAAAACCGATCGCACGCAGCATCTGCGCGATCTCGTCGGACTTTGGTCCGATGTGCCGATCGGCAAATGTTGCGACTTCCGTGTCCTCGGCCGCGCAATGCATGCGTCAGATTACGGAACCCGACTGATGCTTCAACCAGCGCCATTATCATCGCGAGCGGAGCGAGCGACCTCTCGCACGGTTACCCGCAACCGGACGCTTGTGAGCTTCCTCGCCGTCTTTTGCGGCTCGGAATGACCGCCGCGCGAGCTACGCGTCGAACGTCTCCACGCCGTGCGCGCGCAATTGCTCCAGCAGCGCTTCGAGATGTTTGCGGTCGCGCGTTTCCACCGTGCAAAGCACATGCACAGCGGAAACATCAGAGCCGGCGAAGGCGCGGTCGTGCACCACTTGTTTAATACTCGCGCCCGCCGCGGCAATCTGTGACGCCAGATCAGCCAAGCCGCCCGGCCGATCGCTGATGATCGCGCGAAAACGAGACAGCCGCCCATCCGCGACCAGGCCCCGCTCGATCACCCGGCTGAGCACGTTGGGATCGATGTTGCCGCCGCAAAGCAGAATGACGACACGCTTTCCCGCGAGCTCGCGCAATTGCCCGCTCATGCACGCGGCCAGCGGTGTCGCGGCCGCGCCTTCCACCACGCCTTTCTCCAGCTCGACGATGCGCAAAATCGCCAGCGCGATTTGCTCTTCGTTCACCAGAATCGTGCGATCCACCCGCGTGTGCGCAATCTCAAATGCATTTGCTCCCACCTGTGGAATGGCGAGCCCGTCAGCCAGCGTCGGCTGCATGGAGATCGGCACCGGTTTCCCTGCCTCCAGCGCAGCCGAGAAACTCGCCACGTGATCCGCCTCGACGGCGATGATCTTCGCCTCCGGCTTCTTCGTTTTCACCGCCAGCGAGACGCCCGCGAGCAATCCCGCGCCGCCGACCGGCACAACGACACCATCGACATCCGGCACCTGCTCGAGAATCTCCAGCCCAGCCGTGCCCTGGCCGGCGATAATTCCCGGGTCGTCGTAGCCGTCGATGTAGGCGAGCCCCTGTTCGCCGGCGATCTCATGCGCGCGCGCTTTGGCTTCGCCGAAATCGCGGCCATGCAGCACCACGTTGGCGCCGAGCTTCTGGCAATTGCTCACCTTGATCAGCGGCGCATGCTTCGGCATCACCACCGTCGCGGGAATGCCAAGCAGTTTGCCCTGATACGCCAGCGCCTGCGCGTGATTTCCCGCGGAAGCGGCGATCACGCCACGCCGCTTTTGCTCATCGGGCAATTGTGAAAGCGCGTTGCGCGCGCCGCGTTCCTTGAAGCTGCCGGTGCGCTGCAAGTTGTCCAGCTTGCAATAAATCTCCATCCCGGTGAGCTCGCTCAAGGGAATCGAGAGCGGACAAGGCGAGAGATAAACCGCGCCCTCGATGCGCCGCCGGGCCGCCTCGATGTCGCCGAATGTGATCACGCGACTTGCATACACCGGCGTAACAGCGGCGGCAATCATCGCATGTCATCGCGAGCGAAGCCGAGATATGACATGCTAGCTAACGACGGTTGTAGTTTGTTGTATCTATGCTTTTTGCGCGTCCAGCGAGTCGCGCACGGCCCGCGCGAGCTGCTCGGGATCGAATGGTTTGGGCAAAAAGAAGAGCCCGCTCTGTTCGCCATCTTTGCTCGAGGAGAGATAGCCCGAGGTCAGCAACACCCGCGTCTGCGGATGATGCTGTCGTGTCCATTTCCCAAACTCGAGACCGCTCATGTGCGGGAGAACAATGTCGCTGACGACGAGGTCAACCGAACGCTTGTTAAGATGCTCACGCGCTTCCGCCGCGCGCACCGCTTCGATGACTTCGTAGCCAAGCCGCCGCAGCGTACGCAGCATGACGTGCCGGACGCTGATATCATCTTCGAGCATCAACACCGTTTCGGTGCCGCCCGGCAATTGCGACGAGCGCAGCTTGCGATAACCCGCCGGCTCCGGCGCGGCTACTTCCGGTAAATAAATGTGCACCGCCGTGCCTTTGCCCAGCGCGCTCTCCAGCGCGATGTGACCCCCGCTTTGCCGCACGATTCCATAACAGGCCGCGAGCCCAAGGCCGCTGCCGTGCTGATCGCCTTTCGTGGTAAAGAAAGGCTCGAAGAGACGCGCTTTCACTTCGTCGCTCATCCCGCAGCCGTTATCGATCATGCTGATGACGACGTAATCACCGGGTGGCAATTCCGGCGCCAGCGCATCGTCTGAGGTTTCCGCGACGCAGAGGTTGCACGTTTTCAGCGTTAACGTTCCGCCCGTGGTCATGGCATCGCGGGCGTTCACCGCAAGGTTGACGATGATTTGGGTGAACTGATTCGGATCCACCCGAATGTAAGCGGCGCGTTTTTTCGGGAGCAATTCGCAAAAGACTGAGATGTGTTCGCCCAGCAGCCTCAGGATCGAGCGCTCGAGATTACTGATGAGCGAGTTCACTTCCAGCACGGACAACTCGAGCGGTTGACGCCGGCTGAAAGCGAGGAGCTGATGTGTGAGCGAAGCCGCGCGACCGGCTGCGCTGCGGATTTCGCTGATGTATTTCGCGACCGAGCCGCGCCCTTCCACTTCCGCCACAACCAGGTCGCTGTAGCCGAGAATGGTGGTGAGAAAATTGTTAAAATCGTGCGCGACGCCGCCGGCGAGTTGGCCGAACGCTTCCATCTTTTGCGAACGCGCGAGCTGATCCTGCAATTGCCGGCGCGCCGTCACATCCATGAGAGAGCCGACCAGGCGCACGGCTGCTCCATTCGCTTCGCGCACGATGGCCGCGCGCTCAAGCACCTGGATGTAACTCCCATCCGCGCGACGAAAGCGATATTCACCCGACCAATTCTCCGCCGCCGTTTGCAGCGCTTCATTCAGCGAAGCGTCGACGCGCGCGCGATCGCCCGGATGCATGTGCTGTCGCCAGAAGCTGATCGTCTTGTTCGCGCCCTCGGCCGAAAAGCCGAGCAGGGTGGCGAAACCTTCGCGCCAGATCAGGGCTCCGGAATTTAAATCCCAATCCCGAACTGCATCGTTTGTAGCCCGGGCAACAAGCTGATGATAATCCGCAGTTTTTGGCGCAGCGGTTTTCCTCGTAGTGTTTTGATGCGCATCATCGTTAATAGGTGTTTGGTCTTCGCTCGCCGGCTCGCGCTTGTGAGTGATGGTTTGAGTGTTTCCTCGCATGCGCCGCGCCGTAGAGCCGCGCCAAAATGGGAGCTAAATTCATGCCGCTGAACATGGTGCGTTTCCCTCGCGTTTCCTCTGTTCCTCGCGATCGTTTAGTTATCCTATGGATAACACCGCCGGCCTTTCTCTGACTCCGCTCCGCAATCAAAAAGCGCTCGTTACCGGCGCCAGCTCCGGGATCGGCGAAGCGTGCGCGCTCGCGCTCGCCGCCGCCGGCGCCGCGGTCGTCGTTAACTATCATAGCCACCCCGAGGAAGCGGATGTGGTTGTGCAAAACATCCGCGCGGCAGGCGGCGAAGCGCTCGCCATTCAAGCTGATGTCAGCCACGAAGAAGACGTGGAGCGGATGTTCGCCGAGGCCATCCGCCAGCTTGGCACCATCGATATCATCATCAATAACTCCGGTCTCCAGCGCGACGCCGCCTTTCACGAGATGACGCTGGAGCAATGGAACACCGTCATCGGCGTCAATCTCACCGGCCAATTCCTCTGCGCGCGAGCAGCCGCGCGCGAATTTCTGCGCCGCGGCGTACGCCCGGAAATTTCCAGCGCGGCGGGCAAAATCATTTGCATGAGCTCGGTGCACGAGGTCATCCCGTGGGCGGGGCACGTGAACTACGCCGCATCCAAAGGCGGCATCATGCAATTAATGAAGAGCATGGCGCAGGAGCTCGCGCCGAAGAAGATTCGGGTGAATTCCATCGCGCCGGGCGCGATCAAGACACACATCAATCGCGCCGCCTGGGACACGCCCGCAGCCGAAGCGAACCTGCTCAAGCTCATTCCCGACGGTCGCGTCGGCGAGCCGCAGGATATCGGCCGCGCCGCCGTTTGGCTCGCTTCTGACGCCTCGGATTACGTCACCGGCACAACGTTGTTCGTCGATGGCGGGATGACTCTCTATCCGGGCTTCGCCGCCGGTGGCTGAAGAGAACTTAGCCGCCACCATGCCTTCCCGCGGGTAGCGTTGCAGCTGCCGCCCGTGCTCGGTGGCAGACTTCGGCGAATCGCCTACGGCTGCGCGGCAAACAACCCTGTTCCAAATCGTCTGCCCGGTTCCGGTTCAATTCCAGCCAGGCTCAAATCCGAACGCTCAACAGTAAAGGTCACGCGCACGAACTTTGCCTCGACTCCCACCATCGAGACATCAAACAGCCGCTTGTTCTCAAATGCGACATTGCCGTCTACCGGCACCCAACGCTGGCTCTTCGCAGGCAGCTCTTCATTCGCCACCGCGATACGCAACATACCGCGCGCCGCCGCATTTTCGTTGACGAATTTCAGCCGCTCGAAGCTTCGTGCCGCTGGCAACGCCACCACAAAGGTTGTCTCGCCCGCGTTCATCGGACAGCTAATGCTGTCGTCCTCCAAAATCAGCACCGCCGCACCTTTGTCCTGTCGCGCCGGCGCCATTCGCGCCAGCAAACCATCCGGAGTGATGCAGGCAACGCGCGCGCCGCAATTCAGCCGCGCCCCAGTCCGCGACTGGCCAGCCCGCACCGGCTCATCCGGCGCCGCGAAAAGGTGGGCTCCACAAACCGTGGCGATCACCAAACCCGCGAGCATTCGTTTCCTGGAGACAGCGACAGAGTGCATGATGCCAATTGCAAAGCTTAGATCGCGCCACCCGCCTCACGATTCCCGATCACTTTAATCGCGCCGGAATAGCTACCCTCCGTCTCCTCGCGAAAGCTTTCGCAGTCGTCGCCGGCAAAGCGCCGCGTCCCCCCAGCTCCTCCGCGATCCCAATTTTCCTTGAATTGCCTTCCGCCTTCCGCTAAGAGCGGCCAAACACCTTCACCTTTACGTTCGCCAAATCAGAAGCTGGAATCGGATGGCGCGAGCGCAGGCAGCCTCTTGGCTGCACGCTTGGTACTGCATCTGCTAAGGCTGAAGTCACCCTGTCCTTATGAGCCGCTCACTTCTTTTGTGCTTCGGCCGGTCGTCGCTGCGGCTCGGCTCCCTCTGGTGCCTCTTGTTCCTGACGCCGCTGTCGCTCCGCGCCCAGGATGCCGTCCGCCCGTCACTCGCCGGGGAACAGTCCGCCGAATCGCGCCGCCAGGACATCGAGCACATCCCTTATAACTTAATGACCGGTCCTATTAAATACCGCGTCAGCGCCACTTTCGGGGTTGAATACAACGACAACATCAACCTTTCCGAAAACAGTCCTCAGTCCGACGTCATCATTCATCCCCAGCTCAACATCGACGCCCTCTGGCCCGTCACCCAGATTAATACTTTGCGCCTCGATATCGGCTTCGGCTACGCCTTCTACCTCGACCACTCAGACCAGAACACGAACGGTATTCTTCTCACCCCCGGGTCACAAATCGCCTTCGACATTTTCATCGGCGACTTCCGCATCAATATCCACGACCGCTTCTCGCTTCAGCAGGACCCCATCGATGAAATCCAGGTCAGCAATGTCGCCGACTACGGCCGATTTGAAAATACCCTCGGTGCTTCGCTCTTATGGGACTTGAACAAGGCGGTGCTCACTCTCGGTTACGATCATTACACCTACATTTCTACTAACTCAGACTTCGATTATCTCGATCGCAACGCCGAAGAGCTGACCGGCTCCGTCGCGTTCGCCGTCACTAATACTACCAGCGTCGGCCTGGAATCGAGCTTTGTAGCCACCTACTACGATCAGAATGTCTTGAACAACTCCAACGCCTACACCATCGGCGCCTTCGTTGAAACACAGCTGACTAACTACATGAAGATCCGAGTCGCTGCCGGCTATCAGATGCTTGACTTCGACAACACCGGTTCAGTCTTCGACTCCATGGACTCGAGCGACTACTACGCCAACGTGCTCATCTCGCATCGACTCAACGCCGCTATCACTCAGACCCTCGCCGCCGGCCACGAAAGCCAGCTCGGAGTTAACTCCAACTACATTTCTCTAAACTACATTCGCCACACCGTCACCTGGAACATCATCCGGGATACCTTGCTTTCCACCGAGCTGTTCTACGAAGACGCCAATGACTCCGGCGGATTTATCAATGAGCATCTTCATCGCTATGGCGGCGCCCTTACCGTCGGTTACCAGCTCACGCCTCATGTCACTGTGGGCTTGCGTTATCAGTATACGCAGAAGGATTCGAACGTGCCGGAGCGCGATTACACCCAGAACCGCGTCTCCCTCGACGCCACCTACAGTTTTTAGATGAAGCGACGTGCCCGAGTGAAATCAATAGCTCTTATCGCCTTCTCCTTTTCTGCTTCGCTCGTGCTCGCGCAGGAACCCAGCGCCGCCCCGTCCGCGGCACGGCCACCCGATTTGCCTACGACCAGCACCGTCATGCGTACCAATTCCATGTCGGTGCTCGATGACAAAAAGCGCCTGGGATCCAATGATTACGTTAGCTTCCGTGTAGTGGAAGATCGCGATGAGGAATCGCAGCATCTTCGTGTCAACGATAACGGCGAGCTCGAAGTTCCCTACATCGGCCTGGTGCCGGCGACGGGAAAGACCTGTCGTGAGCTGGCCTACACCATTAAAAACGCGCTCGAGAGGGAATACTACTATCACGCCACCGTTATCCTCGCCGTCGACCGGGTAAGTGAGAAGTCGCGCGGACGCGTTTACGTTTATGGTTCGGTAAAAGGCCAGGGACCGCAGGAGATTCCGCCCGACGAGACTTATACCGTGAGCAAGGCAATTATCCGCGCCGGAGGCTTTGGCGATTTCGCCAATAAGCGCAAGGTCAAAGTCACCCGCAAGAACGGCCAGGATTATATCGTGGACTTGAAGCGCGTCATTGAAGAAGGCCGCACTGAGGAAGACCTGGCGTTGCAGCCGGACGATCAAATTTATGTCCCGCAACGCCTGATCAACATGTAAGATGAACGCACTGGCCGAACGAACTAATCCGGGCTCATGGTCGACTGCGTTTATCACGCGCATTCACCGCTACAAGTCGCTCCTCAAACGGCGGTGGTGGATTCCGCTCCTTACCATTTGCCTCGGCCTTTTTGTCCAGTCATGGCTCATTTTTCAGACGCCGCCTTCGTTCCTTTCTACCAGCAAGATGATGCTGGCGGGCAAGCTCAACGTTAACTCCAGCGCTGTTTACAGCGAAGATAACGTGAACTTCTACGGCACGCAGATTCAGCTCATGCAAAGCACCGAAGTCCGCCGTGGCGCCGAAGCTCTCGTTCGTTCTACTCATCCCGAGCTTCACCCGGTTCCAGTCGAAATTAATGTCCTGCAACGCGCGCGCACTTCCATTTTTGAGCTACAAGCTATCGGTAGCTCGCCTGACTACACTCAGGCCTACTTAAATGCCGCCATGCAGAAGTATCTCGACTTCAAACGAGGCATGCGCCAGGACCAGACACATACGCTCACCACCGGCATGACCGAGCAGCTCATTCAGGTGGAGAAAGATCTGCGCGCCGCCGAAGACGAAATGCTCGAGTTTCAAAAGCAGAATAACATCGGCTTTATTCAGGAGGAAGGTAACAGCGCCGCGCAATACCTGGTAAAGCTAAACCAGGACTACGCTCGACTTAAGACCGAGTACGAACTCCTGGAGAAGCTCGATCTCGATCAGAACCTCGATCGCGGCCAAAGTACAGCCAAGCCGGAAGCCTCGCCCAGCGCTTCCGCCAGTGAACAAACCGGCATGCCCTTTTCCGATGTCGGCCCCGAAGGCGACTACCTCAAAGCGAAACAGACGGTGCAGCTACTCAAAGCTGAACGGGACACTTTGGCCAAGGACCTGCGCCCGAAGCATCCCAAGATTCTTAAGCTCAACGACGAGATTACCAAGCAGGAGAAGCTGATCCAGCTATTTCGATCGGATGCGGTCGAAAAGCTCGAGACCCGCCGTAAGTCGATCGGCAAACAGATGGAGAACCTGCTCGGTAACATTAAGGAATGGGAAGCCAAAGCCCTTGATTTGAGTCAACGTCTCGGGCAATTCAACCGCATTAAGGGCAAGGTAGACCGCACCAAACAGCTATACGACAAAATGACTAACGACCTCAAGTCAGTCGACGTTTCTCAGGTAGTGGACACGGGCGATCAGATTTCGATCATGGAAGCGGCCACTGCGCCAATTTCCGTTCGGCCTGGCCTGCTCAAGAGCCTTCTTATCGGCCTTGGCTGCGGCGCGCTCGCCGGCTTCGGCATCCTTCTGCTGCTCGATCGCATCGATGATCGCATGGCTTCCTTCAGTGAATTCCAGCATCATTTCACCGAGAACGTTCTCGGCCAGATTCCGAAGGAGAAGAGCAAAGGCAAGGTCCAGCTTCTCCAGGCGGATGATCCGCGACATACCTTTGCCGAGTCTTATCGTAACGTTCGCTCCTCCATCTTCTTCATGCCTTATGACGGCCCGAGGCCGAAGACGCTGCTCATAACCAGCGCGGTTCCAAGCGAAGGCAAGTCCACCATTTCAGCCAATCTCGCCATCACCATGGCGCTCTCCGGCGCGCGCACGCTCCTCATCGACGGCGATCTTCGCCGCGGCGCCTTGCGGGAGCAGTTCGGTGTCTCTTCACGAATCGGTTTCGCCGAAGCATTGAAACAGGAAGTAAACTGGCGCGAAGTCGTCGTTCCTACTTCCTGTTCGAACTTATCGCTGCTGCCGCGCGGTAAGACGGTCGCGCAACCGAGCGAGCATCTTCTGCGCGATTCAACCGATCAAATGCTGAAGGATATGTATCAGCAGTACGACTACATCCTTATCGATAGCTCCCCGGTGCTGGCGGCGGATGATACCACCAGTCTTGCGCCCAAGATCGATGCCACTCTCTTTGTCGTCCGCCTGGGCTATACTTCAGCCCGGTTGACGCGGAAAGCGCTCGAGCTACTCTACAGTCGCCAGGTCAATGTCGCCGGAGTTATCCTTAACTACGTCGATACTTCATTGCCGGAATATTACTACTACCAGTATTCCGAATACTACAACACACCGGCTGAGCCTGCCGAGCGTCCTGCGACTCACCAGGTTCAACCTTCCTGAGCTTCCATCCGCGCGTGCATCGCGCGTCTCGATCAGCTCGCTTCGCTCATGCCGCTGATTGAGTTCCCGCCGGCAGGTGTCACTGAGATCGCGCAGTCGCCCTACCTGCGCCGCATCATTCAGCGTGGCCGTGTTGTCGGCAGCTTCGCCGGCGTCCAGGCTGCGGTGCAATTCATCGGCTTCCTCAGCGGCATTCTCATCGTGCGCACACTTGACCAGCGCCAATACGCCTACTTCACCATCGCCAATACCATGCAGGGCACACTGAACCTGCTCGCCGACATCGGCATCAGCGTCGGCCTTGTCTCCATCGGCGGTCGCGTCTGGGGCGATCGCGCCCGTTTCAGTCAGCTCATTGCCACCGCCTTCTATCTTCGCCGGCGACTCGCCATCATCGGCATTATCGCGGTCACACCCATCCTCTACGCCATGCTGGCAAAGAACGGCGCGACCCTGACCTATTCCGTTTTTCTCGTCGTCGTCGTGCTGGCCGGTCTCGCCATCCATCTCGATGTCGGAGTTCTTGGCGTCATTCCACGGCTCCGTTCGGACATTAAAGTGATTCAGGGCGTCGACTTCGCCGGGGTCATCCTTCGCCTCGTTCTACTCCTCGCGTTGGCCTACTTTTTCCTCAATGCCGGAGTCGCGCTCACTGTTTCCACCGCTGTCATCTTTGTGCAGTATCTTCTGCTGCGTCGATACAGCGCGCGCGTGATCGATTTCCACGCGCCCCAACATCCGGGCGACCGGGCCGCCATGCTCGGCTTCATCCGCAGCCAGGCTGCCAACGCCGTGTTCTACTGCGTCCAGGGACAGATCACCGTGTTTCTCATTTCCTTCTTCGCCCAACGCACCAGCTCCATCGCGGAAGTCGGCGCGCTCGGCCGCCTTGCCATGATTTTTACCGTCCTGACCAACTTACTGACCAACATCTTTGTCCCAGCTTTCGCCCGCTGCCACGACCGCCAACGCATGCGCATTCTCTATCTGGAGATCATCGCCGCCGTCACCGGCTTTTGCCTGCTGGTCATCGGAGTGGCCGCGATTTTTCCGGAGCAATTTCTTTTCGTCCTTGGCAATAAATACGCGCACCTTCATCGCGAGCTACTGCTCATGGTCGGCGCCTCCGTCCTGGCCGCGCTTACCGGCACATTCTGGTCCCTCAATGCCTCAAAGGCTTGGATCGCCGGCTCCTGGCTTTACATACCTTTAACCTTGCTCACGCAGGTCGCGCTCATCCCGTTCACAGATTTCTCCAGCGTCACCAGCGTTCTTCTTTTCAATCTTCTCTCCGGCGTGCCCAACCTCCTGCTTAATCTCATGCTCGCTCTCCGTGGCTTTCGCTCCTGGCAACCAACTACCGCGTGAGCGATGTGGAATTTTCCCTATCATGTTGCGCGCAACCGCGGCGCTCTCATCCGCGTTATCTATCGCGCACTCCTGCCGACCGTCGTTAGCCGGCAAATAGCTAACGAGGAACAGCTCGATCTTGATGTCTTTACCTATTCTGGCGAAGCAGCCCTGCCGGAACAGGTCGCTTCCGCTCGTTCTTTCCTTAAGTTCGCTGGACGCCCGGTAAGTTTCACTATCGTCTCAGACGGGAGCTACTCGCGGCGAAGTATTTCGCTCCTTCGGAAAATTGATCCCATTGTTCGCGTGGTGCCTGCCTCTGAGTTTCTGGCCAGCGATGTCGCGCCGGAATTTCGCGCTTACCTGGCCAACCATCCCACCGGCAAACAACTTGCACTCATCCTTTCGCTCCCCCGGAACCGTCCCGCGCTATACTTCGATTCCGACGTTCTCTTTTTTCCCGGCGCACGCGTCATCAGCGACCTGCGCACCGGCACCGCTTTTTATCTGCCCGACTGCCAATTCGCCGGCGATGAGCGGTTGCTGCGCGACTCGCGCGAGAAGGACAACCCAGCTAACACCGGTGTGCTTTTGCTATTTCGCAGGCCGAATTGGTCCATTGCGTTCGAACGTTTTCGCGAGCTCAATGGCCCGCCGAACTTCTTCACCAACCAAACCCTGACTCACCTTGTCATGCAGACGAGTGGCGCCGAACCGCTCGATGCGCAGAAGTTCGTCCTGCAACTCGACGACCAGTTCGAGCTGGGTGATCGCTATGCCGCCCGCAGCATCGCCCTCCGCCATTACGTCAATCCCGTGCGGCATAAATTCTGGTCATCACTCATACGATGAACCGACGTGAGCGCCCGCTCCGCATTCTATGCGTGATTAACCTGCCCTGGGACGCCCGTCTCGGCGCCACCCGCGTCTGGATGGAGCTGACGCAGGAATGGCGCGCCGCCGGCCACAGCGTCGATCACTTTTCGCTTAGCGACGCTTTCCCGCGTCCGACCCGCCGCAACACCGTTCTTTCCCTGCGCCAACTCCTGTTCGTTCCGCGGGCGGCGCGGTTTATTCGAAAGAACGGCGCCGGCTATGATGTGATTGACTCGCTTCTCGGCACGGTTCCTTTTCCGAAAACAAAGCTCCGTTTTGACGGCCTGCTCGTAGCCCGCTCGGTCGGCTTCTTTTGGCTCTACGAAAAATTCGATCGTCACGCGCGCAATCGCTGGCCGGAGATCCCGCGCGGGAAACTCGCCGGCCGCTTCTTCTATTCGTTCACGCGCAGGCGCGGACTGCGTTCGGCCCGTCGCGCGATCGACCAAGCCGACCTTGTCAATCTTCCGAATGACGATGAGCTCAGATCGTTGCGCCAAGATCTCCATTCCGCTCAGCCCGCTATCGTTCAGCCCTACGGGTTGAGCGAAGAACGCCGTCGCGATCTCAGCCAGGCGGCGCGTTCTCCGGAACAGCGCCTCGCTTCTCCCAAAGTCTGCTTTCTCGGAATGTGGAGCGTGCGCAAGGGCGCGCGCGATCTCGGCGAAATCGTTCGCCGCATTCGCACCGCGGCGCCGAATGTCTCTTTTCGTTTTCTCGGCACTTTTACCGATGACGCTGTCGTGCTGCGCGATCTCGGAATTGAGCGATGCGAGGGGTGCGAGATGATCCGCGAGTATGATCCCGCCGCGCTCCCTACGCTTCTTGCTGATTGCACCGCTGGCATTTTTCCCAGTTACGTCGAAGGCTTCGGCCTCGGACTCCTCGAGCAACTCGCCTCCGGGATTCCAACTGTGGCGTACGACGCACCGGGTCCGCGGCAAATTCTCGCCCCTTGCCGCGCTGAATTTCTCGTGCTCGCCGGAGACGTTGCTGAAATGAGCCAAAGGCTTGCTGCCATCCTGCGTTCCTCACCTGCGCAATACGCGGCTCTGAGCGAAAAAGCCCGCATGACCGCCGCCCAATATTCCTGGCGCGACATTGCAGCGAACACCATTCAAATCTACCGCGAGCATCTTTCCAAACAGCGCGTGATGATCTTCGCGCAGCCTTTTGGCTGGCGCTCACCCGGCGGCGGTGCACGGATTCTGCGTGCTCTTCTCCGCGACCCCATTTATCCGGTGCAACTCATTTGCACTTCCACCCAACATCCGCCGCCCCAAGCCGAGGTGAGCGAAACTCATCTTCCTTTGCGGCCGCACTTCGGTCGTCTCGAACGCTCGCGCTTCGCCGGCATCGCTCACGCCACCTCTTCGCTCTTCGCGCAGCGGTTCAGCCGCGGCCTGGCACAAATTTGCGGCAACGCCTCCGCCGTTCATGCAATCGCCCATGGCGGGCTCGATTTCAGCCACGCCTTCGACGTGGCCGAGCAGCGCCGCATTCCATTTTTCCTCCACGTGCACGACGATTTTCTTTACAGCGCGCACGTGCCGAACCTCGTCGCAAACCGTGCCATGGCGCGCGCCTGGTCTGGCGCGGCCGCGCGTTTCGTCATCAGTGATCAGCTCGGTCGGGAGTATCAAGAGCGCTACGGCTCGCGTGATTACACCGTGATCACAGATGGCGTGGATCGGATCGCCTCGGCGCCGCAATTGCGCACGGATGGGAGGCTACGGCTCTATTTCATGGGATTGTTTCACCTCGAGTACGAGTCGAGTCTTCGCACGCTGATTGACTCCTTGCGGCAGTTGCAGCGCGACGGTATCGCTGTTTCTCTGACGATGCGATGCGGCAGTCTTCGCCGCGGTAACTTTGCTGGCGCGGAATTTATCCGCGTCCTGCCCTTCGCCGACGAAACTGAAATCGAGCGCGATTTGGCCGACACTGATCTGCTTTACCTCCCGCTGCCGTTCGATGCGGAGCACGCCTCGTTCGTGCGCTTCAGCCTCTCCACCAAAC
>DAIRIE010000016.1:0-6150 GCA_036809705.1 Chthoniobacterales bacterium
GAGCGCGAGCGCCGTCGAAAGCATGAGCCTCGTTATCCCGGCAGGCGCTGCTTTCGGCACAGGCGAGCATGCCACCACGGCGATGTCGCTGCGTTTGCTCGAACAGGTTTCACGAAAACTTCGCCCCTGCTGGAGCATGCTCGATCTCGGCTGCGGCAGCGCCATTCTCGCGCTGGCGGCGAGGAAATTCGGTGCGGGAAAAGTCGTCGCGATTGATTTCGATCGGATGGCGATCTCGACCGCCAAAGCAAACGCGCGCCTGAATAGAATGAACGGAATCGAATTTCGCGTCGCTGATGTGCGGAAGTTTGCGGCCGAACAAGTCTTTGATGTGGTCACGGCAAATCTCTTCAGCCAACTGCTGATCGAGATTCTGCCGGAACTAAAACACAATCGCTCGCTGATCTTTTCCGGCATTCTGCGCGAACAGGAGCGGGAGCTCTTGCCCGCGCTGAAACGGAATGGAACCGTGTTGATTGAGCACCGTCGGCGCGGCAAATGGACTGCACTGTTGTGCGTGGCGCCGGAGCACAGACGCTCCGTCCCTGCTCCGAAAAAATTTGACGCGCGCGCTGCCCGCAGCAATTTCCACCCACTCGGGCGACTTCGATTTCACCTGCGCAAGGCGGTTTGATCAGAGCCGCCGGAGCAAATTATGCCCGAACTTTCCTACGCCATCGTTACGCCTTACTCGATGCGCAAATCGCGCACTGGGGGAATCGTCTCGCGGCTGATCTCGCGCACCGGGCTCGACATCGTGGCGGCGCGCATGTTCGCGCCGAGCGAAGAACTGACGCGCCGCTATGCGGAAACGATCGTGACCGAAACGGACCCGCGGCATCGCGCTACGCAGGAACTGCTGCGCGCCTACGTGCTTCGCAATTTCACCGCCACGATGCAGGGTCAGCGACCGCGCGTGATGTTTCTCGTTTTCCGCGGCGATGATGCGGTGGCGAAAACGTTGCACGCCGTCGGCCATATCGTAAACGAGCGCACCAGCGGCGAAACGATCCGCGATACCTTTGGCGATTACATCACGGACGAGAGCGGCAAAGTGGCTTACTTCGAGCCGGCGGTGCTGACGGCGATCCGGCCGGAGCAGGCTGAGCGCGACCTGAAACTATGGGCGGAGTTTTCAGCTAACGACGGTGGGATTCTCGATAACGTCATCCAGTACCCGGCAGGCGCGAAAATCGAGAAGACGCTGGTGTTGATCAAGCCTGACAATTTCAAATTTCCAAGCCGGCGCCCCGGTGGGGTGATCGATGTTTTCTCGCGCACCGGCCTCTACATCATCGGGTTCAAAGTTCACCGCATGAGTGTGGCTCAGGCGGAGGAGTTTTACGGGCCGGTTTTGCCCGTGCTCGAGGAAAAACTTGGCGCGCAAAAGGGACGCGCGGCATGGGAAGACATTGTCGAGTTCATGGCGGGCGCGCGGCCGAGTGCGATCGCGCCGGAAAAAAAAACGGAGCCCGGCACGGAGAAGTGCATCGCGATTGTGTATCAGGGCGAGGAGGCGGTGCGGAAAATCCGCGAAGTTCTCGGCCCGACTGATCCGAGCAAAGCGCCTCCGGGTTCAATCAGAAAAGAATTTGGCCAGTCGATCATGGTGAACGCGGCGCATGCGTCGGATTCGGCCGAGAACGCCTTGCGCGAGATGCGCATCGTGCAGGTGGAAGAGAACAATTTTAAGCCGCTTATTGAACGATTTTATTCCGAGGAAAACCAACTATGACTACTACTGACATGGAAATCTCAGCTCGCGCTTCGCAAATGACCCCCTCGCTTACTCTCACTATCGACGCCAAGGCGAAAGCGATGAAGGCCGAGGGCATCGACGTGTGCGGTTTCGGCGCCGGCGAACCCGACTTCGATACGCCCGATCACATCAAGCAGGCGGCCATCACCGCGCTGCAAAATGGTTTTACGAAATACACGCCCAGTTCCGGTATTCCCGAGCTGCGCCAGGCCATCGCGGAAAAGCTGCAGACTGATAACGGACTCAGCTACAAACCGACGCAGATCATCGTGAGCAACGGCGCCAAGCACGCCTGTTACAACGCGATTCTCGCGACGTGCCAGCCGGGTGACGAGGTCCTCATTCCCGCGCCATACTGGGTCAGTTATCCTGACATGGTGCGGCTCGCGGGGGCGGAGCCGGTCATCATTCCGACGAGCGAACGCAACGGCTGGAAAATGCGCGCGGAAGATTTTGAAAACGCGATGACGCCGCGCACGAAGATGCTGATTTTGAATTCGCCAAATAATCCAAGTGGCTCGGTTTACACGCGCGAGAAGCTGGAAGCGATCGTGGAAATCGCAGCGGCGGAAGACATCTACATTTTGGCGGACGAGATTTACGAGAAGCTCGTTTACGATGACGCGAAGCACGTCAGCATCGCCTCGCTTTCCAAAGACGCTTACAACCTCACGCTCACCGTCAATGGTTTCAGCAAATCCTACGCGATGACGGGTTGGCGGCTGGGTTACTTGGCCGCGCCCGAGGCGGTGGCGAAAGCGGTCGATTCCATCCAGAGCCATAGCACCGCGAATCCGTGCTCGTTCGCGCAAAAAGGTGCGCTGGCCGCGCTCAAAGGCGACCAGCAACCCATCGCCGACATGCGCGAGGAGTTCGATATGCGGCGCAATTATATGTACGATCGCATTTCGAAAATCGCGAACATCACTGCGGTCAAGCCGCAGGGCGCGTTTTATGTGCTGGTCAACATCAGCCAGCTCGGATTGACGTCACAAAATTTTGCCGATCGGCTTTTGAGTAAAGCGAATGTCGCGGTCGTGCCCGGCGCGGCCTTTGGCGACGATCGCACCGTGCGCTTGAGCTACGCCACGAGCATCGACCTGATCAAGAAGGGGCTGGATCGGTTTCAGGATTTCTGCCGGACTTTGTAATCACCGTTGCGGTCATCCCGACCGAAGTCGAGAGTTCCCCCCGCGAAAGCTGTGAGATAACTTCCGCGGGATCCTTCGACTCCGCTGCGCTTCACTCAGGATGACCGGGATTGCGAAGGGCTCGCTCGCGCTCGTCTTGCACGCGCACTTGCCGTTCGTGCGCCATCCTGAGCAGGAGCAGTGCGCGCAAGAACGCTGGCTCTTCGAGGCCATCACTGAAAGCTACGTGCCGCTGTTGCGCACGATGCAGCGGCTTTGCAGGGAGCACGTCCCGTTCAAGTTAACGCTCTCGGTTTCACCCACCCTCGGCTCGATGCTGAGTGACGGACTCCTGCGTCGGCGCTACCTTCGCCACCTCGAATCGCTCATCGCGCTGGCGGAACGCGAATGCGAACGCAGCGATTCGGGTCTGTTGCCGCTTTCGCGATGGTATCGCCAGTTCTTCGCCGAGACACAGCGGACGTTTGTCGAAGAGTGGAATTGTGATCTCCTCGCTGTCATTCGACAGCTGTGCGACGACGGCGCGCTCGAGCTCATCGCGACGGCGGCGACACACGCTATCCTGCCTATCCTCCAACAAACGCCAGCTTCAGCACGCGCGCAGATCGCGATCGGGTGCGACTTCTATCGCGATACATTCGGCGGCGAGCCCGCGGGTTTCTGGCTGCCGGAATGCGCCTACGCACCGGGAATCGACAGGCTGCTCCAGGCGCAAAACATCCGTTGGTTCGTTGTCGATTCCCACGCGCTTGAGCTGGCGCGACCACCCGCGCGTTTCGGCGCACAATCACCATGTTTCACTCCAGCTGGTCCAGCGGGGTTCGCGCGCGATGCGCGGGCAAGCCGCCAAATCTGGGATGCGAAATCAGGCTATCCCGGGGACGGAACGTATCGCGATTTCTATTGCGACATCGGCTTCGATTTGACTGCCGAGGAACTTGCGCCGCTGCCCCACGCCCCTGGCCAATTCACCGGCGTCAAATATTATCGCGTCACTGGCGGTGACGGCGCCAAGCAGTTTTACGAACCGGCCGTCGCGGAAGAAAGCGCCCGGGGCCACGCACACCATTTCGTCGAGCAATGCATCGCCACTTTGCAGAACGCCGGTGGCGAGCAGCCGATTCTGATCGCGCCGTTTGACGCGGAACTCTTCGGCCACTGGTGGTTCGAAGGTCCGGTGTTTCTCGAACAGGTCGCACGTATTGCAGCGGCAAAAGGTTTGCCGTTGAGCACGCCGAGCGATTTCCTCCGAAGTGATCCACCGCTGCAAATCGTCCAACCCGCTGCCTCCAGCTGGGGCGATGGCGGTTTTCTCGACACCTGGCTCGATGAGAAATGCGCCTGGATTTACCCGCAGCTCTTCGCCGCAAACCAGCGCATGACCGCGCTGGCGAACGCGCACGCGCATCACCTCTCGCGCGAGCAGGAGCGCATTCTGGCCCAACTCTCACGCGAGCTTCTCCTGGCACAGGCGAGCGATTGGCCGTTTCACATTCGCAACGGCACCGGCGCTGAATACGCGGGCCGGCGCGTTCGCGATCATGTCGCGCGCTTCCATCGTTTGGCCGCCATGCTCGAAAACGGAGATGCCGATTTGGATTTTCTCGCGCAATGTGAAGAGCGCGATAATCTCTTGCCGCACCTGGAGTGGCGGCACTCCGCTCCGCATGACCAAACTTAACTACGCGCTCCTGTTCACGGCCGCTGTCGCTTTCGCGCAGGAGCCGGCGGCGACGCCCGCTGCATCATCCACGCCATCGCGTTCGATCCGCATTAGCTTCGTCCCGCCGCCGCTCGAAGGCACCATCAGCCTCGGGATTTACGATGAGAACGATCAACTCGTGCGCGTGCTCCATCAGGAAGCGAGTTTCGACGATTTCACCGCCGGCCCCGACGCGCTCGTCACGAAATGGGATGGAAAAGATGATTTCGGATACGAGCTCTGGCCCGGCACTTACCACGCGCGCGGCTTTCTCGTCGCGCCAATGAAAGTTCAAGAAATCACCGCTGAGGCCACGCCCGCGCCGGAGCAACAGGCGGTGAAGGTCCGGCTAATGGCGAACCCGCTGGAGAAAAGCGAACGGCCCACCATTCAACTCATGGGCGGGATCGATGATGAAGATGTGCTGCTAAAAACGGTGGACGGACTTCCGTTGCTGACAATGACGCAAGCTCCAGGAGTGAAGCGCGTATCGGTGGCACCAGGTGAAAACGGCGGCGTAACTGTTCACATCGAAACTGATGCCACGAGCCGCCGTTTTTCCATCGCTGGCGTCAATCGTATGATGGCTTTCGACTGCGGCGAATTCGAGCTGAGATAGCCGCTTGCGCGGGGAGCTTTCGTGTTTCCAAAGCGCCAACGAGCCCGTTGCGATTAGCGCTTCTCCGGAGGAATTGACGTAATCGCGCCGGCAAAGCGTTTGTGGGCGGCGGAATCCACGGGCCGCTGCCTGACAATCGTGCTGGCGGGATATGTTCCGAGGAAATTGCCATCCCGCCAATTGCGCGCCGGCCGAATCGGTCGCGGGACAAAACCGCCGCCACAATTGGAACAGACATTATCCAGCACCTGCTCGACACACCGCGCGCAAAAGGTGCACTCAAACGAGCAAATCCGCGCCTCCAGCGAATCAGGCGGGAGCTGCCTGTTACAGTTTTCGCAAGTCGGTCTCAGCTCAAGCATGAGAAAATACTCGTATGCCCTGCTGATTCGTGCCGCAAGCACCGACCCCGGCTGAGGAGCTGCGCGGCCGCGGACAAGCTGGCCAATTAACAGCGTGTGTCGCGCTGGCAGTCATTTGCTCTTTGCAACTTCAGGGCGCACCGGCCGGTTCAATCCAAACAAACAACAGGAGGGATTCAAAAATGGGAACCAAGTTTCGTCCGATCGCATTAGCAATCCTGGCATTCGGTTTTGCCTTCGCTCCACGTTCAAATGCGGGCACCGAGATGGTGATCGATAACAGCGCTCAGGCGCCGGCCTACAGTTATGCGCCGCCACCGCCACCGGTCTACTACGCTCCGCCGCCGGTTCGCGTCGTCGTCTACCCGGCGGTGCGTTATTACGTGGCGCCGGTCCGGGTTTACGCCTATCACCGGGTCTTCGGGCGAGCGCGTTACTGCGCGCCGTGGCGATAGCTGAACGAGGCGGAGTTCGCAGGTTCTCTCGCATCAGCGCATTTTGGGGAAGCTGATAGCTTCCCATGCCGTACATATCACACAGAAACGATTAGCTTTGCC
>DAIRIE010000016.1:6181-22460 GCA_036809705.1 Chthoniobacterales bacterium
TTTCTCCAAAATCATCGTCAGCGCCTTGGCCGCGCGGCGTTTTCTGGTTTCCTCCTGCTTGCCGCCACCGATCCATTGCGCGAACTCCTTGCGATGAGTGAACGCGAGTTTGTCCCAAAGCGTTCTCGCCCTTTTGTTCCGGCGAAAAGCAATCGCTAACTCCCGCGGAACCTCCACCGTCCGCTCTTCCAAGTCGCGCTCCATCACCACAGAAATGGTGTCGCCCACTTTCGCTTTGGCGCCGGCTTG
Organism: Chthoniobacterales bacterium; assembly: GCA_036809705.1. Classification (GTDB taxonomy): domain Bacteria; phylum Verrucomicrobiota; class Verrucomicrobiia; order Chthoniobacterales; family UBA10450; genus AV69. The sequence goes on from DAIRIE010000016.1 coordinate 6,431, forward strand.
CAGCTGCTTGTTGAAGGTCAGGAGATGTCGCCCTTCCATCGGCTGGATATTAGTACGGTAAGGAAAGCCATTGATCGTCCCTTTCACCGCGATGCGCCCGCGCGTTCCCCATAACTTCGCCGCATCGAAAGGCATGGCGATAAAACACCAGGCGTTATTCGGCCCCGCGCCTTCGGCCAACGCTTTAAACTTCTTCTGCATACTCACCTCCACGTCTGCCATGCAGCAGTGAACAGAAATGACGAAACGAGAGCAACGAAGATTTCAACAGCACGACCGCTACAGCCTTGGCCCTGCTCGTGAAACCAAGCGCCGCGACCACCTGGTGGCGGCGCGGATTTGCCAGCACTGCTTCTCTGCGCATCGTACAAGCCGATGGTGAAGGAGACAACATGGAGCAAACTGCGGGAGCTCTGGGCCATCCGCCGGCGCTGCAAACAAATCCAAAGCGAGCAAGGTGAAGCCGCTTCTCCGCGCGCCTCGAGCGCAGTCGCTCCAACAGCACTGCTCTCGAAGCCGTTGTTCGTTTGTTTCTCGGCCTGCTTCTTCGCCGCCTGTCTTCTGCACGCGCGCGACATGTGGCACCACGGCTGGCTCCCCTACCACTCCGCGCCTTTGCCACTGAACTGCTATTGGACGGCCCTGGTCATCCTCGATTTCATCGCCGCCGTTCTCCTGCTCACGAGACCTCGCGCGGGCCTGGCCATGGCACTCCTCGTTATGGGTTCCGACGTCGCGCTCAACGTTTTTGCCCGGTTCGACCTTCACCTCATTCAGCACGCCGGCGGCGCGACGCTGCTACTCGCGCAATTGCTGTTTTTCGGCCTGATGTCAGCGGTGGCTCTGTATTTCTCCGGTCGTCCCGAAGCAGATCAGGCGAACTTGATCACACCTAACGATCCGTGACCATGAGTTGCCGGATCATCCGGTTATAGCTGCCGTCCTTCGTCAGCAGCAGGTGTTGCTACACGCTCGGAGAATTTGTCCCTCGCCTTTTCACTCGCCGGTGTCTATCAACACCGCATGCGCCTCTGCGCAGCGCTGCTCTTTTTCCTCCTGCTCACACGCGCCTCGGCGGCAACTGCCGACCACGCGATCCACGGAAGCCGGTGAATCTCTTCGTCCTTACCCCCGAAGAAAAACGCGTCGTTGCCTTCGTCATGGCCATGATCCTCGTCGGCGTTTGCGTGAAAGAATACCGCAAGCGGCATCCCGTCCCGACTGTGCCGATCCAAGTGCAGAGACATCCGTGGATGCGCAAACTCCCGCCTTTGCCGTCGCCAACGCCGGAACCGTCGCAGGCATCCGACTCCGCCAGCTCCGCCACGCCGCATCCCAGGCGTTCCCGTAAGCCGCGAAAGCGCCCCGCATCACCGATGCCCTCGCCCGCTGGAGAGCTGCCGGACAGCGAGTCTGTTGGCAACTCCGATCAGCCGCCGCCCTGAGCTACGCCGTCCCCGCCGCAACTCGTGACACTCGCTAGCTACCTTCACGCTTCGACCAAGCTATTGCTCTTCACCGGCGCAGGTATTTCTACCGCGAGCGGCATCCCCGATTTCCGCGGCCCGCAGGGCGTTTGGACACGGCGCCGGCCGGTTTACTTCGACGAATTCATGTCATCGGAAGCAGCGAGGATTGAGCATTGGGATTACAAGCTGGAAGGCTGGGATGCGTTCCACCGCGCGCAGCCGAACTCCGTTCATCATGCCATCGCGCGCCTCGAAGAAGCGGGCAAGTTGGTGTGTGTCGTGACGCAGAACATCGACGGACTGCACACGCGCGCCGGGACGAGCGCGCAGCGGCTGGTAGAGCTACACGGCACAAATGCGCAGGTGGAATGCCAGAGCTGCCATTGGCGTGGTGATCCCGAGCCCCACTTCCGATACTTCGCGGGCACGCGCCGCCCTCCGCTTTGTCAATGCGGCGGTTTCCTTAAGCCGGCGACAATTTCCTTCGGCCAGGCTCTTGACCCCGCCGAACTGGAGCGCGCCGCACAAGCCGCCGCAGACGCTGATCTCGTCGTGGCGCTTGGTTCGACTTTAGCGGTTTATCCGGCGGCTTCCTTCCCATCGACTACGGCACGGCGGGGGAAGCCGTACGTGATCATCAATCGCGGCGCCACTGATCATGACGATCTCGACTGTGTCACTCTTCGCCTCGAGGGAGAGGTGGGCGAAATCTTTCCCCCGGCTGTCGATCAAGCGTTGAGTTAAGGCACGCCGGCTTGGGACGAAATGCGCCAGATCAGGCACAGACGATGCTCCTAAAATGCCCAGCTGCCATGGAGAACGCCCTCAAAATTCTCGCCGTGGATGATGAGCCGTCGATCACGGAGTCGATGCGCTTCATTTTCGGGGGGCCGAATTACGATGTCACGGGCGTGAATGACAGTGACGACGCGCTGGCCAGGCTAACGGAGGATTCTGCCGAGTACGACATCGTCATCACCGACCAGAAGATGCCCTTCCGCAGCGGCCTCGAGCTGGTGCGCGAGCTGCGTAAGCGCAATTTTACCGGGAAGATCATGGTCTTATCGGCGCACCTTTCAGCGGCCGTGCGAGAAGAGTACGAGCAAATGGATGTGCACGTGATGCTGGATAAGCCGTTCAACATTCACGATCTCCGGCGGGCGCTCGACAGTCTCGCAGCCTGATCCGAACCGCGCCGGCAGGCCAAATGTGCGGCTTGGTGCCGGCACAGTGACAAAAGGATTTCGAAACGAGAAGCCCGTGCCTATTCTGCGTCGGCATGGATGAATTCGGCTATCTCTCCGTTCTTTTGTCCATCATCGTCGGGCTGGCGGTGGCGCAAATCCTCATCGGCATGCGTGGCTGCATGCTCACGCGGTCGCGGGTGCGGCCATTCTGGCCGGTGCAATGGTGGGCCGTCATTTTTCTCCTGATCAGCGCTCAAACCTGGTGGGCGATGTTCAGCCTGCGCAACCGTCACACCTGGGATTTCGTCGCCTTCGCCGTCCTACTCGCGCAGGTAATCATTCTCTACCTGGTCACCGGGCTCATCTATCCCGACTTCGTCCTGGAACGTGAAGTAAATCTGCGCACCCATTACTTCGAGCAGCGCCGTCACTTCTTCAGTCTTTGCGTGGCCATGCTGCTCCTGAGCATATGCCGTGACCTTGTTCTTAATCATGCGCTGCCAGAGCCTTTGAACCTGGCGTTTCATCTGGCCTTCATCGCTTTCGCCATCAGCGGGATCCTCTTCACGAGTGAGTGGTACCATAAGCTGGCGGCAGTAGTTATCGCCGGTATTTTAGTTACCTACGTTGTGGTGCTCTTTAGCCGATTGCAGTGAACCGTTGTAGCTGCCGCTGTCGTCGGCGGCAGAACGTGGTGCGCTGGCGGCGCACAACCTACCTTGCCGCCGGGGACGGACGGCAGCTACAACTCTGCGCGCGTGATAAGGTAGATAACGTTGCGCTGGACTTTCCCGCCAGGTTCGCGCCGCTCCTCTTTCCTGAGAAAGCTCGCGCCGATCTTCTCCAGCGCCTTTTGCGATCTGAAGTTGCTTTCACCGACGACAAACATCACCCGGCCAACAAAGCGAAAGGCGTGCTCGAGCATGAGCGACTTCAGTTCGCGGTTGTACCGCCCGCCCCAGAATGCGCGCTCCAGGAATGTCCATCCTATCTCTACTTCTCCGGCAACCTCATCCAAGTGGCTGTATCGCGAGCTACCAACGATTCTACCTGACTTCCGGTCGACTATGGCGAAGGCGCCTTTCGATTCAATGGCGCCATCAAAGTAGCGTTGGAATACTTCACGCGTATGCCGATCCGACTGGGGATGTTGTTCCCAGATCTTTGGATCACTCGCCGCCGCGAACAAAGATTCAAAATCGCCTGGGCTAAGAGGTCGTAGTTCGACCAGAGTTCCGGTTAAGATAGGTTGCAGATCGAAACTAGACGATGTGTTCTGGTTCCTGCTCACATGGGTAGGCGCTGTCACCGCACTCACACTGGATGGTGACATGACTGATGGCAAAGCGCGTGTGCAGCTCCTCTTTTACCCGGCAAAGAAGCGCGTCATCGATCGATCCGTCAGGTTTGATCAAGTGCGCGGTGATGGCGGTCTCAGTGGTGCTCATCGGCCAGATGTGAAGGTCATGCACCTCCGCGATTCCCGGTAGCGCGCGGAGGTATTGCTGCACGGCATCGGGATTGATCTGCCGCGGCACCGCTTGCAGGGCCAGGTTGACCGCTTCGCGCAGCAAATCCCAGGTGCCCCAGACGATGATGGCGGAGATGGCGAGGCTGACCAGCGGGTCGATCCAGCGTTGTCCGGTGAAGACAATGGCGATACCGGCGAGAACCACGCCGGCGGAGATGGCGGCATCGGCTGCCATGTGAAGAAAGGCGCTGCGGATATTCAGGTCGCCTTTGCGCCCGGCGGCGAACATCCATGCGGTGATGGTATTGATGAGAATCCCAACCGCGGAAACACCGATAACGATTTTTCCCGAGACCAGCGGCGGTGTACCCAGCCGCTGGATAGCTTCCCATGCGATGGCGCCAACTGAGATGAGCAGGAGGATGGCGTTAAAAAGGGCGGCCAGAATGGAGCTGCCGCGCAATCCGTAAGTGCGGCGTTTCGTCGGCCGCGTGCGGGCCATGGCGCTCGCAGCCCAGGCGAGGAGAAGGCCGAGGACATCGCTCAGGTTGTGGCCGGCGTCAGCGATGAGCGCGAGTGAATGCGCGATAATGCCGTAACCAACTTCGAACCCGATGTAGGCGGTGTTGAGCGCCACACCCACGGCGAAGGCGCGAGTGAAGCTGGCCGGCGCGTGTGAATGGTTGCACTCGGTTGACATGGTATGGCCGGCGGTAATTTTCCTGCGCTTCGCACTTGCGCCAGCGCAATTCGCCGAAGTGCTGGCAGCAGCATTACGGCCCGCTCTGCCGGTGGCGCGCAGTTCGACGGCACATTCCGATTTGGCGATGTAGTCCTGTCCTGCGCATGCAGGGGGGAGACACTAACCAACATCACTGGAGCGGGCAATCGACACGTTGCGGTCGCTCTTCACGCGGCTGGCCGATCAGCTAACGCAATTACTCGATGCCCGACTCACCCTGCGCACGGGCCGGCTGAAATTGCCCGGCCACGAGCCTTCTTCCAGGAAAAGCTAGCAGCCGCAGGGTCAGACGTTCTTGGAGTCTAACGCCGGCGCGGTGCGATCGAAAGATTCCGGCTTCTCGCCTCTCAGCTTTTCCGTGGCACAGTCGTCTCGTGAACTTCACGCACTGGGTAACGCTGCCCGGTCTTACCGCCGAAGGCCGCGGCTAACGCGCCGAGGATTAATCCCAGCGCGGCGCCACCGGTTCCGACCGCGCCACCTTTTGCCGCGCGTTCCCCGGCTTCGCGGGCGCGCACGGCTCGCGTTTCCGGGTCGGTTTGTTGAGCCTGAACGGCAGCCTGGTCCGCGCTTTGGCTAGCCTGCGTTTTCAATTGGTCCAGTTGCTGTTGAATGGCGGGCGGTAGTTGCACCTGTGAGGCCTTGTCGCTGTTGCTCGCGGTGAAGGACGCCAGACCTGAAGCCGCGCCGATGAGCCCGCCGGCCGCTGTCGTTAGTAGCATAATAGTAAGCATGGTCACCACGCCCCAGGTAGTGAGGCCGTGCAGCCAGCCGTTGAATGTCCCACCAAGTCGCGCGGAGATGTAACCACCGAGGAAAAGTGAGATGAGACTGCTGAGCAGTAGCCACACGGTGGCGCCGACGCCAAGTGCGGTGCCGCTGGGCGTGCCGCCCGTCGCCGGGCTGACTGTCGCAAGGCCAATGGCCATGCCGATAAGTGTCAGCACCAGTTGCGTGGCGAGCGCGATGATGGCGCCGGCGAAGATGGCGCCCCAGGAGATGCGCGCAAACGGACGATCAAAACCGCCGAAAGTTTGAGCCATGGTTGTGCGCGAAGTCGTCTCGCGCTCTGCGGGTAAGCTTGTAGGTTCAATCATAGGATTGGGTGTTTACTTACTATCGCGTGCTGGGGCTAATGCAGATGGCTCGCTGCGCGAGAAGAGCGCGAGTTCGGGGCGGCTGTGTTTCAGCGCGGATCGGATTTGAACGCAGGAACTGTGACAAGCTCGCGGCGATCTTCGCGCCTAATTGCGCCAAAAAAAGCGGGCCTCGCCATGAAGGGAGGCCCGCTACTTATTATTGCGCTGGAATGGAAGCTTTAGCGGCGATCGTCTGGCTGATCGACCTTCACCTCTTCCTTGCGCACGGTGTCGGAGATGTCCTTGCGCTCCGATTCCTGCCTTTTTCCGACCGTCACCGCGCCAACGACTTTGGCTTCCTTCTGCACCACCGGCTCCTCTTTTTTCAGAGGCACCCGCAGCTCGCCTTCGCGAAATGCGTCCTGCGGCACATCGCCGCCGGCGTCAGTGCGCTCGATCACAAGCTCCTCGCGTTTGAGATCGACCGGGGTGTTTACCCTTTCGGTGCGCACTTCCTTGCGAATGGTCGCAGCACCATGCTCCACCTCGCGCTTGCCCACCTTCACCTGCTCTTCGCTGATGGGGATGCGCACGGCATCGCCTCGCTCGACGCGGTTCCACGCCGCGCGTGACGCGTCGCGCGCCTTGTCCCAGGGCACGTCGGTCTCCGCCGCGGAATATTCGCGCTGCAAATCCGGCTCAGCTTCGTCGAAGCTGCGGTTCTCCGCGGCATACTTGTCATAGCCTTGGTAGCCGGTGCGGTAACCAGCGTGATACTCATCGAAGCTGCCGCTCTTGGCGAAAGGCTGCTTGTAATGGTTCTCTTGCCAGTAGGCGTCTTCCGCCGCGGGATCGATAGCTTCGCCCACGGCATAACCGCCCGCTCCGCCGGCAACGGCGCCGATCACCGCCCCCACGACGGTGCCGATCGGCCCGCCCACTGCTGTTCCAATGGCTGCGCCTGCCGCGCCGCCGCCGATAGCTCCGACGCCAGTGGCGACCGGATGACCTTCATGTTCGCGAGTAAGGTCGCGATCCTCTTCATTTCTGATGTTGTCTTTATCCATTGTTCTGTTCCCTAACCTCCGCAAACGATTCGCAACAACCGCACAGCGCGTCCCCACAAATTTTCAATTTTTTTTCGGAGGAATGTTGAAGATCCCGGCAACTCCAACGCCGAAGATTGAAATGGGCGGAACGTCCTCAGCCCGTGTAATTTTAAGCTCGATCGGGGCAGATAAACCGTCCTGTTGCAGCTGACGGTCATTTTCTCGGGTGAAGCTTCTACATTGATCTGTCGATTTAGACACCTGTTTACCAGCTGTTGCACGATTCACTTGTGCAAAGCCGATGCGCTGCTCGACTCTCCTCGTACTCACCGCACTCGCAACGCTCGTCGGCTGCGATCAGCCTGCCTCGCCGCCGCCGGCTTCCCAGCAAAATCAGCAAGCACGCCCGCCGATGGTCGCGCAGGATAATCTCAAGCAACGCCAGGCCGATTTCCTCAACCGCATTCGCGCCGCCGACCCGGATCATCGCACCATCGACCGCGCCATGATCAACGAGCAGAACGAGCTGGGATTAATCCTTGACCGCACTGTGGAAATGGATCGCATACCCGATCTCATGCGCAGCATCCTCACCCAGATGGCGCGGGAGTTTCCCGGCCAGGACCTTACTGTGCTCACCTACACGCCTTCCACTCCGCCGCACAAAATCGGCACCGCCCACTTTGATGCGCAGACGCGTAACATGGCCTACACACCGGCGCAGTGAAATTTTTGAACAGATGTTTCAATCAATCGTCTAGGTGCAATAACTCAACCGGAGGAAACATATAATGCCAGGAACTGTAGATGACTTCATGCAACGCTTCGGCGGTGGCGGCACGATGGATGAAAACGACGCGGCGCAGTATCACGATCGCTTCGTTTCCAATCACGCCAACGACCGGGACTTCGATACCAACACTTACCACCAGGCCGCGACGCAGTATCTGGGCAAGCTGCCCGATGACCAATTTCACCAGAGTGCGCGCAATGCCGTGGCGCAGATGCCGCAGCCGGAGCGCGCTGGACTGCTCGGCACCTTGATGGGAGCGCTCGGCGGCGCCGGCGGAGCTGCCGGCGGCCTGGGCGGGTTGGCGAAAATGCTCGGCCTCGGCACGACCGACCCGAACCAGATGAGCCCCGACGACGCAGCCAAGGTAATGAACTACGCGCGACGAGAGCAGCCACAGGCACTTCAGCAAGCGGTCGCGGAAAAACCATGGTTTGTTAAAGCGATGGGCAACCCTGTGGTAATGGGCGCCCTGACCATGGCGGCAGCGAAATTACTAAGTAACCAGCGTCGCGGCGCCTAGCGAACATACCTAAATAGCTAAACGCTCTTAGCTAACAACGATTAACCATTAACCATTAACATTAACCATACTCCATGAGCTTATTCAATAACTTGATGTCCAAAATCTTCGGCCACGGCAGCAGCACCGCTACCACTGCCGCGAGCTCCGCGCCAGGCGCCTCTGGAACAACTGGCGCCACACAGAGCCAGCCTACCACCCAGCAAGGGCAGCCGCCTTCGTCTCAAACCACCGCAGCACCGGGAGGCGGAACAACGACCCAGCAGCCGGTCGATGTCGCTGCCGTTCTCGACAGCATGGCGGCGAAAAATTCTGAAAAGCTCGACTGGAAGCATTCCATCGTCGATCTGATGAAGCTGGTCGGCATGGACAGTAGCTTGAGTTCGCGCAAGCAACTCGCCACCGAGCTGCATTACACCGGCGACCAGAACGACAGCGCTTCCATGAACATTTGGTTGCACAAGGAAGTGCTGAAGAAGCTCGCGGCTAACGGGGGCAAGGTTCCACCCGAGCTTTTGAAGTAGGGGCGCGTTGCGTTATCGCGGCCCGAGCCATCCCGCGACCAAGCCTTTAGCGGCATGAGCCTTCCCGCGTTTCTCGGGCTGGCCTATTTCGCTTCCGAGTTACTGCTGGCGTTGACGCGGCGTTCCCGCGGCGCCGGCGTGAAGCGGGACCGGGGCACTTTGCATGTGCTTTGGGTTGTGATCCTGCTCAGCATCGTGGCCGGTCTTTTCGTCGGAACCCGATGGTCGGCTGCGGCATTGCCGAAGCCAAATATTTGCCGCCTCGTCGGCATCGGACTCTTCGTTGCGGGCCTCGCATTGCGCTGGTGGGCAATCGTCGCCCTTGGTCGTTTCTTCACCGTTGACGTCCAGATTGCGCCCGACCATCACCTCGTGGAATCCGGACCGTTCCGTTTCCTGCGGCATCCATCCTACAGCGGAGTGCTGCTGGCGTTTCTCGGCTTCAGTCTCACTCTGTGCAATTGGGCAGCGTTGCTCGTCATCATGGCGCCGATCACCGCCGCGTTCGTTCACAGGATGAATGTGGAAGAGGGAGCTTTGCAGGCGGCTCTTGGCCAAAAGTATCGCGATTATCTCATTCGCACGAAGCGATTGATCCCGGGCATTTATTAAGCGAAAAAACGTGAACTCGTTAGCGTAAGACAGTCGAATATGCTACCGATGGCGGGGGAATTAACACCGATGAAAAAAAATCAGCCGAAGGCGAAACGGAATGCGCGGAGCCGCGAGCAGCTCGAGGTAAAAAATATTCGCGTCCTGCCCAGTGGTTACCAGGTATGCGTGACGCGGGAACGAACGGAATTCAGTAAACATTTCGCCGGACACTCGGCCAAAAGTCTGCGCCTGGCCGAGGCCTACCGCGACATGTTGCTGCGGGTCCTGCCGCCGAAACGCCGCCATGCTGTGCCGCCGCGCGTGCTTGCCGCTGTGGGATTGAAGCAGGCCGTCGTGGGCATCTCGCGTTACCCGAAGCGATGCTACGCCGTCGCCTATCGCAACCGCTCGAAGCAGGTGAAAACACGCACCTTCTCCTGGCGCACGCCGAAGCAGGAGATCGACGCCTACGCCGCGGCCGTTGCCTTTCGCCGGCAGAACGTCAAACAGGGATAGTCACCAGGTTCGCGTGGCGGGCTCTTGAACTTTGCGCGCGACGCGCCGGTCTGCGTTACCGGCTAGCCGGAGAGTTGCGTCTGATACAATTCCGGGCGCCGATGCTCGAAGACCCGCATTTTGTCGCGAATGGATTCGATCGCGCTGTGCGAGATCTCACCCACGACCAGCTCTTCCTCTGACCCTTGCGCGACAATGTTGCCCGAAGGATCAATTATCGCCGAGCCACCGCAGAACGTGACCTCATTGTCGGCGCCAACACGATTGGCCACGACGGCGTAGCTCTGGTTTTCAATGGCGCGTGCGGCTGCCAGCGTGCGCAGATGCTGGTTGCGCGCCAGCGGCCAGGCGGAGGAAATCACAAACAGATTTGCACCGTGGTCGAGCGTTAGCGCGCGGAAGAACTCGGGAAAACGCAGATCGTAACAGATTGCCAGGCCAGCGCGCAGCTCGCCCATTGGCGCAACCACGAGCTCAGCGCCGGCGGCAAAACATTTGTGCTCTTCCACCGGCGCCGGCGCGAACAGATGCGTCTTCCGGTATTTGGCAATCACATTCCCGCCCGCGTCAATCACCACCTGGCTGTTGTAAATGCATTCGCCTTCGCGTTCTGACACTCCAGCGATGGTCCCAAGCCCAAGCTCTCTCGCCACCATACGCAGCACCGGCACCGCGCCCTCACTCCAGCTCGTTGCGCATTCCCGAATGACCTGCATGACATAGCCAGTGTCGGACATCTCCGGAAAAACGATCCACTCCGCGCCCAACTCCTTGGCCTGCTCCGCCAGCAGCCGCATCTTACGGAGATTGGCTGCGACCTCACCCACCACACAATCCATCTGAGCAGCAGCTACCTTCATCTATTTCCCGCCACACCTGCTCGCGCCGAACTCGTCACTACCCTAGTATCCGCTCGCTTGCCCATCCTTGCGCGATTCACTCGCCCCCACATAAACTCGCTGACCATCATGCATTTCTACCTTTATCGCCTGGTAGCCACCATAACCTCCCACATCGAAGCGCACATCATGTCCGCGCTTCTTTAGCTCCCGCACGGTTTCATAAGGAATACCGCTCTCTACTTCCACATAGCCGCCGCTGGTCATCACCTCATCCGTGGGCTCGTTATCGCCTTCATGCTGCCAGCGCGACGCATCCCCCGCCTCCTGCACATTTAAGCCAAAATCGATCTGGTTCGTCAGCACCTGCACGTGACCCTGAGGTTGCATACCGCCACCCATCACGCCGAAAGCTTCCCACGGCTTCTTATCTTTCATGACAAATCCCGGGATAATGGTGTGGAACGGACGCTTGCCCGCCGCGTAAACATTCGCGTGTCCCGGCTGCATCGAGAATAGCTCACTGCGATCCTGGAACATGAAACCAAGTCCAGGCACGACAATGCCGCTGCCCATCCCGCGGTAGTTACTTTGAATAAGCGAAACGATGTTCCCTTCATCATCCGCCGCGCACAGATAGATGGTATCGCCGCCATCCAGCGCCGGATTACCGGCATTCACGCTCTTCGCCGCGTGATTGGGATCAATCAATTTCCTACGTTCGGCCGCGTAGCTTTTCGACAACAATCCGGCCAGCGGGATCCTGGCAAAATCCGGATCGGCATAAAACTTCGCCCGATCGGCCCAAGCCAGCTTCTTCGCTTCGATCATCGCATGCAGCGTTTCAGGTGAATTGCGACCCCAGGCGCGCAGGTCGAAGCCTTCCAAAATGTTGAGAATCTGAAGCGTTGCGATTCCCTGCCCGTTCGGTGGCAACTCGTAGATGTCGTAACCGCGATAGTTAATCGAGACTGGTTCTACCCACGTGCTGCTATGCTTCTCGAAATCTACTTTGCGCAACCAACCACCGTTTGTTTTCATGAACTCATCGATCGCGTCCGCGATCTCGCCTTTGTAGAAAACATCACGCCCGCGCTCTCCGATTAGCCGCAGCGTTTGCGCCAAAGCTGGATTCTTGAAGATGTCGCCTTTAGCTGGCGTGCGACCCTTGCCGTCCAGTGTATAGGTCGTTAGAAAGCCGCCTGGAAGATTCTTGTAAATCTCGGGCCCGAAGTGCCAGTAGAACGCGATTAACTCGGTTACCGGAAAGCCTTCCTCGGCATACTTCACCGCCGGCGCCAGATCGTCACTCAACTTCAGCTTGCCGAACTTGTCGTGTAATTCCGCCCACGCATCGACACAACCCGGCACACTGATGGGCAGCATCCCTTGCGGTGGAATGCTCTTGCGCTTTAGCTTCTCCAGCTCCGCTTTCATCTGCTCGTAACTCAGCCCGAGCGGCGAGCGCCCGCTGCCATTAATGCCGTAGAGCTTGTTCTCTTTCGCGCTGTAAACGATTGCGAATAGATCTCCGCCGATCCCGTTCGACACCGGCTCCATCAACCCAAGTGTCGCGTTTGCCGCAATCGCAGCATCAACCGCGCTCCCGCCCCGCTTCAGAACATCGAGCCCGACTTGGGTCGCCGCCGTCACACTCGTGCACACCATCCCATGCCGCGCGAGAACCTCCGAGCGCGTCGCAAACGGCCGCCCGGTGATGCGATCGATCTGAGCATTCGCAGCAGCAACGCCGTAGCACAAAGCGACCGAAACGAATAACAGTTTGGCCATCGACAGAACTATCACCAACTGTCTCTGAATCAACCCTGACTCAAAGACCCTGGCGCATTGTCCGGAGAGTCGATGCAAGCCCCGGGCAACGTCGGTAATCTTCCTGTGAATGAAAACTGCAATAGTGAGCACTGACCCCAATGGATCCAGTTCCGCACGGCGACTAGCGTCCACATCAGCCACATCCAAATCGGCCAGTAGCGCGCCCTTGCCTGCGATGGAGATGCCCGTGACCCGCGGAGGAAAATTGGCCAAAGAACAAAATGATCGAAGAGCAGCCCGAAGGCTACGAGGGCGAGGTAGCAGGTATCGACCTTTCCATGTTCGTGTTGATCCTGTTGTCCCCGAATCTCGCTCACGGCGTTAGCGAAACAAGCGCGGCAAAACCAAGCCTAAAAAAATCGCTCAGGCCGTGGCCAATCATGTTCGCCAGCAAGTCGCGTCGCCAGAGATAGAACAGGGTTATTACCGTCCCCACCACCAAGGCAATGATGATACTCGGGATTCCGCCGGTCCAATGCGTTGCCGCAAAAAGTGCCAGCGGGATTGCCCCGGCGAGAACCCGGCCACATCCTATGGATTCGAGCCGTTCGATCGCGTAACCGCGGAAGAATAGTTCCTCCACTACGCCGGCCAGGATCACCATCAGCGTCTCATACCAAATCGGGTTTTTGTTGAACTCGGCCGAGCCAGCGCCGCTCCCGTACCCGGTAAACACGATCACGACCCATGCCGTGACACCGCAAAGGCCGGTGAGAGTGCATCCGTATCGAATCGATTTGCGCCAAGGGACGACGCCCAACCGGATGGAACTGAGCGGCAGGCGTTCCCCGTACCGGACCAAAACGATCAGTAACGCCGCGAGTATCCACACCGCGTTTTTTTTCCAGACACCGGCGGTAATCGAATGCGGCGCGCCCAAGCCGTTAAACGTGAGGCGCAGCCCGACGAAGCCGAACAGGGAAATGAACAGACCGAGCCAGGTGAACGGAGAAATGTTTGAGCGCATCAGCAGCCAGAACGAATTAGGAGATCTAGAGCGAAGCAACCATCACTCGTTAGGGAGGGCGGATAGGCTAGCCGGTGCACGGAGCGAGCCCATTTCGCCACGCGTGGCGGCGAGGACGAGGCCCGGTTCGATCAAGAGATTGATTACGAAATGCGACGCGATGCATGGGGCAAGACTTCGTTTGGGTCACGAAATGAGCGGTCTATCCGCCGCATGGCTCGCATCGGAGCGTGCTGGCTTCCCTCGGCCTTTACCAGTGCTGAGCTAAGCGCTGTTGCGGACGCGGGGCAGTAACGTGGGGGAATCCTCGAGTACGCTCCGCTCCGCTTGGGATGAACGTTTAGTCAGGCCAGGTCAGCAACCGCATCAAACGCGCACCGCTTTCCGTCAGGTGCGCCTGCTCGCCGTGACCTCCTACTACGCCGCGCGTGAGTAACGCGTAGTCCACCTCCGATTTCTTGATGTAAGCTAACGACGGTTCGCTCACTCCTTCGTCACGTGCTTCCATGGCTAAAGGAACACCGGAGCGCGCGAAGCTTACTTCCCACGACTTCGCATCCACAGCTACGTTCTTGACCATCCAGGGATACCACTGCGTTAAATCAAAGTGCGGCGAAGCAGGAATTCTCACCCTGTAAAATGTCTCTTCATCGCGCAGGAACTGTCGCACCGTCAGATCGGATTGCCTCTTCCGTCCGAGCAGGAATCGCGCGATATCAATACCGATAAGGTTAATCCCGTTATAGATGCCATTGTGATTGGGATCGTGCGCGAAGTAGTGGTCATGCCAGCCTTCGAAATTGTGGTTGAGCATCAGATTCAGTTCCAGGTGCACGTGCGCGCGTTCTCTGGTTAATCCTTCACCGGTATGTCCCATCCGAGCTACGCGTTCGCCGCGGCGCACACTTACACCTGCGGAGACGCCAATCTCACTCAAGTGTCCATAGAGCGAGTAGTAAGGCGAACCATCCCAAACGTGCTCGATCACAATATACCGTCCGTAGTTCGAGTAGCCTGCTACCGCATTGGCGTGCACGACTTTGCCATCGGCGATAGCTCGCACATCATCGAACGGCTCACCTTTGGCGTCGCGGAGTAGTGGCCGGATATCGATACCTTCATGGAAGCGCGAGTAGATAATGCCCTCGGAAGTCGGTACTGGATTGCGCACAAAACCGTAGCGCCCGCCTTCCCACGGCTTCGATTTCTCACCCTGAAACTCGCGCTCGATGTATTGATAGAACTCAGGTCCGCCGCCGCGAAACAGGGCATCGTTTTCTGTGGGAAGCGTGATTTGGATGGCGTTGCTTTGCCCTCGTGTAATGGCGCAGCCGCACGCCAGCCCGGCGATGACCAGCGCCACGCGCGAGCGCCTCATCGAGCTTTGCGGGCACCAATGACGGGCCAATCTTTCTCCATCAACTGAATGTCGGCCGCCGCTAATCCGGAAGCGATGTAGAGCTGCCCATCGGAGACTTGGCGATCCACCATTAACTCGCTCACGGCGCGGCCGTTCACCAGCACCAGCAAGGTCGTGCCGCGATGCTCGATGCTTAACGTCTCCAGCGCAAGGCGGCCGTGGTCATTCAACTGAAGCAGCGCGCCGAAGCTGCCATCGCTGGCGTGGTAAGCGCGGAAGGCCGCCACGTCGCGCTCAGAGACGGTCGGGATTTTTTCGATGTAAATCGCCTTGCCGCTCACCGGTGTGGTCACGGGAGTGGCGAAAACGCTGCCGTCATTGGCGTTGGCCTGCGCGTGCATGCGCACGGTGCAGTGCTTCGCCTTCGCTGAAACTCCGCTGACGGTGAAAAGTATGAGCAGGAAGGCGAGTGCAAAGGTGCGGATCATGGGATAAAGGTTTGACACCTTTTGCCACGTTTGCTCAAAAACGCCCAGATGAAATTGGCTGCCGCCATCCTCCTGCTCGCTTTCGCTCGTCCGCTACACGCGCAATCGCCGAGCGCGCCGCATACGGTATTCGACCGCATCCTGCATCCCTTCGGCGCCTCGAAGAAACCGCCCAGGTACAACGATCCGCGTCTGCGCGGCCTGCTCCTCGAAATCCAGGTGCCGGTGGAACCGGTGCGTCTCTCGGAAGTGCGCCAGCTTCACGTCAAAGCGATTCTTAGTAACATCGGCGCCGCGCCTGTATCAATCGACTTTCCAACGGCACAGCGGATCGATATTCACCTGCTCAACGCCAACGATGAAATCCTTACGCGTTGGTCGGAGAATCGCGCTTTCGCCGAGGAAATCGGCAACCTGCTCATCAATCCGCGCGAGCAAATCATCTATGATGAAACGATTGCCACGCGCGAGCTACAGTCAGGTCGTGTCTACACGGTGGAGGTATTTTTTCCGAGGTATCCCGAGTTGCGCGCGCGCCAGAAGTTCATGACCGCGCCGTGACAGGAAGTGGTGAATAGTGATTGGTGAGAGGTGAATAG
>DAIRIE010000017.1:0-21091 GCA_036809705.1 Chthoniobacterales bacterium
CCACCAGTTTCTCACGTGGAATCTCAACATTGAGATTCTTGAGATTGTGCTGGCGCGCACCACTGATTTTGATAATCTGCGCAGGCATTCCCAGGACGACGGATGTAGAACCTACCAGTCAAGCACAAGGCTTGCTTTTCTCTACTTAAATCGGAACGCCATGACTGACGACGCCAGCATCTCCCGCAGCGAGATCACCCAGCTGCAAGCAAAATTCAGCGAAGTGAAGCATTCCATCAACAATGCCCTCGCCGTCATGATGGCCCTTTCCGAAATGTCACAGCGCAGGCCTGATTACGCCGAGAAACTCGCCACCACCGTCCTGACCAAGGCGCCGCAAATCGTCTCCAGCCTCCAGGAATTCACTCAGGCTCTGGCCGAGAAGGCCGGTCCCAAGCCTGAAAGCGTGCCCAGCGCCATCTCGTAAGTTCGCAACCGCCCCAGCCTTGGTAGGTCCGTCATGGCGGGGCCTCAATCCGCAAAGCTTGCCAACGGGCTCCGCCTAAGCTCGATATTAGGCCGTGCCTCCGGCCTCGAACAAACCCGTGCTCATCATCGAGGACGAAGAGGACGTCGTGGAAATGCTCACCCGCGCCTTTACCCGGGCCGGCGGATTCAAAGTGACGACGGCCGCTGATGGCGCCGAGGGGTTGCGTCGCGCGCGCGAGGACTTGCCCGCGCTTGTCATTCTCGACCTGATGTTGCCCAAGATGCCGGGACTCGAAGTGTGCAAGATTCTCAAGAGCGATTCCCTTACCAGCCATATTCCTGTGCTCATGCTGACCGCGCGCGCCGAGGAAGTAGATCGCATCGTCGGCCTTGAACTCGGCGCGGACGATTACGTAACCAAACCTTTCTCACCGCGCGAGGTCGTCTTGCGCGCCCGGGCCGTTCTCCGCCGGGGCGAAGCTCCCGATAAAACGCAGTCCTTCGTCGCCGGCCCGATCACCATTGATGGCGTGCGCCACCAGGTTCATGTCAATGGCAAACCGGTCCACCTAACGAGCCTCGAGTTCAAGTTACTCCGCACGCTGGTGCAACGCCGCGGCCGTGTGCAGGAGCGCGACCGATTGCTCACAGACGTCTGGGGCTACGACAACGTAATCGATACCCGCACGGTTGATACCCACGTGCGCCGGCTGCGCGAAAAATTGGGCAAAGCCGGCGACGCTATCGAGACTATCCGCGGTTTCGGCTACCGTTTGCGCGAACGCTGATGCTCTGGTGGATCATTGTCGGCGGGGCCGTGCTATTACTCGCCGGCTGGCTATTTCGTCGCCGATGGATCGCGCCCTGGCAGGAACTGGAGCAGCTGGTTAAGCAGATCGCCCGCGGCGAGCAGCCCAAAACAGTTCTCGTTAGCGCAAACCATCACGCCTGGCGCATCGGTGTGGCATTGGAGGATTTGCTCACGCGCGAGCGCGCGCTCGAGCAGCAGCTGTCGCAAGCGACCAGCGAAAGCCGCGGCATTTTTGCCGCGCTCACAGACGCCATCATCGTCGTCGATGCCGAACAGCGCGTTCGGTTTTGCAATCCGGCTTTCGAACAGTTATTTGCCGGACGCGCGGTCGCACCGGGCGAGCGACTGCTGGAGCTCACGCGCGACGCGGATATCGCCGAGAATCTTCGCGCCGTATTCGATGAACAAACGGCGCGCACAGTCGAACTAACGCGCTCGGACAAGACATTCCATCTCGCCTCGGTGCCGATGAAAAACGAAACCGGGCAACTCACCGGTGCCATCGCGATTTTTCACGACATCTCGCAACTGAAACAAACCGACCAAATACGGCGCGATTTCGTGGCCAATGTTTCGCACGAATTGCGCACGCCCCTGTCGATTTTCCGCGGCAATCTCGAGATGCTGCTGGATGACGGGAACCTCAGCCGCGAAGAAGCCGACCACATTTTCACGACAATGAAGCGGCACTCCGACCGGCTTAACCGAGTGGTGGAGGATTTGCTCACGCTTGCCCGGTTAGAAGCGAACGAGGCGAGATTGCAGCTCGGGCCATTGGATCTGATCGCGTTTCTCCAGCATGTCGCCCGCGACTGGAACAAACGGCTCGCGCACAAATCTCTTCGGCTGAACCTTCAGGTGCAAGAGAATCTGCCGCCGGTTTCTGCGGACGAATTCCGGCTGGAGCAGGTCATGCACAACCTGCTCGATAACGCCGTCAACTACTCGCCCGAGCGCGGCCAGATCATCATCAGTGCTTCTGCGCGCGGCGAACAGATCGTGCTCGCAGTCGCAGATGAAGGTCCCGGCATTGCGCCAGCGGATCTGCCGCGCATTTTCGAACGCTTCTATCGCGCGGACAAAGCTCGCAGCCGCGCGCTGGGCAGCACCGGGTTGGGGTTATCCATCGTGAAACATATCGCGGAGTTGCACGGCGGCGAAGTTCGCGCCGAAAGCGAGTTGGACAAAGGCACAACCATCGAAGTTCAGCTCCCGATCGCTCGCTCATAGTTCACGCGATTGTAACCAAGCCGCCACGCGGCTGTAACAAAGCTCATTCAGTTTCTCGGCGTCGCTCCAGCGGCGCCTTAACCCACAACGGAGAACCAATGTTTAAACCCGCACTCTTTTTCATATTACCCCTCGCGCTCCTTCTCGTCATTCCAGCGCAGTCGCACGCCGCTGCTCCTGCCGATGCGTCAGAATCGCAGCGCCTGCAAAAGCTGGAAGCCGCCGTGCGTCAATTGCAGCAGCGCAACGCCGAGCTGGAAACGGAATTGCGCGCCCTGAAACAAAGGCGCGAGCCGTTCGCACCGATCATGGCGCAGCCGGAGCAAAAGGCAGTCGCCGGCAATGAGAACAAAGCTGTTTTCACCGCGCCGCCACCATCTCCTGTGGATGTGCATGCTGCCGGGCCGGAGATCAAACTGACCCTCGGCGGATTTGTTCAAGCCAACTATGAGACCGGCGACGTTTCGGCCTTTGAAGGTCGCTTCGGAGCGACTGCTTTGAAGGACCGCTTTCGTCTGCGCCGCGCCCGCATCAGCCTGACCGGCGATTTTGCCGAGCAGTTCGATTTCAAGATCGAGGGCGATTTCGAGCAGAGCGATGCCGCAATAACTGCGCTGAAAAGCGTCGATCTCGCCACCGGCAAAACGGCTACGGTTAGCAACTCCACCCGCACCGAGTTCTCCGGCACCGACATTTTCATCAACTGGCACGCCATCCCCGAGGCCAACATCAAAGTCGGCCAGTGGAAGGCGCCTTTCGGGTTGGAACAGCTCACACCCGACACGCAGCTTTACACCATCGAGCGCAGCCTTCCTACCGGCGCGCTCACACCTGAGCGACAGGTTGGCGTGATGATCTGGGGCAAGCCGCTGACCGATGTATTTGCTGATCAAAAGGATCTCGTCACTTACTACGCCGGCATCTTCAACGGCAACGGCCGCAATGTGAATACCAACGACAACAACGAATACATGTATGTCACGCGCCTTGAGCTACTCCCGTGGAAAGGCAAAGTGCTGGGCCAGGATTCCAGCTTTAAGCTCGGCGCCGACTATCTCTTCAGCCGCGACGAGACCGGCACGAACATCTCCCCTGCGCTCAACCTTAAAGTGAACACTGATGGCTCGCTTACGTCCTACAGTTTGCCTGGCCCGGATGAGCGGCACGCCTATAGCTTCGATGCGTCGCTCAAGATAGGTCCATTCGACTTAATCGGTGAGTATCTCGACGAAAAGGTGCGTTCACGCGATGGCGCGTTCACTGACTTCGAAGCCAATGGATGCTATGTGCTGGGCGGATACTTCATCGTGCCCAAGAAGCTTCAGGCTGTTGTTAAATGGGAGCATCTTAATCCGGGCCAGCTCGGCAACGATGGCATTGAATCAGTCACCGGCGGTCTCAACTACTATATCCACGGCGATAACGTGAAGGTGATGGCCGACTACGTGCACACCTGGTCAGATTTCCGCCAGGCGCATCCGCAGCTTGGCGACGATCAATTCAACGAAATCCTGCTGCGGATGCAGGTAATCTTTTAACTGGTCTTCTTTTTTATATGAAACTCTCTTTCCTTTCAGCCGCACTGTTTATAGTCACCGCCACTGGTGCTTCGGCGCAAATGACCATCAATGGCGCGGGCGCTACATTCCCCTATCCCATTTACTCCAAGTGGTTCGATGAGTACGCCAGGGTCGATCCTTCCGTCCGTTTTAACTACCAGTCGATTGGCTCGGGCGGCGGCCAGAAGCAAATCACGGCGCAGACAGTAGATTTCGGCGCGTCCGACGGGCCGATGAGTGATGATAACCTGGCCAAGGCGCCAGGAAAGCTATTGCACATTCCTACCGTCGCGGGCGCCGATGTTGTTGCCTATAACCTGCCGGGCAATCCTGCTTTGAAATTTGATGCCGATACCATTGCCGTAATCTTTTTGGGCAACATCAAAAAATGGAACGATCCCAAGATAGCGGCCACCAATCCCGGCGTGAAGCTGCCCGATGAGGAAATCATCGTGGTGCATCGCTCCGATGGCAGCGGCACTACTTACATATGGACCGACTACCTGAGCAAGGTTAGTTCGGAATGGAAACAGAAGGTTGGAACGAATACTTCGGTCAACTGGCCTACCGGAATTGGCGGCAAGGGCAACGAAGGCGTGGCTGGTCAGATTAAGCAGACGCAAGGCGCGCTTGGATATGTGGAATTGATTTATGCCATCCAGAACAAGATGCCGTATGCCGACGTAAAGAATGCGGAAGGTAATTTCGTGAAAGCGTCGTTGGAGTCGATCACGGCCGCAATGGCTACCGCGCAGATACCAGATGACTTCCGTTTTTCTATCACCAATGCACCCGGCAAAGATTCCTATCCGATAGCGGGCGCGACCTGGCTGCTGGTTTATGAGCAGCAGAAAGATCCGGCCAAAGGGAAGAAGCTGGTTGAGTTCTTGAAATGGGCTTTGACGAAGGGCGAAGACATAGCGAAGCAGCTCGATTACGCGCCGCTGCCGGACACGTTGCGTGATCGGGTTTTGAAACGCGTCGACGAGATCAAAATGTAACGGCGAGGGGAAGTAGATCGCGATGCCGATTGCCGTCAGCCCATCGATGCCCTTGGCGCAGCGCACGTCCGCGGCGGCGCACATGAAGCCGCCATCGCGCTTCGGCGATAGGCTCTTCAAGTACCTTACTCTCGCCATGGCGCTGGCCGTGGTCGCGCTCGTGCTTCTCGTTGGCTGGCAGCTCGCGCGTGGCTCGCATCTCGCCATGACCAAGTTCGGTTTTCATTTCCTCACCACCTCGACCTGGGATCCCGTGGCCGAGCAGTTCGGCGCGCTCCCATTCATCTACGGCACGGCCGTTTCGTCGCTCATCGCATTGATTATCGCGGTGCCGCTAAGCATCGCCACTGCGATCTATCTGACAGAGCTCGCCCCGCTCTGGATTCGGCAGCCGCTCGTTTCACTTATTGAAATGTTAGCCGTCATTCCGAGCGTCATTCTGGGATTGTGGGGCATCTTCGTCATGATCCCCTGGCTGCGTAGCTATCCGTTTCCTTTCTTAAAAGAAACACTTGGCTGGACGCCGTTCTTTAGTGGGCCCGTCTATGGCACAAGCATGCTCGCTGGCGGAATCATCATCGCCATCATGATCCTGCCGATCATTACATCGGTTTCGCGCGAGATACTTCGCAGCGTGCCTAACCTGCAACGCGAAGCCGCCTACGCGCTCGGCGCCACGCGCTGGGAAGTGACGCGCATCGCGGTCCTGAGCTATGCTAAAAACGGCTTGTTCGGCGCGGCAATTCTTGGCCTGGGGCGCGCGCTCGGAGAGACAATGGCCGTCACCATGGTGATCGGAAACACGCCACAAATCCGGGCCTCCCTCTTCGCGCCCGGCTACACCCTAGCCAGCGTCATTGCCAACGAGTTCACCGAAGCTACGACAGACATCTACCTGCAAGCGCTTTTCGAAATCGGGCTGGTCCTGTTTGGGATTACCATTCTGGCAAACCTGCTGGCACAGCTGCTACTCAAGACGACGAACAATGCGATGAGCACGCGTGTCGTGCAGTGACATGCGCGGCGATCAACATACCTGGCGCAAGATCAAGAGCGGCGCGGCATCGACTGCGTCATCAGTGGCTGCTCTGGTGGTGGTCGCGCCACTCGCTCTTGTCTTTTACCATCTCGTCGTCAGTGGCATCGGCTCGATCAACTGGGCTTTCTTCACGAATCTGCCGAAGCCAGTCGGTGAAGTAGGGGGCGGGATGGTCAATGCCATTGTCGGCTCGGGCGAGTTACTCGGCCTCGCTGCCCTGATCGGCGTCCCGGTCGGTGTGCTGGGCGGCGTGTATCTCGCAGAATACGGTGGCGCGCGCACGAACTCACTGCTGCGCTTCGTCGCCGACGTGCTCAATGGCGTGCCGTCGATCATCTGGGGCGTGGTCGTTTACGGACTGGTGGTCCTCCGTTTCAAAAGCTTTTCCGCTCTGGCTGGCGGACTCGCCCTCGGTTTAATGATGATTCCACTCATCATGCGCACGACCGAGGAAGTGCTCTTGCTCGTGCCGGGCGGCTATCGCGAAGCGGCCCTAGCCCTCGGCATCAGCCGCTGGAAAACGATTGTCCACATCGTGATGAAGACCGCTTTGAAAGGCATCGTCACGGGCATCCTGCTCGCGCTCGCTAGAGTGGCGGGCGAGACTGCGCCTCTCCTCTTCACCGCGTTCGGCAATCGCTTTTGGAACCACAACCTCCACGAGCCCATTGCCGCCCTGCCGCTGCAAATTTTCACCTATGCCATCTCGCCCTACGATGACTGGCATCGGCAGGCCTGGGCTGGCGCGCTCGTGCTCGTCACGATGATCTTCGTGCTCAACGCGCTGGTGCGTTTTCTCACGCGCGATCGCGCTGTCCCTATCTTATGATTAATCCCGCCTCCCTCCCGAACACGACAATGGATTCTGCTCCGCGCATCTCTCAAAGTCGGATCCCGGAGCCGCCCGAAACGCTGCTGCCGCAAGCAGCTCCTGCATTCAAGATCAAGCAGCTCTCGCTTTGGTACGGCGAGAAGCAGGCCATCAAGAATGTGACCATCGACATTCCCGAAAGAATGGTGACCGCCAT
Source organism: Chthoniobacterales bacterium (assembly GCA_036809705.1). Classification (GTDB taxonomy): domain Bacteria; phylum Verrucomicrobiota; class Verrucomicrobiia; order Chthoniobacterales; family UBA10450; genus AV69. The sequence continues at coordinate 7,098 of DAIRIE010000017.1, forward strand.
CATCGGTCCGAGCGGCTGTGGCAAATCGACCTTTCTCCGTTGCTTGAACCGGATGCACGAGCTGGTGCCTCGCACCCGCATCGAAGGTGAAGTCCTGTTCGACGGCGAAAATCTGTATGGTCCCGGCGTTGATCCCACCATCATCCGGCGACGCATTGGGATGATCTTCCAGAAATCCAATCCATTCCCGACCATGTCCATCGCCGACAACGTGCTGGTCGGCCTACGGCTCAACGGCGTGCGCAAACGCCAAATCCTGAATGAACGCCTGGAAAAATCGCTGCGCATGTCAGCGCTTTGGGATGAAGTGAAGGACGACCTGGGCAAACCGGGGATGAGCCTTTCTGGCGGGCAGCAACAGCGCCTCTGCATCGCACGCGCCATCGCAGTCGAGCCCGAAGTCGTGTTAATGGATGAGCCAGCCTCCGCGCTCGATCCGCTCGCGACGATGAAAATCGAAGAGCTCATCCGGGAGCTCTGCGTCGACTACACCATCATCATCGTCACGCACAATATGCAACAGGCCGGACGTTGCTCCGATCGCACTGCCTTCTTCTACATGGGCCAGCTGATCGAGTTCGACCAAACCGAGCGGCTCTTCAGCAACCCCAAAGAGAAGAAAACCGAGGATTACATCACCGGCCGCTTCGGCTAAGAGGAGATGCTTTTGCCGCGACACATCCTGCAGGAGTTCGACGCCGCGCTCGATTCGCTCCGGGCCGACGTTTTAATGATGGCCAGCCTGACTGATCGTAACCTGCAAAACGCCATGCGTTGTTTGCTCGATCGCGACGCTAATATGTGCGCGGTCACTATCGCGGACGAAGAAGAGATCGACGCCTTGGAAAAGAAGGTCGACGCTGATGGGATCAATATTTTGCTGCGTTACCAGCCGGTGGCGTCAGACCTGCGGCAGGTCGTTTCCGCGATGAAAGTGAGCAGCAATCTCGAGCGCATCGCAGACCAGGCGGTCAAGATCGCGGAGCGCGCCCGCACTCTTGCCATGGGACCGGGGCTCGACGATGCCATCGCGCTCGGGCCGATGTTTGTCGAGACGATCACATTATTCCGTGACAGCGTGCGAGCCTACGCTGACGCCGACGTCGCCCTCGCCCGAACGCTGCGCCCGCGCGACCGTGAAATCGATGAAATGAACCGCCACATCGCCAGGGATCTCACCGGCAGCATGAGCAAGAATCCAGACGGGATCGAAGATTATCTGCACCTGCTCTTCATCGCGCGCTATCTCGAACGCGTCGGCGATCACGCCAAGAACATCGGTGAGGATGCCGTTTATGCAGCCGAGGCCGAAGACATTCGCCATTTGAAAAACGCCTTCACGGTCTGATGCAGCGTTAACGAAATCGCCCGCAGCCCCGGCGCCATCTCACTGTCACGCGAATGTCACGCCGTGTTCACATGACACGCGAGTGCGAGCGTGATTGCCTCATGCTCGTATGACAGCTCCTTACGTCAGAACTGTTCTTCGCCCGATCTCGAACGGGTCGGTGTGGTATCGTCGGCATCCCTCGTTTCGATCAATCAGTCAACGGTACCTGCGTGGCGAACACAGCCGGTTTCTGATCCTTGAGCTGTTGATATTCGCGATTTTGGCGGCGATGGCGCTGTGGCCATTGGTGAATGCGGCTGCGTCCATTCAGACTTATCTGCTCTAGAGCGCCGGTCGCGGGAGCGCGGGAAACTTCACCGGAATGTGACGTCGCCGTGACGTAATCGACACATCGCTGTTTTAGGCTTCGGAGCAAACTATGAACCAGAGAGTCGTTAGCAGATTACTTGAGCTATGGGCGATTCGCCTGCGATGCAACCAGATCGCGCGGGAGCGGAAGGCGCAAACGAGAGCACCAGGCCCACTGCCGCGGACGAGCTGCTCGATTTCCTGCGCGAGCACGATTACGAGACGCTCTACATCGCGGGCGATTTGATTGATACCTGGCAGATGCGGCGTGATTTGCGAGTATATCCACAATCCGTCCATCAGGCGCTTTGGCCGCTTGATTATATTACAATTGCGGTCCGACGTCTGCGCAAGACGCGCTATGAGATGCGCTGGCGAAATCACGTGGTTGAAATCGACCTTTATCGCGGGAGTAATGATGGGATCATCGTGGCCGAAGGGGAGTTTGCGAACGAGGCGAGCTGCCGCAATTTCAAACCACCGCCATGGTTTGGGCGTGAAGTGACTGGGAAAAAACGTTATAGTAACGTGAGACTGGCCAGGGAATAGATGAGCTACGAATTACGACACGGCCAATCGCTCAGCGGAAACCTGCAACGTATTTGCCGCAAACAGATCGAACAGGCGCTGGCCATCGCCGATGGCGCCGACACATCCGGAAGCACTCCGGTGCATGAGACGCGCAAATGTTTGAAGAGAGCGCGAGCCGCCTTGCGACTGGCGTGCACGAGATTGGATGCCGCGTTCTTCCGCGAACAAAATTGCGCGCTGCGGAAGGCGGGCCGGTTTATTTCCGAAATCCGGGATGCGGAGGTGCGGTTGCAAACCGTGCGAGAGCTCGAACGTCTCGGCGGGCGCTACCAGGAAGTTGAGGCGATGCTGATGATGGAGCTTCAGAGCTTCATTGCGGCATTTACCGAATGGCAAAGAGAAGTAGTCCCGCTTTTAGAGAAGTCGCATGCGGCGGTGGAGCGCTGGCCTTTGTCTGGGTTTGGCTCTGAAGAGTGCGGCCGTTTGGTGCAGCGTAGTTACAAACGGGCGCGCCGGACGCTTGCTCACGTGCAAGCGAGGAGGACGGCGGAATGTTTCCACGAGCTGCGCAGCCGGGCGAAGATGCTCTGCTAATCAGTTGCGCATTGTGCAGCCGGTCAATCCCGTCGTGCTGAAGAATCTTTGTCATGAGCTGGATGTGATGGGCACTTTGTTGGGCCATGCGCATGACCTGAGCTTTCTCCGGGCCAGGCTGCTTACCGGCGCGGGAAAAGCAACGTGGCAAAGACAGGCCGAGGAGCTGGGGGGTGTAGTCGAGACGAGCGAAGAGGATTTGCGGTGCAAGGCGCTTGATCTGGCAGAACATTTCTTTGCCGAACGTCCGCGCGATTTTGGCGCGCACGTTCGGGAATGGCTCGGCAATTGGGGCCGAAAGGAGAAGCCTTCGCTGGCCGAACAGTTGCTTTAGCTCAGCTGCGCTTGGCCAGGCGCGGTGGAAAAAGCCAGCGCAGCGTTCCCTTCGCGCCAGAATCCTCGAGTTCAATTAATGCGAGGCCACATTTAGAGAGGGCGACATTGCCTCCGGTAAGTGCGTGAATGAGGCTCGTGAAATCCGGCTCGTGGCCGACCAGCATCATTTCCTTCACATCGTGCTCGTCGACGACGCGCTTGAATTTCGCGGCATCGAACCCTTTGCCGAGCGATTCCTCGATCCCGAGCTCGAGACACAGCTCGTTCGCGATGATTTTTGCGGTTTGCTTCGCGCGTGCCAGAGGACTGGCGAAAATAAGCAGCGGTTCCGCGCCGGCGCGCCTGAGGAATTTCGCCACGCGTTTCACTTCCGCTTTGCCCTTTTTCGTGAGCGGCCGCTCATCGTCCGGTTTGGTCCAGTCAGGCCAATCGGCCTCACCGTGGCGGATGAGGTAAACGAGTTTCTTCATTTTTTCGCTTAATACTTCCGCCGCTTCGGGCGGGTGTCACTGAAACGTAACACTTCGGCGTTTGAATGCATGGCGCGACCTGGCGCATTGTAGGTTCGCGAATGATCGAGGAGACGAAACACACGCTCGGCAGCTTCGAGCACGCGCTCGAAACTTTGCGCGATAACGTGATGATGATGGCGAGCCAGACGCAACGCAGTCTGGAGCGCGCGCTCAAAGGTTTGATGGAACGCAATGATGAGCTTTGCGCGCTCGCCATCGCGGACGACGAGAGCATCGATGAGCTGGAGAAACACATCGACAAGGATGGCGTCGAGATCTTGTTGCGCTTCCAGCCGGTCGCGTCCGATCTGCGCCGCGTTGTCTCCGCCATGAAGCTCAGCTCGAATCTGGAGCGGATGGCTGACCAGGCCACGAACATCGCGCGCAATGCCCGCAAGCTAAACAAGCACCCGGCATTGCCCGAAGTGCTTCTCATTGCGCCGATGCAGGAGCATGCCATGGCCATGTTCCGCGACAGTGTCGATGCCTACGTTCGCGAAGACGAACAAGCTGCCCGCGCTGTCGTCCCGCGCGATGATGTTCTGGACAAATTGAACGCGCAAGTAGGTAGTCAGCTCATCGAACAGATGGCGCGCGACCCGGAGCAACTTCGTGGCTACTTGAACCTGATGTTCATCGCCCGTCATCTCGAGCGGGTGGGCGACCACGCCACCAATATCGCCGAGGATGCGGTCTACGCCGCGGCCGCGGAGGACATCCGGCATCAGACCATCAACGCTTCAGCCTGACTCAATCTGCGACGCACTTCATCCTGGTTGATTCTTCACTCATCTGCTTCAGCAGCGGAGTTCAAAAGTAACAGCCAGGTAACAACTCTGTTACTAATGCCGGCTCGCCGGCGGCTTGTTTCGGCTCAATCATCGTGCTCTCGAAAGCAATCATTAACCCACGAGGTAACAATTATGAACAACGCAGGTCGCCCAGCCTCAGATGTCGATCAAAACATCGCGAGTAGTCACAGCATCTTTTCGCCGTCGCATCAACTCGCACGGCGCTCTTTCATCCGCAGTCTCGGAGTTGGCGCGGCGCTTCTCACTCCCGTGGCCGGCATGCTCACGGGCGCGCGTCGCGCCGCCGCGCAAACTACCTCTGCCCTCGGCCACCCGGATAGTGGCGACATCGCTATTCTGCGTTTTGCCGCCGCCGCCGAAATCATCGAGACCGATTTCTGGCAACAATACACCGAGCTGGCGGTCAATAACCCTGCCTATGCCGAAGCGCTAGCCGTGCTCGATGAGGACATGAACCAATACATCATCGACAACACCGATGATGAAGCTAGCCATGCCGCTTTTCTGAACGCCTACCTGTCGGCCGTGGGCGGGACACCAGTCAATCTCGACGCCTTCCGCACGCTACCCAGCAGCCAGGCTACCGGCGCAAGACAGGTCGGTCGCTTGACTAACTTAAGACGTCTCACGGTCGATACCAGCTGGTGGATTCGTTACCGCAGCCACGAGAACCCGGACTTCGGCGACACCTTCCCGCAATTCATTCGCATCGTTAATCGTCCATCGATTCCCTTTCACGATTTCCCAGCTGGTTCGAAACAAATCCAGGCTATCGCTAATACGGCCGCGTTCCATTTCCCGACGATCGAACAAGGCGGCTCCAGTCTTTACTCGGCCCTGGGTCAGCTCGTGACCGATCGCACCGTCCTCAAGATCATGTTCGGCATTGGTGGCGCTGAAGTAAACCACTTCGCCATCTGGCACGACAAGGCCGGTAATGCACCAGCTGTCACCGTCGACGACCTTACTTTTCCTAACATGGAGAAGTTCAACGGCGACGAACTACGGCAAAAGAACCTCATCATGCCGGAGCCGTGCGATTTCATCAGTGAGAGCCTGCCGGATTGCTCGGTCATTCGGCCATCATCGAAGCAACAAGCTGGCGCCTTGGCAGCCTTGAACTTCCTTGCCAGCTCCGGTTTGTTCATGGGTCAAAGCCAGGCCTTCTTCAATTTCATGACGCAGCTTGCCCACGCTGCCGATGCCGCCTCCGGCAACGGCCCCTAGAGTCCACCAATAGTCACAGGATAGCTTAGGGTGGGCTGAGCGGCCGTGCTGGTCATGCCCGCATCCGCCCTCGCCATTCCATTGCCACACCGGACCTGATATTTTTCCGGCCGTGCACGATGCTGCGACGGAAAGCGCGATCGATCCCCGCTTTGCTCATCGCGCGCGTCAGCCTGCCCTGGATCTGCTCCGCGCGCTCGCCATTATTGTCGTAGTCATTTACCACGCCGGCATTTTCGGCTTCACCCTGCCAGGTAGATAGGACCGGTTCGGCTGGATTGGCGTTGATCTCTTCTTCGTTCTAAGTGGCTATTTAATCGGCGGCCAGCTACTTGGCTACCTGGCACGTGATCAGAGTATCAAGGTAGGTCGGTTTCTCGTCCGCAGAGCTTTCCGCATCATGCCCTCGTACTTCGCCATTCTGGCGATTTACTTTGGCATGCCATCGTTGCCTGCATCTACATCGGCGGCCTGGCGCTCTTCCTCGCAATCGAACGGCCATTTCTTAAATTGCGTCAGCGATTGCCGCGGTAGTATTACCACATTCGACCTACAACCATGTCACTAACGCAGCGAAACTTAGTCTTATCTATTCTGGTATTCAGTTGCGCCGCCCAGGCAGGGGAGAGGTCTGTGATGAGAGCCGTCGTCGCTCACGAGTATGGCGAACCTGAGGTGCTGAAGGTGGAGGAGTTGCCGCGACCCGAACCAAACGATAAGCAGGCGCTGGTGCGCGTCATTGCCAACAGCGTTAATCCCGCCGATCCGCTGACACTGAGCGGAAAATATGCGCGCGAGTTCGGAACACATTTGCCGCTGATTCCCGGTTACGACATCTCCGGTATCGTGGAGAAAACGGGCGCGAATATCACAAAGCTCAAGGTTGGTGACGCAGTTTACGGCTATCCTACTTTCGGTGGAGGCTGGGCCGAATACGTCACGGTTTCCGAAGGCGAAGTAGCGGCGAAGCCCAGATCGCTCAGCTTTGCCCAAGCCGCCGCGGTGCCGATGGGAGCCCTAACGGCCTGGCAGGCATTAGTTGATGTGGCGCAGCTCCACACCGGGCAAACAATTCTTATCCACGGCGGCTCGGGTGGCGTCGGCAGCTTCGCTTTGTAAATCGCGAAGGCGCGCGGCGCGCACGTCATCGCCACAGCCTCGACCGCCAACCAGAACCTGCTGAAACAACTCGGGGCCGATGTCGCGATCGACTATACTTCGACGAAGTTCGAGCAGGCCGCCAACAACGTCGACGCTGTTCTCGATCCCATCGGCAAGGATACACTCGCTCGCTCCTACGCGGTGGTAAAGAAAGGCGGGATCATCATGTCGTTAGTCGCGCGCCCCGATGAAGCGGAGCTGGCGAAGCGCGGCATCCGCGGCGTTGCCATCTCTGTTCATCCAGATGCGGATGATCTAAGCGAGATCGCGCAGCTTATCGAGGCTGGAAAAATAAAGCCAGTCGTCGCTACAATCCTACCCTTAAGCGAAGCAATCGTGGCACAGCAAGAGGCTGCCACTCATCACACGCGCGGTAAAATCGTGTTGCGGATCGCGGACGAGCCAAAGCATTAGCGCATAGCTCGCGCGCTGATGTCCCGAATTAAGAATAGACTCCTGGTCGGCTTCTATCATCCAGCAATACAAGCGCGTCACGCCGGTTAATGCTCCGCCCAATGTTTCAGGCCGCTGGCACGAAATGGGATCATCCAGATAGTCGATGCTGTTACCGGGTGCCTGTTGAAGAAGGGCGGAGAGAGATCTGCGTCATGAATGCGGCTTAAGACGGAGTTACCAAAGCCCGCGTCCGGGGGAGTCTCGCGAACTATCTCCACCCCAAGCAGTTTTCCACTTTCGTTCACGTTGATCTTCGCCGCCACCATCCCGGACCTGATGCGATACTTGCCGAAATCGAACCATTTGAACGTTCTATTCATGGGAAAGAGCAACTGCGGTGCAATGAAGTCCTCACCGCGGGCAAGACGTTCGCGATCCTGATTGAGGAAGATCCGTAGATGCGGCTTTCCATCCGGCGAGACGGCGAAGACCAGGGTGCCATTGACGAGGGCGCTCACGGTTTCGCCATGGTAGACAGCGGGAATAAATTTTGCCCGGGGCACCGCATCGATCAGCTCCTGGCTAAGTACGTCAGAGTTAGGTGTTCCTTCGAAGGTCAAAACGCTTCCGGCATAGCCCCAGCGGCCGACAAAGAAGGTAAAATTGACTGCGCCATCCTTCTGCCCATGTTTAAGTAATCGTTCGCTATTAAGAACATTGATCAGCGATTTGGGACCCTGGCCTAAGAGCGCGGGGCGAATAGCTAACGACTGCTCGGCCGCAATGCTACCCGTGCCGGCAAGGAAGCTGCAAAGAATGGCAATTACGCGCATAAGATTGAGTTTAGGCCAGATGGCAACTCTGAGGCGAGCTTTTTCCGTGGCTCGTTAGATTGCTGCAATCCTTACTTCGCAAACATTGCAGACTGAGACGTTTAGCCGGCGAGCCTGGCAGTTTAATGTAACGACGCACCTTGCGCAGATAGGTGATGTAACTCTCATCGAACTTCTCTTTGAGATAAGCCTCTTCGCGGCGGACGACCAGAAAGTGCATGACTAACCATACCGGAACAAGGAGCAGCAGGCTCCACCAGGTATTCACGAGAAGCGAGAGACCGACGTAAAGCAAGGTAAGTCCGAGATAGAGTGGGTTGCGCGTGAAGCGGAACGGGCCGGTCTCCACTATCACCGTTGTTGGCTGAGTCGGGTTGACGTTCGTCCCATGCTTGATCATTGCTTGACGTCCGGTGGCGACGAGCGCGATACCTGCGAAGAAAGGGATCACTCCAAACCATCGCCAATGATCGTCTCGGAAGATGACCAGCCGCCAGACGCGATCATCAATCAACGCGCCAAGCAGAAAGGCCGAGAGAAAGAACAGCGGCGGGTGAACCGGTACGCCGGAGTGATCAACGGTTGCGCGCATCCGACCTGATTCTAGTCGCGTATCTTCTCACGCGCATCGCGAAAACGCAGCCCGGCCGGATCCTGATGGAAGAACGCACATTGCATAGATACGCAAGCTCGGGCTTGGAGAACACTGCCGCACGCGCAGCTCGTTAGTTGTCGCCAGTACGGGACGGGCAACAAGATTAACTTCCAACATTTTGCTCTTGCTTCATCCCAGCACTTTTTCAGAAATATGCAATATGAACAAGATGCCACCGTTGCAGCTGCGCTGGATGCTGCGCACATCTGTTTGCGTAGCTTACCTCTGCTTTGCTGGCTCTCTGGTGCAAGCGCGGGCGCCTGTTAACCTCGACATTATCAAGCGAGATGGTTACGGCTCGGTGGAACTAAAAGAGTCCGGCATTAACGAATTCGTCGTCCAAGGTCGAATGAACGGACGCGCTGTGCGCCTGATTTTGGATACGGGCGCCGCTTCCCGGAACATCGTCCTCACGAATTCCTTCGCCGGGCTTTTGAAAGTGGCACCGCATCCAGTTAAAGACTTTGGCGTTAGTGTCACCGGTAAACACATCGAGCACTTAACCGAGGGAACAGTGGATTCGTTGGTCTTGGGAAGTGTGCAGATCACAAATACGACGGTGAATTTCGCGTCCTTCGGACATCTCGGTCGCCGCAATCTCCAGGGCGAATTTCGCGCTCCGGACTCTCTTAACGATGCCGAAGCGAGACGCACGGATGCCGATGGTCTGCTTGGACTGGGCTTTCTCCAGAGATGTGCGGCTATCATCGACCCGTCCAATAATCGCCTGTATCTCAAACCTCCCGGGGTGGGAAGAGTGCCACAACTTTCTGCTGCGCTCATCGCCGCCGGATTTTCAGAAGCCAACTTGCAGCTCTCCGGTCTCGGATTGCTGGTGGACGTTTCGCTCAACGGCGTGCCGAGTAAAATGGTCATCGACACTGGCGCTAACCTAAGTGTAGTAGATAGCCGATTAGCTGCGCAGGCGAAACTCAAGACATACGGCTCTGCCGGCGTGCGTATGACTGATAGCGCCGGTGTTGAGACGGGTGTTTCCTGGGCTGATCCGGCGAGCTTCAAAATTGGAGGAGTGGACGCTCTGCGGACGCGACTCATCGTGCGATCGACGAGCATCTATCAACCTACAGGAGGTAAAGTCGGAGGACTGCTCGGTTTGGATTTTATCGGCCAAAGTTGGGGCATTGTTGATTTCGCGCAGCACAAGCTCTACTTCGCGGCGACTAAGTAGTCGGCGGGATTAATTACTTCATCGCCTAACGCTCGCGTTACCGTTCCTCATTCCTCGCGTGTAGTACGATGGCACTTGCGGTGCTAATCACGGTCGCGTTTCAGCTAAGGATGGCGTCCACGGCTGCGCCGGCGTGAATCAGCGTTGTGTCGAGGAACGGCAGACCTTCCGGCGCGGCGGCGCGGAGGAGGAGCGGTAGCTCGGTGCCCGCGAGGACGACGGCTTGGATGCCCGCATCGTTGCGCATTTGCCCGATGATGCTGGTGAGAGCGGTGCGAGTTTCGGGCAGGAACTTGTTCTTGAGCAGTTCGCCAATGTATTTCTCGTGAATGAATGCCTGCTCGGCTTCGCCTGGCGTGACCAATGCCAAGCCGGCGCGGTGAAATACTTCGGGATAAAACTGCGCGCGCATGGTGAAGCCGGTGCCAAGTAAGGCGAGGCGTTTGAAGCCAAGACCGAGCGCGTGATCGCAGGTCGCCTGCACGATGCTGAGCATCGGAATTGGTGTGCGCCGCTGGACTTCGTCGAAGACGAGATGGGGCGTGTTTGCGGCGATGAGTGCTATCTCCGCTCCCGCCCGCACCAAACGGTCCACTGAAGTCGAAATGTAATCCGCCAGGCCGGCGCGATCATTCGCATCCAACATGGCGATCCCACGATTCACGTCGATGCTATCAATGATGAGGTGAGGCGCGCTGCCGTCCGGCACGCGGGCGCGGTAGCCATCGAGAATGAAGCGGTAGTATTCAATCGTCGATTCCGGTCCGATCCCACCTACGATGCCCAGCGTCTTCACTCTCTTTGTTGTCGCACAGCTTCATCCCCGCGACAAAAGAGCTCTTTCACCCGAAGCGCCGGCACTCAGCGGATCATTCCTTAACTCAAGATAGCTCAGAGATAACGCCGAAAGTCGCGCTTGGCTTTTTCCTGGTTTCCTCGCGCCCAAATTACATTTCTTCGCGATGTAAACGGCGACCCGATTACGTTGCCGTCCACGCGCAGGGGCGGCTCCGATGTTAGCTACTTCGTCGCAAACGGGGGCGGCGCCATTGTCTCCACGCAACCTGTGTCGAGAGATTTCACGTCGCCGCGATTTAAAAATTCGATGATCAGCCGATCCACACAATCGGCCGGCGTCAGCCCATCTGCGCCGTGGCCGCCATGCGGAATGATGACGTGTCTGCTATTCGGCAGATACTTCGCGACTTCATCCCCACGCTCCGGCGGCGTGACCGGATCCATGTAGCCGGAGAAAATCAGCACCGGAACATTCGAAGAAACCGGCTGCTGAAAATCGGGCGGAATGTTGCCGCGAGGCCATAGTTCGCAGGCGCGCGTCTGCTGAAAGACGCGGTAGTTTCCAAACGGATTTCCGGCATTCAATTTCGCCGCCTCGGCCTGATTAATGAACGGGACATCTTCCGCGCAGGTGACCGAGAGATACATTCCATCCGCAATGAAATCCGGAATAGACGGCGCGATCGCCTCGTGTAGAAACGGCGCGAAATCGCCGGCGGCGGCGTGGTGAACCATGAACGGAATGCGGCGCGCTTTGTCCTCGCCGTATAACATCGTGCGCACTTTTTCGGCGAAGACATCCCGCTGAATTTCCACCGTCACCGGCGCGCTTTTGTCCGGAGGCGAATACTGAACGCGCGCCGGTTCGCGCCCGAGTTGCGCCAGCACATTTCCCCAATCCTGGCGAATTTGCGGGAACGCCTGATGACATTCCGTATCGCCCTCACAATCTCTGAGCAACAAATCCATGGCCCGGGCCGCGGCTTGCGCGTGGTAAAGCGGCATTTTCAGATCAGTCGGCGCGACACCCATGAGCGTGACCGTGCGCACCCGGTCCGGATGCTGCCGCAGATAAACCAGCGCCGCCCGCGTGCCGTAGGAGAGGCCGAAAAGATTGATCCGCTCGTAGCCTAGCCAGCTTCGCACATCATCCAGGTCATCCATCGCAATGGAGGTGGTGTATTGCGTGAGATCGGCGCGAGGCGCGAGCCTTCGCCGCAAGCGTTTCACGTAATCGACCGGATACATCTCCGTGAGATAATCCTGCGGCGTTTTCTTATGCGGCTCAGGTTTCAGCCCATTCGATTTGCCGGTGCCTCGTTGATCGATCAGAACCACATCGCGATGACGCCGATACTCCTTCCCTTCCTTCGCATAGAAGAACGCGCCATCCGTCGAAGCCGCCCCGGGCCCGCCCGCGAGATCAAATAACGGCTCCTGCTTCTCGTTAGGTTCAAGTGCGGGAAGTACCACCACATTCAAGTCGATCGTGCGGCCGGTGCGGCTCTGCCGGTTCTCAAAAACCGCGAGCTTACCGCAAAGCAGTTCCTCATCGATCCCCGGCAGCCGGCAAGGCGCCAGCTTTCCGGCTTGATGAGAGCTATCCAGCTTTCCGCACCCCTCGAGCGCAAACAAAACGAGGGCAGCAGAGAGCGAGCTTAGAACCGCAATACTGATCCAGCGAAGTCCTCGCATTTGATAGCGGTGCTATCTGCCGAACGACGGAAACGGCAAGTAAAACCCGCCCCAATCCAGGAGAAGGAATGGAACACCGGTAGCTTCCCCGTTTTAGTTTGACTTCTAATTATCTGCTGGCTTTCTGGCTTCCAAAATTCAGTCCTGTGGGTCGCAATTGCAGAAAGCGACTTCACCACACCGATCGTCTTGCCGGTGGGGCCACTTCGCGGGCGCAGGAGAGCAACCATCACGGTTTCTGCAACAATCAGGAGCCGCGGCCGCGACGATTCTTTCCAAATTCGCCAGGCGTCGTTAATCTTCACCTATGAAACGATCTCTCACCTACTTGGCCCTCCTCATCCTTCTTTGCGCCTCGCCTTCAGTTTCGTTTGCGGCAGGAACCCCGCGCGAAAACGCCCGCCTGAAGGCGGGCAAGATCACCAAAGCCGAAGCGCAACACCTCGTGCTCAAGCGGTTCCCCGGTTCTCAGATCAACAAGTGCGAGCTCCGCCATGGCAAGGACCACTCCTACTTCGCTGTCGAATTCATCAAACCCCGCGCAAAAACGGCCACCAAAGTCCAAGTTGACGGCCTCACCGGCGCGATCTCACCGTAGCTACACAGAATATCTGAATTCGTCCGGATTTGTGCGAATCCGCGTTCGTCTGTGGCTAAATCCGTGCGGTCGCGGACGCGCTCTGCTAGCTTCTGGCGTATGCGCCACATTTGTTTTCTGTTTCTCCTCGCGCTGGCATGCCCCACCCTCGCGCAGATGGCGCCTGTGACCGATCGAGTGGCGAAGCAGAACGCGTTGTTCGAAGAGTTTTATCAGGCGGGCCTGAAGAACTCGCCCGAGCGGGCCACCTCTTATGGCGACTACCGTTATAACGCGCTCCTGGGACAGTATTCGCTCGAGGAGATCGCGCGCCAGCACGCGGAAGGTGATGATTTCCTCAAGCGACTGAAAGAGATCCCGACCGATGGGATGAACGACAAGGATCTGCTCAGCCATCGCGTGATGGAGCGGCAATTGGAGCGGGACGACGTGAACTACAGCCTGAAGAATTACGAGATGCCCGTGAACCAGCAGAATGGTGTTCATACGCGGCTGGCCGATCTTCCACTCGCTGTCCCCTTCGATTCCGTGCCGCACTACCAGGATTACATTTCCCGGCTGCACCAAATCCCGCGCGTGCTCGATCAAACGACCGAGGTAATGCGGCAGGGCGAGAAGGACGGGCTAATGCCGCCCACGCTCGTGCTCGAGAAGTTGCCCGGACAATGCGACGGCGTTATCGCGGCCAACCCATTCATGCTACCCGCGGGGAAGTTTCCCGCGGATTTTTCGGACGCGGACAAGAAGCGCCTGACCGACGAGATGAAGAAGGCAATCAATGAGGATGTCTTACCTGCCTACCGGAAGTTCGCCGAGTTTCTGCGGACCGATTACGCCAGCAAAGGACGCCCCGAAATCTCGGTTGAAACCCTGCCGGACGGCAAGCGGCGCACCTTTTACGGCAGCTCACGCAAAGAAGTTGCCGACAAGCTCCACGCTGCACGAGAGAACCTGAAGC
>DAIRIE010000017.1:21101-22372 GCA_036809705.1 Chthoniobacterales bacterium
AGCGGCGCTATGCGGAAGCGGTGAAGATGATGACTACGATGGAGATCACGCCCGCAGAAGTACACGAGATCGGGCTGAAGGAAGTGGAGCGCATCACCAGTGAGATGACGAAGCTGGCCCAGGCGCAAGGTAAGAAGGATCTCGCCAGCTTCCGGGAGGCGATCAACAACGATTCGAAGTGGAAGCCGACGAGCGAACAACAGATCGTTGACGACTTCAGGAAATACATCGACCAAATGCAGCCGAAACTTCCGGAGTTGTTTGGGCTGTTGCCAAAGGCGCCGGTCACGGTTGAGCCGATCCCGGACTTTGCCAAAGCGGAGGCGACCCACTACGTCGCCGGCACACCCGATGGCAAGCGACCCGGCCGTGTGGTCGTAGCTGTAGCGGACCCGACCAAGCGCACGCTGGTGGATGACGAAGCCACCGCCTACCACGAAGGCGTTCCGGGTCATCACATGCAGATCAGCATCGCGCAGACGTTGCCTGATCTGCCGAAGTTCCGCCTCCACGGCTTTTACTCCGCCTATGCCGAGGGTTGGGCGCTTTATTCGGAGGAACTAGGCAAGGAGATCGGGTTCTACAAAGACCCTGTATCTGACTATGGCCGTCTCAGTTCAGAACTATTTCGCGCGGTCCGGCTGGTGGTCGATACCGGCATTCATGACAAGAACTGGAGCCGCGAGAAGGTCATCGAATACATGCACGCCAACGACGTGCTCGCCCAGACCGAGACCGACCGTTATATCGCCTGGCCGGGCCAGGCGCTCGCTTACAAGATGGGCCAGCTAACGATTCGTAAACTACGCGATGAAGCCAAGGCCCAGCTCGGCCCGAAGTTCGATCTCAAAGCATTCCACGACGAAATTCTAGACGGCGGAGCAATGCCGCTCGATCTGCTGCAGGAACGCGTCAAGCGCTGGATCAACGAGCAGCGCTCGAAGACGACAAACGCCGCACCATAAAGGAGCGCGAAGAGGAAAACGAGCGGCGGGTGCACAGGCAGTCGACTCCGCGGCGGCGGGATTCGCTCGGATGATAGCGTCTGAGTAGCAGACATGTAGAGCGGCCGGTGTTGCCGAGAAATTCCTCAGCGACGCGAAATAGCTCGGCTTATCCAGCCGCGCGTTCCAGCTCGGCCAGGTCGAGCTTCTCCATCTGCCAGACCGCGGCCGTGACCCGCTGCACCCGCGCGGGATCGTCGTCCCGCAGCCAATCCCACACCTTGCCCGGCACGATCTGCCACGGCATCCCGAACTTATCCTTCAGCC
>DAIRIE010000018.1:0-16783 GCA_036809705.1 Chthoniobacterales bacterium
TGCCGGTGCCGGGGGTGGCAATGCGTCTCGTCGTCGGCGCGCGATAATTCAGCCACCGGGCTACCTTTTTGCACAGAGTAGGCGCGCGAATCGCCTCGCCGCCACAGACGACAAGTGTGTCCAGTTCAGGTGCATTAGCGAAATCAGTGTCCGGTTTAACGAGAATACCGGCGTAACTGAAGCATGGTTCGGTCGTAAGCCCGATCGTGACCACCTTGTAGCAATGACATTCCCCACCGAAGTTAGTAGGAAGATGAGTTGCGGCGAAAGCTTCGGCCGCGCTACTTAGCTCGGCCGTAGCCAGATCGTTGAAGACGATGAAGCCGACGTTTTTCACACTCATGGCCGAGTGCGAAGGTGCGTCGAAGGTGATGGCCATGACAATGGCCAGTCGGATGGGACTGGTTAGTCCAGATGCTCGATAGATACCAGGCCAGAGATGCCCTGATCGAGTAGGAGCTAAGACGGTCGCCTTGGTAGTCCGCCCTTTGAGCGTTCCTGCTCGAAGGCAGCCGCCAGTTTGGCGAGGGTTTCTCGAATCTGCGCCTGCGGCCACGCGGCGAAACCAAAGACGAATGCTGGCGGAAGTTCAGCCTTGATACAGAAGAATGAAAGCGGCGGCGGGCGGATGCCCGTGATCTCCCGCGCGCGCATGAAGGAGGCAAAGTCTTCCTTCCGGCGCAACCAGGCCACGAAATGGAGACCAGCGGGAGTGACTTCAAGGTTGAGGAAGCGGCCGAGCAGCTTCCTAAACTCGGCGACAAAAAACTCGCGTCGGCGCGCATAGACTTCGCGGATACGCTTGACGTGACTAAGAAAGAAGCCTTCGGTGATGAAGCGGGCGAGCGTGGCCTGGTCGATAGAGGGTGAGTGTTGGTCCATCACGCTTCGAACCTTGATCAGCGTTTCCACCAGTGGCTCGGGAGCTACGAGAAAGCCGAGGCGAAGAGATGGATAGAGAATTTTACTCATCGTCCCGGCATAGATGACGCGGCCTGAATCATCCAAACCCTGAAGGCAGGGAAGCGGTGGTCCATCAAAGCGAAACTCGGAGTTGTAGTCGTCTTCGAAAATGTAGCTATCGTTGGCGTGAGCATAATCGATAAGAGCTTTGCGCCGCTGCAAAGTCATGGTGATGCCGAGGGGAAACTGGTGGGAGGGAGTGACGAAAATCAGTTTCGGAAAACCGCGCCTTGCGGAGTGATCGACGACCAGTCCTTCGTTATCTATCGGCCGCGGAATGATGCGAGCGCCGGCAAAGGCGAGGACGTTGCGGGCCTGATGGAAACCGGGATCCTCCATCCAGGCTGGATCATCAGGATCGATCAACGCCAGGGCGCAGGCCAGCATAGCCTGCTGCATCGCTCCGACGACGATAACCTGATCGGCGTGACAACGTGCGCCGCGAAAGTCACACAAGTAAGTGGCGACTGCCTTGCGTAGTTCCACCTCACCACGCGGGGACGCGTAACGGAGAAGATGGGCGCCTTTATCGGCGAGCACTTGCGCGCGCAATCGCTCCCACGCGGCAATGGGAAACTCATCTACCGCCGGCAATCCCGGACGAAAGGTGACACTCGGCGGACCACCTACCCCGATGTCGAGTTCCGCTCCAGTGCGAGAATCTGTCATTTGGCCGATGCGGCGCGCGAGCCGCGGCGAGTATTTAGCAGGCGTACTTTCGTTGGCAGAGGGCGCCTTGAGAAATGTGGCCGGCAAATGGTGGGCGACAAAGAGACCGGAGCGGGCGCGAGAGTGAAAATATCCTTCGGCTACTAACTTCGAGAAGGCGAGGTTTACCGTCATTCTCGAGACGCCCAGAGTAGCAGCGAGGGCACGTGATGATGGCACGCGCGCTGCGCCCGCTATGAAAGTACCGGATTCAAGTTCTTCGCGAATCTGGCGATAGAGCTGCTCGTAGAGAGGCTCGGGTGAATCGCGGTCCAGGCGCACCATTTCAAAGTTGAGAATGGAGTAGCGCCGGCGTCGCGTCAGGAGCGGCTGGCTGGGATTCCGCAACGTGGCGCCGTTCTGCATCACACATCATGTTCCCATTTCCGCGCCTACTTCACAAGGACGAGGCGGGTTGGATGAATCTGGGCTGTTTGTTTTTGCGCAACTGGACATAGTGTTTGGCCAGGACCAACCATAGAACCGAATCGAATGAGCGACCTTCGGCCACGTGCGTTCCCTACGATTGTGTTCGGCGGGCTCGCCGCCGCGCTGGGGGACGGGCTATTTGCGGTTATCTTCTACGGGGTTATTCGCGGCATCAAGCAGCTGCGTATTTTCCAGGGAGTTGCTTCGGGACTACTTGGCCGGCAGGCCTTCAGCGGCGGTGTCGCAACTTATCTACTCGGCGTCTTACTGCATTTCGTTATCGCAGCGTGCATAGCGGCCGTTTACTACCTGCTTGGTCGTAAGTGGCCTGTGTTGACCAAACGGCCCATCGTTTTCGGATTGGTCTTTGGCGTTCTCGCTTACCTGGTCATGAACTATGTCGTCATTCCAGTTTCCGCCGCGCGTCACGGGCCGTTCCATTTGTCCAACTTCATCATCGAAATGGTGAGTCACGCCTTTCTGGTTGGGCTACCCATCGCGCTGATCGCGCGCGCTTCAGCGGCGCCGGCTCGCCCTTATTGAGCTTTCGCGTTCCAGACCTTGAGTAGGTCCGGCGAGGCTTGAGAGCGAATGCCGCTGTCGTTAAGAATGTTCTCCGTGGCGCTGAGCATCTCGACTCGTGGGAAAACAAGGGTCTCGCCTCCAACCCGCGCGTCGAATTCGAAGGAGACGAACTCATCTTTCAAATCGCGCAGGACTTCGACCATGTGCGCCAGATTTTTGATCGGCTTATGGTTCACCGTCTTGACGACCTGCCAGGTCGGATTGCCATATCCTTTAACCAGGCGATGAGGGAAGAAAGGCGCTGGAATGACGACCAGGCGTTCACCGGGAAATGCCGGCTTATCTCCGACCCGACTGATGAGCGGACTGCCGAAGTAAGTCAGAGCGCCAAGTAGCGCGGTGGTTTCGCGGTTGCGCTGGGCGAGCGCAAGCAGGTCGGTAGTAGCTTCGGAGAAGACCATAGACCCATAGATGAAGTAAGATGGGTAGCTACCCTTTAGCTCCGGTAGGACAAGCGGACGCTCTCTCAGTAACGGTTCGTTGACCTTTAGCTCTTTGCCATCACGAAAAACGGTTAGCGGCACACTATTCTTGCTGCCGAGTTTCTGAATCGCGTAGGAAAATCGCACCCGAAGATTATCTCCGATCTTGATCATGCCTTCGTCATCCACTGGCACGTCGCCGATTTTTGTAATCACATCCCATTCTTTGATTGGGTAGTCGGTCGCGGAGCTAAAAGGACGATGGACAATCATCCCATGGAGCGATTCGGGCAGGTGAAGCAATGAGCGCAAGGCCGGGTTCTCCAGCGTCTGGAGATCGTCATAGATGGTAGGTTTGCCATCGTAGCGGCCGTCCGCGATGTCGCTCAGGAATAACTCGATTTCTTCGGAGGGAATGATGTAGCCGATGTTTTGCGCGCTTTGCAGATGACTAAAAGCCAAGCCGACTACTTCGTCATTAACCACTGCTGGGCCGCCGCTATTTCCAGGGTTAATCGCGGCGTCGATCTGAATACGCAGACCTGGAGTCGACATGCTGTAGCCGGTGAACTCGATGCGCGAGATAATGCCTTTTGTGATGGACAAGCTCGTGCCACCGGTAGGGTAGCCATAAACCATGACCGGTTCCTTTGAGTCAGGCAGCGTCTTGCGCAACGGCAACGCCGGATGGGTGTCGAAGAACTTCGGGTCGTCGAGCTTCAGCACGGCCAGATCGATGCCAGCGCCGATCGCCTCCACTGTCGCGGGCAATTTATCGCCCGCCTGGTTCGCCTGAATCTGCACTTCACTCGCGTATTGCACCACGTGCGCGTTAGTCAGAATGCGATTGCCGCTGATGATGGCGCCGCTGGCGGTGATCTCTGCCGGCTCGCGTTTCGTCCACGGCTTGCTCGGATCGGGCGACCGCAGCGTGGCGAAGATTTTCACGACGGAATTCTCCACCGCTTTGGATGGCGTGGCGGCCGGGGTGGATGGTGCGGTGGCACTAGCTTGCGGAGATACGGTGGGAGTGCCCGGCGCGGCAGGGACGGCTAATGCGCGCGTGGCCGTCAGCAACGCGATGATGGCGGAGCATTGATTGATGCGCCGAAGATTAACGATTCGCATCAGTAAAAAATGCGCGGATCAACCGCGATTGCGAGCGGCCTTTTGCTCAAAGGAATAATTCGCCGCTGGTGTGGAAATTCGCTGCGCGACCGAGTAAACGTTGATGCGATGCCGGAGACCGCCGCCACTGCGCAAACCATTTCTTCCGCCAGCGAGCAGCGCAAAAGCGTGCCGGTGGTAACGGTGGAAAGCTTTTTCACGGGGCATGGTGAGAAGCTGGCGATGCGGCTCGAAGGAGCGCCGGTTGGATTCCATCGCAAGATTCGCGAACCGACCATCAATCGACCGGGACTGGCGCTGAGTGGATTCTTTAGCTACTTCGCGGAGAAACGCGTCCAAGTGTTGGGCGCGGCGGAGAACACTTATCTCAAGAGCCTTTCGCCGGCGGTGCGGGTGCGGCGATTCCGCGCGCTTTGCGAGCAGAAGATTCCTTGCGTCGTCATCTCGCGGGGCTCGCATCTGGACGATCGCATGATGGCGGTGGCGGAGGAGGAGAAGATCGCGATTTTCCGCACGCCGATGATCACTATGAAATTCATCAACGCGGCCACGATCGCGCTGGAGATGGATTTTTCGCCGACGGTGACGGAGTTCGGCAGCATGGTGGACATTCTGGGCATCGGCGTGCTCATCCGCGGCGAAAGCGGCATCGGCAAAAGCGAGTCCGTTTTGCAATTGATCGAACGCGGTTACAGCCTGGTGGCGGACGATGTGACTCGCATCACTTCGCTGGAGGCGCGCGAGCTGATAGCGACCGCGCCTGAGCTAACGCGTTATCACATGGAAGTGCGCGGCATTGGCATCATCAATGTCGCCTCCGTATTTGGAATCGGCGCGATCCGAGTGGAGAAGCGACTCGATATGGTGGTGACGCTGAAGGATTGGAGCGAGATGGAGGAATTCGATCGCACCGGGCTCGATCGTGAGTGGTACGAGATTCTTGGAATCAAAGTGCCGCATGTCACCATTCCGGTGCGGCCTGGCCGTGATCTCGCGCGGTTGATTGAAGTCGCGGCGATGGATCAAAAGCTCAAGTCGCTCGGCAGCAATGCCGCGTTGGAATTCAACACAAAGCTGCTCAATTTGATGGAACGGAAAGACCCGGATGGGATTGCTTAATCGAAAGACCGGCGCTGAAGCCAGGCCGCAGAAGGTTGAGAAGGAGATCACCATCGTTAACCGGCTGGGGATGCACGCGCGGCCGGCGGCGCATTTCGTGAAAGTGGCGAGCCGGTTTCGCTGCGATGTGTGGGTGAAGAAGGACAACGAAGAGGTGAATGGCAAAAGCATCATGGGGCTGATGATGCTGGCCGCGGGCCAGGGATCGAAGTTGCACGTGCGCTGCGAAGGGCCGGACGCGGAGAAGGCGATGGAGGAAATCGAGGAGCTGGTGCAGGCGCGGTTTAACGAGGACTAGCTTAATCGCCACGCGCTCGGCTGTTCCTTTTCGTTGACATTCGCGCTAATCTCCGGCGTGCACGTCGACCAAGCCACCGGCGAAATCCGTTTCCAGGGCATCGGCGTGTCGCCGGGAATCGCACGCGGCACGCTCCAGGTGATGCGCGACGAGCTGGAGGAGATCGAGCGGTATCGCATCGACTCGTCCGAAATTGCGGGCGAGATCTCGCGCTTTGAAACCGCGCTGGTGCAGACGCGCATCCAGATTCTCGAGATGCAGCAGAAAATCGCCGAAGCGATCGGCACGAAGGATGCCGGGATTTTCGATGCGCACCTGCTCGTGGTCGAGGATCGGACGCTCATCGACGAAGTGCTGCGCAAACTGGAGACGGAGCAGGTCAACGTCGAAGCGATTTTCCACGACGTGGCTGCGCGTTATGCCGAAACTCTCGGCCGGATCGACGACCCCTACTTACGTGAACGCGCGCTCGACATCCAGGATGTGATGCGCCGTGTCATCCGCAATCTCCAGGGTAAAGCGCCGCGAACCATGCCGCTGCACGGCGAAGCGCATATTCTCGTGGCGCACAATCTCACGCCGTCAGACGCAGCTTCGATGGATCGCCACCGTGTGCTCGGCATCGCGACCGATCTGGGCAGCCGCACTTCGCACACCGCCATCATGGCGCGTTCGCTCACGATTCCCGCAGCGGTGGGCCTGCACGATGTGACGGAGAAACTGGAGACGGGCGAGCTCGCGCTCCTCGATGGTTACAGCGGCCGCCTCATTATTAATCCGTCACCCGAAACGCTGGCGTACTACGGGGAAGTCGAATTGCGCCAGACGAGGATGTCGCGCCAGCTGGATGAATTGCGCGACGAATCCTCCACCACGCGCGACGGCGAACACATTGTTCTCTCGGCGAACATCGAGCTGCCGGATGACATCGACAGCGTCGCGGCCAATGGTGCGGAAGGAATCGGATTATACCGCACGGAATTTTTGTATCTCGACCGCGATTCGCTTCCGGGCGAGGACGAGCAATACGAGACCTATCGCTGCGTCGCGGAACGCGTGAACCCTCATCCGCTCATCATCCGCACCTTCGATCTCGGCGGAGATAAAATCGCCGGCGGGATTGATGTGAGTGATGAGTTGAATCCGTTCCTCGGCTGGCGCGCCATTCGTTTTTGTCTCGAGCACGCGGAGGTTTTCAAACCGCAATTGCGCGCCATCCTGCGGGCCAGTGCCGTAGGTAACGTCAAGCTCATGTTCCCGATGATTTCGGGAACGGCGGAGCTGCGGCGCGCGCTGGCAATGCTGGAGGAATGCAGAAAGGAACTCACCGCGGCGGGTGTTCCCTTTGCCTCCGACATGCAGATCGGCGCCATGATTGAGATTCCCGCCGCCGCCATCTGCTCAGACGCCATCGCTCAGCACGTCGACTTCTTCAGCATCGGCACCAACGATTTGATTCAATACACCATCGCAGTTGATCGGGTGAACGAACGCATCGCGCACCTTTACGAGCCGTCGCATCCCGCGGTGCTGCGCCTCATTAACATGGTCGGTGAAGCGGCGCGCAAACATGCCATCTGGTTCGGCGTTTGCGGGGAAATGGCGGCGGACATCGAGCTCACGCCGCTCCTGCTGGGGCTCGGCGTTGATGAGCTCAGCGTCAGCCCCGCGCTCGTGCCGCGCGTGAAGTCAGCCATCCGCGGTCTCTCGCGCGCGGAATGCCGTGACCTGGTCAACGAAATCCTCCCTCTGGACACGCCATCGGAAATCCTGGAACGTTCCGCCCGTCTCGCGCGCGAACGCTACGGCGCGCTGCTCGGCTAGCTGCCTGTCATCCCGAGCGAAGCGAGGGACCTCTCCGAAGCTCAAGCGCATTCGGACAGTCGCGACGTTCCTCGCCGTCTGATACGGCTGGGAATGAGATTTGTTGATTCGACCCGGCTGCCAGGCGGAGCGACCCTTTTGCTACTCCTCCGTCGCTTCCCCTTCCGGATCGATCTCCGGCTTCAGTCCTTCCTCTTCCATCTTGCGCAAGACGTCGCTCATGTCTTCCACCTCGTCCCACACTTCCTGGCTCACATAAATCGGCGCCTTCTGCTGTGTCGCCATCGCGATGCAATCACTCGGCCGCGCATCCAGCTCGATGATTTTCTTCTGCTGAAGCTCGTTCTCCGCCGCAATAATCATCCGCGCATAATAGGTCGCATTCTTCAGGTCATTGATAATCACCCGTTCTACGTGCGCACCCACCGCCGTCATCAAATGCGCCATCAAATCGTGCGTTAGCGGCCGCTCCTTCGACAGCTCGCGCATGAACATCGTGATCGCGCTCCCCACCGTCTGGTCCACGTAAATGATGAAAACCTTCTCCGTATTCCCGATGAACACCGCGCAGCCGCCACTTGTCGGCAACACCGCGCGCACATGCACCTCAATCACCGTTTTGTTCACTGAACGACGGTACCGATAGGCGCGGGAAAAACAAGCTGGCCTCACGACAACTGCCACAATTCACGCGACGGACGAGGTTCCTCGCATGAGCTCGGCACGACACGCGCGTGCTCCCGCGGCGACATTTTCTCCAATCGTTCTTGCATGTTGGCTGCGATAAAGAATTGTCCATTTCACCCGTTGAAGCAGCCGCTCACACCATGACGAAAAGCGATTGGGACATCGAGGCGGCAAACGCGACTTATAACGTCGAAGGCTGGGGGAGCGGTTATTTTTCCATTAATCCCAGCGGCAATGTCGTCGCTCGCCCCCTCAAGGAAAATGGCGGCGCTATCACCATCCTCGACGTGGTGAATGAGGCCCGCTCTCGCGGTCTCGGCTTTCCGCTCGTCATTCGCTTTCAGGATCTGCTGCGTCATCGCGTCGAATCCGTCAACCACGCCTTCGACACTGCCATGCGCGAATTCAATTACCGCAATAGCTATCGCGGCGTCTTTCCCATCAAAGTCAACCAACTGCGCGAAGTCATCGAAGAAATCGTGGAGGCCGGTGTGCCATATCATTTCGGGCTCGAGGCTGGGAGTAAGCCAGAGCTCGTCGCCGCTCTGGCCATGCACAAGGATCCTGAGAGCCTTATTATCTGCAACGGCTACAAGGACGCGGCTTTCGTCCGCATCGCGCTGCTGGGGCGAAAGCTCGGCAAGCCCGTCGTCATCGTCGTCGAGAAGCTGGAGGAACTGGAGCAGACCATCCGAGCTTCAAAGGAAGTCGGGGTTGAACCTATCATTGGCATTCGCGTCCGGCTTAATAGTAAAGGCGCCGGTAAGTGGACCACCAGCGGCGGCGAGAACGCCAAGTTCGGTCTCGATACCGTAGGTCTCATCACCGCCAGCGAGATGCTGAAGAGCCAGGGATTGTCTCATTGTTTGAAACTGGTTCATTTTCACGTCGGTTCGCAGGTGCCTGATATCTCGACTATCAAACGCGCTGTGCGCGAAGCTGCGCGCTACTATTCCAAGATAGCTAAACTCGGCCATGAGCTAGGCTACCTCGATGTCGGCGGCGGGCTCGGCGTCGATTACGATGGCTCGCGTTCTACTTTCGATAGCTCTACGAATTACTCACTCCAGGAATACGCCAACGACGTCGTTTGGAACATCATGGACGTGTGCGACTCGGAAGGCGTCCCGCATCCGGCCATCGTTAGTGAAGGCGGGCGCGCCATCGTCGCGCATCACTCTGTGCTCGTCGTGGAAGCTTTTAGCTCCATCGAGAAAGCCGCGGGCAAGACGAAGGTCGCAGCTACAGAGAAAGACCACAAACTGGTTCACGATATTCTCGAGGTGAAACAGCGCCTGAAGCGCGGGAACCGTCTTGAGAGTTTGCACGACATTCAGCAGATCAAAGAAGAGTCACAGCAGACCTTCGACCTGGGCCTGCTCGATCTCGAGTCCAAGGCGAAGATAGATAGCCTCTACTGGCAACTGGCGGCGCAGATAGTCGGGATGCATCGCGGGCTGCGCTTTGTGCCTGATGAAGTTAAGGAGCTCGAGACTACGCTCGGCGACCAATACATCTGTAACTTCTCCGTCTTCCAATCGTTACTCGACCACTGGGCGCTCGGTCAGCTATTTCCCATCATGCCTATCCACCGGCTGACGGAAGCGCCTGAGCGCAACGGCACCATCGTCGATATTACCTGCGACTCAGACGGCAAGGTCTCCAAGTTTATCGATCTTCAGGATGTGCGCGATACTCTTCCGCTGCATCGCATCAGTGCCGGCGAGATGTATTACCTCGGAGTCTTCATGGTTGGCGCCTACCAGGACATCATGGGCGACCTCCATAACTTATTCGGAAGAGTTACTGAAGTGCACGTCTTCCTCGATCCTGACGAAGAGTCGGGGTGGTACATCGAAGAGGTTATAGAAGGCAGCACCATCGGCGAAGTTCTCGCCATGACGCAATGGAACAAAGTGGAGCTAATGCGACTCCTTAAGTCGCAGGTCGATGCTTCCATCAAGAGCGACCGTTTGAAACCGAACGATGCCATGAAGCTATTGGCCGATTACGAGCGGCTGCTCCAGGAATACACCTACCTCTCACTCAACGGCGCCAAGCCTTTGCCCGCGCCGGGCAACTGGTTGCCGCTGAGCTAATCTCTTTGTCGTTCCGAGCACCACTGGCCACGACTCCGCCTCCAGAGCACAGCCCCCCTTGCTCATTCCGAGCGCTCCCCTTGTCATTCCGAGCGAAGTCGAGGAATCTCTAGCTCCACGATGAGCACGATGTCCGCCATTTCGATCAGGCAAGCGCTACAAAGCACTTCGCCAAGCCCGGCTGTTCAAGTGCAGGGCTGGCTGCGCACGCGTCGCGACTCCAAAGACTTCTCCTTTATTGAGCTGAATGATGGATCGTGCCTGCGCAACCTTCAGATTATCGCCCGCAGCTCACTGCCCAACTATGCGGAAGTCCAGCGTCTCGCGACCGGTTCATCTATCCGAGTAAGAGGTGAGCTGGTGCCGTCACAAGGTAAAGGCCAAAGCTGGGAAATCGTGGCCGAAGCTATCGAGATTATCGGGCTATCCGACGAAAGTTATCCACTTCAGAAGAAAGGACACAGCCTAGAATTTTTGCGCGAGATTGCTCATCTTCGCCCGCGCTCGAACTTGTTTGGCGCGATCTTTCGCGTTCGGAGCCGGCTGGCGTTCGCCATTCACCGGTTTTTCCAGGACCGTGGTTTCATCTATGTCCACACGCCCATTATCACGGGAAGTGATTGCGAGGGCGCCGGTGAACTATTCCGGGTTACGACCCTCGATCCAAATACTCCTCCACCTCGGCCGGGTGGGGAAAAGGACAACACGAAGGATTTCTTCGGGCGCTCGACCTTCCTTACGGTCAGCGGCCAGCTCGAGGCCGAAGCTTTCGCCTGCGCCTTCTCCAAAGTTTACACTTTCGGTCCGACCTTCCGGGCCGAGAACTCGAATACTTCTCGGCACGCCAGTGAGTTCTGGATGGTCGAGCCGGAAATGGCCTTCTGCGATCTAACAGGCAACATGGATTTGGCCGAAGAAATCGTGAAGCACCTCATTGAAACAATTCGAGAAGAGTGTGACGAGGATCTTCAGCTCTTCGCCAGGTTCGTCGACAGAGAACTACTCGCGCGGCTCGATTTTGTTCTTCAGCGTCCGTTCCAGCGTATTAACTATACGGAAGCGATCGAGCTTCTGAGCAGGAGCGGAGTGAACTTTGAATTTCCGGTGCAGTATGGGCTCAACCTCCAATCGGAGCACGAGCGTTGGTTGACCGAACAGCACTTTAAGTCGCCGGTTACCATTTTTGACTACCCGAAGGAGATCAAGCCGTTCTACATGCGGTTGAACGATGACGGCAAGACGGTTGCCGCGATGGACCTGCTTGTGCCCGGGATCGGCGAGATCGTCGGAGGCAGTCAACGCGAAGAGAGACTGACGCAGCTCGAAGCGAACCTGAAACACCACGGGATGGATGCCATTGACTACAAATGGTATCTCGATCTCCGGCGCTACGGCTCCGTTCCACACTCCGGCTTCGGCCTCGGTTTCGAGCGTATGCTCATGTTCGTCACCGGCGTCTCGAACATCCGCGACGTCATCCCCTTCGCCCGCACACCGGGTAGCGCCCAGTTCTAGTGCGCTACCCAGAGACTGTGGCGACCATGAACTCGTCGATCGCGCGGGTAATTGCGCGATCAATGTCGTCCTGAATCTGACCCATGAGCGCAAGCTGGCGTTTTCCTACTAACAAGGAATGGTTGCCGCCTCCCACGGTGTGCAGGTAATTGGGCGCTTTCATGTCTTTACGGGTCTGCTCGAGCAATGTGAGCGGGCAAAGCGGATCGCGTGTTCCTTGAATGAAAAGGACCGGCGTAGTTAACTCGCGCAGCACTTTGTCGCGCAACTTCGCGTGATCGCCACCGCCACAGAGCGGATAGCCGAAGCAGATAAGAGCGTTCACTTCCTCTTCCAGAGAAACATGGCAGCCGATGCGTCCGCCCATGCTCTTCCCGACGAGAATGACCGCTTCTCCTTCGCGGCGAAAGGCGGCAAGTGCTCGACGGTGCGCTGCAACCAGCTGCGGCAATGGGTCTGGACGCCTTCGGCTTAGCTTGGAGTAGTCGTAGTCAAAGAGCTCGACACGGCCAAGTTGCAGAAGCCGGGCCACCCACTGCTGCATCCACGGGTGCGATGAAGGGGCACCGGCGCCGGGCGCGAACAAGAGCAGGGCTTTACTCACTTCGGCCAATTAGCTCCGAGAGAAGGTCTAGAAATGGAACCTGAGCGGGGTTCATCTTTTCTCTCGCTACCGGAATAGAAAAGAACTCGGCGCAATCGACTTCAGGACATTCCCGCGTCCCCCCCGATCGCGGTGGCCATTCGAGCGTGAAAGTGTTCGAAACTAGCTCGAAATTCTCCGGCAGATCACCTTCTACTGCCCAGGCGTAAACAACCTTTCCGCCTTTTTGCTTAATCGAGCCGAGCTCGATGTAGTCTCCTGATGGAACAAGGCCAAGTTCTTCTTCGAACTCGATGCGGGCGCGGCACTGCAGGTCTTCTTCCGCCGCCGCTTCACCTTTCGGGATCGTCCATGCGCCGGCGTCTTTGCGCGCAAAGAAGGGACCTCCGGGATGAACGAGTAGAACTTCGAGTTCTTTGTTCCGCCGCCGATACATGAGCAGCCCGGCGCTCGTCTTCAATTACAGGGCGAGGACGTAAATACCAACTAGAGCCAGCAGAAAATAAGGGACGAGCGTGGACGCTCCGGCGTAGTCCTTTGCCATGCGTTGGCCGAAGAAGAGCGCGAGAATGGAAATGGCAGCTGCGATCGCTCCGTAGAAGCTGAGAAATGAGTTATGGCGCAATAACAGCATGATGCAGCCGAGCGCCGCGAGAATGCCGGCGGCCATTTCCAGAATCGTAATCAAAGTGAGCAGCAATGGGACAATGCCGCGCAAAGGACTCTTGGCGAAATGACCGCTCAGCCACTGAAGGTTTCCGCTGCGGTCAATTACTTTATCGATCGCGGACTGGAGAAAGAGAATGGCGAGAAACGCGGAAATGAGCAGCTGAAGAAGAACGAGCGTCGGCGGAGAGTACCGCAAAGCTGTCATCAGCTACTTGCGCTTGGTTTCTTCCTTCTTCCGTCCTTCGCCCGGCCGGTAATCTTCCTCGGCTGCGGCAAAGGCTTTCTCCAGGCCGACCATGTCTTCGCCCGGGCGCAGGGTATCGAAAGCCTCCGATTCCTTGCGCAGCTCTTCCTCTGAGTAGTTCGCCGCCTTGATGGAAAGTCCGATCCGTCTCTCGACTTTGTCTACTTTAATAACGCGCGCTTCTACTTCCTGACCGACCTTCAGAACATCCTTGACTTTTGCGACATGCTCTTCACTCAACTGCGAGATATGAACGAGACCATCAATGTCGTCCTGGAGCTGAACGAAGGCGCCGAAGCTGGCCAGCTTGGTCACTTTGCCGGTGACCAGATCGCCGATCTTGTATTTCTGGTCGATGTTCTTCCAGGGATCTTCGCTCAGCTGTTTGATGCCGAGGCTGATTCGCTGGTTAACCTTGTCGATGTCGATAACGACCGCTTCGACTTCATCGTTCTTCTTAAATACTTCACTTGGATGATTGATCTTACGCGTCCAACTCAGGTCCGAGACGTGGATCATGCCATCGATGCCATCCGCCAGTTCAACAAACGCGCCATAAGCAGTCATGTTGCGAATCTGACCTTTAACATGGCTGCCAATCTCGAACTTCTTCTCGATCTCATCCCACGGGTTGGTCTCAAGCTGACGCAGGCCTAACGAGATCTTTTGTTCTTCCTTGTTAACGCCGAGGACGACCGCTTCTACTTCCTGGCCGACAGTGAGAATATCCGCGGGACGCATGATACGTTTCGTCCAAGAAAGCTCGGAGACGTGAATAAGACCTTCCACGCCTTCTTCCAGCTCGACGAATGCGCCGTAAGGAACAAGATTGGTAATCTTACCCTTAACTCGCTGACCGGCAGGAAATCGTTCCTCGATTTGGTCCCACGGATTCTTCTGCGTCTGTTTTAAGCCAAGAGAAACGCGCTCCTTCTCCTTATTAATATCGAGGACGACGACTTCGAGCGGCTGCCCTACTTTGACCAGCTCACTCGGGTGGCCGAGCCGGCCCCAAGTCATGTCTGTGATATGAAGCAGGCCGTCCATGCCATCGAGATCAATAAAGGCGCCGAAATCCGTCAGGTTCTTGACGGTGCCGTGGACGCGATCTCCCACCTTCACGCTTTCGAGAAACTTCTGCCGTTTCTCGCTTCGTTCCTGCTCGATAATCTCGCGCCGGCTTAGGACGACGTTGCGTCGGTCGTCATTGATTTTAACTATCTTGAAGTCGTAGGTATTGCCGACGAACTGCTGCAAGTCCTTCGGTGGAATAATGTCAATCTGGGAGGCGGGTAGGAAAGCTTCTACTCCGATGTTCACCATCAGACCGCCTTTGACCACCGACTTGACCTTGCCTTTGATCAGACCGTCGCCCTGAAAGACGCCGGCGATTTTGTTCCAGTTTTGCCGGTAAGCTGCTTTCTCTTTCGAAAGCACGACCATGCCTTCGTCGTTCTCCAGGCGCTCGAGCAGCACATCCACTTCGTCGCCCACTTCGAGCGAGTCGATATTATCGAACTCCGCCGTCGGGATGACGCCTTCAGACTTGTAACCAATGTCCACCAGCACTTCGCGCGGACGAATCTCCAGGACGCGACCTTTAACGATGCTGCCTTCACGAAATTCGCGATACGATTTCGCGAGCAAATCCTGCATTTGAACCATATTAGATAAAGTCTCCTTCGAGGCGCTGTTCTGAAACCAGCCGGAGCCGGCATTTGTCGGCGATCATAGAGCGCCGCGACAGGCAGGCCAAACGGATTTGCACAGTAGGCGTTTTCGCGGAGTGGGTCAACTGCGTCGTGCGCGAGCGTTGCTCACGGTCTTTGCGCTGATGTTGCGGGCAATCCACTCCACCTTGAGTCGGGACTGATTTGCCGGATAGTTCCCGGTGATGAAGCGATCGGCTGCGCTGGCAATGTCCCTCCTTGTTTATTGGACAGCGATGGCAGTGGCGTCGCCGCTGGAGGAGCAGGTGCGCGAGGCGACGAAATCGCCGGAGCTGACGGTCGTGCATCTTTGGGCGCCGTGGTGTTCGAACTGCCAGGCGGAACTAAAGAGCGGCGGCTGGAATAAAATCGTGAAGGATAATCCCGCCGCGAAGTTCATTTTCGTTTCGGTTTGGAACAATGGCGACGATGGACGCGGCATGCTGGAGAAATTCCAGCTGGCGAATCTGCCTAACGTTACCATCAAAGCCGACGCAGGGCCGCGCACTGGTGACAAACTCCGACAGTTCGTCGGTCTCCCCGTTTCATGGATTCCGACGACGTGGATCTTTAAAGGCGGCGAGCTGCGTTATGCGCTGAATTACGGGGAAGTACGCTTTCCGGTGCTCCAGCAGTTCCTCGAAGACAGCCAATCGGAATGGTAGCACAAGACGGACGCGAAATGATTGCGGAGAAGAGTCCCTTTCGATTAGCTGGCGGCGCGCAGCCGCTCGTTCTCGTGCCGGTCTCGGTCAACGCTGCGTCCCCGCGTGAATTCATTCTCGATACAGGCGCGGGGACGACGCTGCTCTCGCCGGAGTTTGCGCGTGAGCTCAATGTGGAAATCACCGGCTCGAAGGAAGCTCAGACTGCGGGCGGTAGAGTCACCGCTAAATTGGCACGGGTAGAATCGATCACTGTTGGTCACGCGGCCTGTTCGAATATGGATGTCGCGATTACCGATCTTTCCGCTCTGAGCCGCGCCGTCAGCGCCCACATCGATGGTGATCTCGGCTACAACTTTCTGAAACATTTCCGGCTCACACTCGATTTCTGCATGAATGAATTGCGGATCGATGAGCCGAATCGCGTTGATTACTTTGGCTCACCCGCACTGGCTGAGCTACCCATTCGGCTGGCGCATGCCTCCAAGCCGCTGATCCTTCTCGACGCGCATATCGATAAGCACGGCCCTTTTGTTTTCGCCCTCGACACCGGCACATCCACCAGCGCGATTTCTCTTGAGCTTGCCCGCCAGCTCAACCTTTCCACCGCGCCACTCCCGCCCGTCACCACCGGCGGCGCGCCCATACAGGTTTCCGCTGCGCGACTGCCGTCACTTCGAATCGCTAACCTCGAAGAGCACGCACTCGACGTCATGGCCGGTGGCTTTCTGCCCATGCTTTCGAGCGCCATCGGGACGAAGCTCGACGGGATCATCGGGTATAATTTCCTCCGGCATTACAAAGTCGTGATCGATTATCCGGGCGCGACGCTGGGTCTTTTTGCGGTATGAAGAGCAGTATCGTGCCCGCGGATTTCCAGAGCAAACCGCCGGCCATTCTCGCGCTCATCGGCGACACCCCGCTGGTGGAAGTGACGCGGCTCGATACCGGGCCGTGTCACTTGTTCCTCAAGCTGGAGAACCAAAACCCCACTGGCTCAATCAAAGATCGGGTCGCGCTCGCGATGGTGGAAGCGGCCGAGCGCGATGGACATCTCGCGCCTTGTGGCACGATCATCGAAGCGACTGCGGGAAACACCGGTCTCGGTCTCGCGC
>DAIRIE010000018.1:16793-17954 GCA_036809705.1 Chthoniobacterales bacterium
CGGCGGCGAAAGGCTATCGCATCATTCTCGTTATTCCGGACAAGATGTCGCAGGAGAAAATCGCCCACGTTCGCGCACTGGGGGCCGAAGTTCATCTCACCCGCAGCGATGTCACGCGCGGCCATCGGGAATATTACCAGGATGTGGCGGCGCGATTGGCCGGCGAAATTCCGGGTGCGTTTTATGTCAATCAATTCGGCAATCCCGCCAATCCACTCGCGCATGAGCGTTCCACCGGGCCGGAGATTTGGGAACAAATGCGACACGATGTGGACGCGATCGTCATTGGCGTCGGCTCAGGCGGCACGCTCAGCGGGCTGGGCCGTTTCTTCAACCGGGTGAAACCGCGGCGCGGCGTGGAAATGATCCTGGCCGATCCGGCGGGATCAATTCTCTACGAATGGGTGAAGACAGGAAAACTGGTCGAGGCGGGTAGCTGGGCGGTGGAAGGCATCGGCGAAGATTTTATTCCGGATAACGCCGACATGTCGTTCATCACCGACGCGTTCGAGATCGACGACCGCGAAAGCTTCGCCACGGCGCGCGAGCTGTTGCGCAAAGAAGGGATTCTGGGCGGCTCGTCCACGGGTACGCTGCTCGCCGGCGCGCTTCGCTACTGCCGGCAGCAAACGAAGCCGAAACGCGTGGTCACATTCGTTTGCGATAGCGGCAACAAATATCTGTCGAAAATGTTTAACGACGTCTGGATGGCGGAGCAGGGCTTCGTCACGCGCCCGATGCACGGTGACCTGAGCGATCTCATCCTGCACCGGTACGAGGCCGGCCAGGTCGTCACCATCGGGCCCAGTGACACGCTCTTGACTGCGTTCAAACGGATGCGACAGGCGGACGTTTCGCAGTTGCCGGTAGTGAACGAGGCCGGACGTGTCGTCGGCATCATCGATGAGTCGGACATTCTGGTGAAAGTCCATCGCGACGCGGCGCATTTTAACGATGAGGTGAGTAGAGCGATGACCGATCAGCTGGAAACGCTGCCGCCGAACGCCCGCATCAACGACTTGCTCGGCGTTTTCGAGCGCGGCCGTGTCGCCATTGTCATGGACGGAGACAAATTCCTTGGATTAATCACGCGCACCGATCTGCTTTCGTATCTGCGACTGCATATGCCCAAATCGCCGGTGGAACGCGAGTTTAGCTAGA
>DAIRIE010000018.1:17964-19765 GCA_036809705.1 Chthoniobacterales bacterium
CCAGGAAGCCAGGAATAGAATTGGGACGGGAGAACAAAGGATGAAAGAATTTCGGTTTTCCTGATTGAGGCTTTCGGATTTTTCTCCTGGTTTCCTGGCCTCCAGATTTTCGACATGAAGAAACAATACGACCTCGCCACGCGTGTGATTCACGCCGGGCAGGAACCTGATCCATCGACCGGCGCGATCATGACGCCGATCTATGCGACCTCGACTTACGTGCAGGAAAGTCCCGGCCGGCACAAAGGCTACGATTATTCGCGCTCGATCAATCCGACACGGCTTGCCTACGAAAAATGCATCGCGGATTTGGAAAGCGGCACGCGCGGTTTCGCCTTCGCTTCGGGACTCGCCGCCATGGCCACTGCGCTCGAGACACTCGACAGCGGTTCGCACATCGTCGTCAGCGACGATCTTTACGGCGGCACATTTCGCCTCTTCGAAAAAGTGCGGCGGCGCTCGGCTAATCTGGATTTTACCTTCGTCGATCTCACTAATGCGTCGCGATTCGAAAAATCGATTAAGCCGAACACGCGCATGGTTTGGATCGAAACGCCAAGTAATCCGCTGTTGAAGATCATCGACATCGAAGCCATCGCGAAGACCGCGCGCGAAAAAGCGATCATCAGCGTGTCGGACAACACGTTTGCAACTCCGTGGCTGCAACGACCGATCGAGTGCGGCTTCGACATCGTCGTTCACTCAGCGACGAAATATCTGAATGGCCATTCCGACATGGTCGGCGGCGTTATCGTCGTCGGAGAGAACAAGGAACTGGGCGACCAGGTCGCGTTTTTGCAAAACTCGGTCGGCGCCATCGCGGGGCCGTTCGACAGCTTTCTCGCTCTGCGTGGGTTGAAAACGCTCGCGCTGCGCATGGAGCGGCATTGCTCGAATGCGCTGGAGTTGGCGCGCTGGCTGGAAGAGCAACCGAAGATCGCGCGCGTGAGCTATCCCGGTTTGAAATCCCATCCGCAGCACCATCTTGCTCGAGAACAAATGCGCGCCTTCGGCGGAATGGTCACCATTGTTCTGAAAAGCGATCTGGAAGGAACGCGACGGTTCCTTGAGAACACGCACCTGTTCGCACTCGCGGAAAGTCTCGGCGGCGTGGAGAGCCTGATCAATCATCCCGCTTTGATGACGCACGCATCGGTCCCGAAAGAGCAGCGCGAAGCACTGGGTGTGACCGATTCGCTGGTGCGTTTGTCGGTCGGCGTAGAAGACGTGCGCGATCTGATCGACGATCTGCAATTCGCGCTCGAAGCCATCTAAAGGGCCTCACACAACGTCCACCAAGGTCACAAGGAAAATTACTTTGTGATACATTGTGGACTTCGTGTGACGTAGGCTCGCCCATCTTATGGGTAGCAGCTTCGGACAGCTCTTTCGCGTCACCACTTTCGGTGAATCGCACGGCGGCGGTGTCGGCGTGGTGATTGATGGATGTCCGCCGCGAATTGCGTTTAACGAAGCAGATATTCAGAAGGAGCTCGATCGCCGCCGGCCCGGGCAAAGCGCGATCACGACGCAACGAAGGGAGAGTGATCGCGCCGAGATTCTATCGGGTGTTTTTGAAGGCAGAACGCTCGGCACGCCCATCGCTATTCTCGTGCGCAACGAAGACGCGCGAGCGGAAGCCTACGAGTCGATGCGGGAGACGTTTCGCCCGTCGCACGCGGATTTTACCTACGAGGCAAAATACGGAATTCGCGACTGGCAGGGCGGCGGCCGCGGTCGATCAGGTGACGATCACCCTCGGCGTGGAGATCCTGCGCCCAGATCCGGGCGAGGCCTTTAC
>DAIRIE010000018.1:19775-22340 GCA_036809705.1 Chthoniobacterales bacterium
GGCGGCCGCGCTTCGGCTCGCGAGACAATCGGGCGTGTCGCCGCAGGCGCGGTCGCTCGACGCGTGCTCGCGACATCGTTCCCGAAGCTCGAGATCGTTGCCTTCGTCAAAAAACTACACGACTCAACCGCAACCGTCGATCTAGCGCGTGTCTCATTTGAGACAGTTGAGTGTAGCATTGTGCGGTGCCCTGACAAACGAGCGTCGGCCGAGATGGTAAAGGCAATCGAACAAGCGCGTAGAGCGGGCGATTCACTCGGCGGAATCATCGAATGCGTGGTGCGCAACGTTCCCGCCGGATTGGGCGAGCCAGTGTTCGACAAGCTTGAGGCGGACCTCGCGAAAGCGATGCTCAGTTTACCCGCGAGCAAAGGCTTTGAGATTGGCTCAGGCTTCGGCGCGGCGGGCATGCGCGGCTCCGAGCACAACGACGAGTTTCAAATACGCGACGGCAACGTGCGGACGCGAACGAATTTTTCCGGCGGAATCCAAGGCGGCATTTCCAACGGTGAGGAGATCTACTTTCGCGTCGCGTTTAAACCGACAGCAACGATCGCGCGCGCGCAGGAGACGGTCACCGCTGCTGGCGAACCCACAACTCTTCAGGCGCGCGGGCGCCACGATCCTTGCGTTCTGCCACGCGCGGTGCCGATTGTCGAAGCGATGGCAGCGATCGTTTTATGCGATCACGCGCTTCGGCAGCGGGCAATTTCAGATTTGAGATCTCAGGTTTCCGATTGAATCCCAGATGCAGCCCTGGCAGCTGACTTTCGTCTCCGTCGGCATTGTCGTCATTTTGCTGGAGATGCTGCGCGGTTGGCGTGCCGGATTGATGCGCCAGCTGGTGCGGATCATTGCCGTCATCGCGGGCTATGCCTGCGCGATTTACGGCGGTCGCGCCGTCCTGCCGCTTGTGCGCTCCGTTTACAAGATGCCGGACCTGCTTTTGTCGATAATCGGCGGCGTGCTGCTCGCGTTCGTGGTTTACGCGGTGATCACGTCGCTCGGCGTGGTCCTGTTCAAGCGAACCACTCAGCATGGCGCGCGAGTTGTGCGCATTATCTGGGGCAGCAGTGGTGCGCTTCTCGGCGTTTTCTTCGGTGCGCTTTTCATCTGGCTGGTCTTCGCCGGCGTCCGGCTGATCGGGTCGGTCGCGGCGGCGCAAGTGCACGCGCGCGACGCGCTCACGAGCGCCACGATGCAGCCTGTTTGGAATCGTCCGCTAAAGGTGGAAGGCAAACAGCGTCCGCCGCGGCCGGAGCCGGGCGCGCTCGCGGCGACACTGGCGCAGATGAAGGAGTCGCTCGAAACGGGAACACTCGGCGGCGCGGTTAAGGACATTGATCCAGTTCCGCCTGCTACCTATCGAACGCTGGAAAAGCTAGGAGCGGTCGCGAGCAATGTGGAAAGCGCCCAACGCTTCCTCAGCTTCCCCGGCGCGCGCGAAATCGGCGCCAATCCAAAGGTGGTTGCCTTGCGCAGCGATCCCGAAATCGCCGACCTGATCGCGCACGGCCGCATCGTCGAGCTCCTGCAAAATCAGCGGCTGATCGAAGCGATGAATGATCCGCTTTTGCGCGAGCGAGTGCGGCGGTTCGATCTCGAGCGAGCGCTCGACTGTGCGCTGCCGAAAAGGTAGCCTCACACAACGGCCACAAAGGTCACGAAGGATGTCTGAAAATGAGATTTCGAAACTCGTGCTGGATACTGCGTTTGTGGTTCACACGAAGCTCGGCCCGGGCCTACTGGAATCGGTATATGAGGTCGTGCTCGCGCATGAGCTCCGCAAACGAAAGCTCGATGTCGAGCGGCAGAAACCAATGCCGATTACGTATGACGGCATTCGATTCGATGAGGCCTTCCGGT
This sequence comes from Chthoniobacterales bacterium, assembly GCA_036809705.1. GTDB lineage: Bacteria > Verrucomicrobiota > Verrucomicrobiia > Chthoniobacterales > UBA10450 > AV69. Next base: position 21,642 of record DAIRIE010000018.1, read on the forward strand.
CTGATCTTGTTATCGACCGCAAAGTCATTGTCGAGCTCAAGTCAGTAGACCAGTTGACGCGCGTACACGCCAAGCAGTTGCTGACTCAGCTAAGGCTGAGCGGTTTGAAGCTCGGCCTGCTCATCAACTTCGGCGAAACGCGCCTGAAGAACGGCATTAACCGAATCATCAACGGTCAGTTCGACGCCGCTGAACCTACCGATCTCACGTTGTGACCTTTGTGCCCTTTGTGTGGGAAATCAGATGAGCCTTCCAGCCATCGGCCTTGAGGTTCATGCGCAGCTAACGACGCGCTCGAAGATGTTTTGCGCGTGTCCGGTTGAATCCGGGGCGACCCCGAATTCGCATACCTGTCCCGTTTGCCTCGGATTCCCCGGCGCATTGCCGGTCATGAATGCGGAAGCTGTGCGGCTGACGCTGCTTGCGGGATTGATGCTCGATTGCGACATCGCGGAGATGTCGAAGTTCGATCGCAAGAATTACTTCTATCCTGATGTGGCGAAGAATTATCAGATTTCGCAATACGATATGCCGCTGTGTACGAACGGCGCGGTCTCATTGCATGAGCTGGCTTATCCAAAAGATGCGCAGAAGAATATCGCCGCGCCGGAGAAGGAGGTGCGGCTTATTCGCATTCACCTCGAAGAGGATGTGGCGAAGAGTTTCCATTTCGAGACGAGCACCGGGATCGATTTCAAC
>DAIRIE010000019.1:0-499 GCA_036809705.1 Chthoniobacterales bacterium
GATATCAGTTTCGTCAATTCGGGCCTGGTTAATGCAGGACAGTTAAATGCAATGAAGCACATCCTGAGCGCAATGCGCAATTCAACGCACCGGCGTTAGCTCAGTCGCCTCTTCATAGTTTTAGCTGCTCCAACCTTGGCCAGTCAGACGCTTCCGCGCGAACTCGGCTCTCATTCACCGACGCGAACTCAATCTCTCGGGCAATGTTTCCCGGGACGTCTCTCGTGGTTTGCCAATGAATTGTTAAGGAGCAATCTTGCTAGGTCGCTTCGCAGTTCCGAGGACATCTATGCAGAGATACGTTGCCTTTCTTCGGGGTGTAAGCCCGACTAACCTCAAGATGCCCGACTTAAAACACTGCTTGGAAACTGCCGGCTACAGCAACGTCAGGACTGTGCTTTCCAGCGGCAACGCGGCATTCGACTCCTCGAATGAGTCCGCGCGAGCGGTTGAGCGGGAGATTGAATCTGCGTTCACCGCACAGTTGACTCGGTCCTTT
>DAIRIE010000019.1:509-21104 GCA_036809705.1 Chthoniobacterales bacterium
GGCGATTAGTTGAGGAGGATCCTTTCGCGCATTTCGACTTGCCGGGTAACGCGAAACCCGTGGTGACGTTTGCTCGTGAGCTCGCCAAGCCAAAAGGCAAGCTGCCGATTGCAAGAGATGGCGCGCAAATACTGGCGGTGCGAGATCGCGAAGCATTCAGCGCATATGTGCCTGACCAAAAAGGTCCGGTGTTCATGGAACTGATCAAAGCAACTTTCGGAACAAACGTAACCACTCGCACATGGGAGACAGTGAAAAAGTGTGCAAAAGCCTGATGCATGCACCGCCGCTATGGCCACTCAGCCGCCTCGGCGTTGCCGCTTCTCTGTCTAGCTGCTCCGCACGGCTTCTGAGTTGTCTCAGTGGCTTTGAGCAATTCTTCTCCAAATTACGTCCTCGTTATTCCGGCGATCGGTGAGAGCATCGACCTTCCCGTCCTGGCCAAAGCGAAATAGAATTCTACCTTCTACTCCTTTGCGGAAGTAGATATCGCCAGCTTCGGGAAACAACTCGACCTTCTTCCCAGGGGTGCGCTCCATATAGAGGTGGTCGTTCTCAAATGAGATCGTGCTCCTTCGCTCCGACTCTTTAGCTAACTCGTATTCGCCGGCATACGCGGGAAATCTTGCCGGATCGACCCTGCCGGTCGCCGGGTCCTCGTAATAGCGCATGGTCTGTGCGGCCACGATCTGCCACTGCCCGTCGCGATACAGCCATGTGTCTGTGCCGTGATATCGAGCGTGAAGCTCCTGTCCGAAGATCATCTCGGTCTCAATAGTGTCATAGCTCAGCACAGCCGTGTTGCTGGTAATTATACTCTGCGGATTTGTGACTTTGATGGAACCGGAATAGCCTTTCGGCAAAGGAACAACGTCGGCGATCAGCTGGGTCTTATTGAAGCTGCGTCCTTTCTCATCGTGGAAGATGCAATCATCGGCATAATACTTCTTCCAAGGCGCCTGATCACCAGGCACGACGGCGTCAAATAATTCCTGCGTCCGCCTGACGAGTTCCTTCTGGGTGATCGCAGGATCGCCTGCGGGTGAAGCTGCGTTTAGGAGAAGCAGGGTTACGGCAGCGGAGATGGCGATGATCAACTTAGTCATGACGTAATGTGTTCGCCCATTCCTGATAGGTTCGCTGCAATGAGAAAGGCGCCGCCGCACATCGTGAGGGCGACGAACAGACTTGTCCACTCATAAGGATTGTGCGGACGAGCTACAACTCGGGGCGCGTGAAGAATCAGCACCCAAAGACCAAACATACTGCCCGTGAGCAACGCTGCCAGTTGCGACTGGATTCCTGTAAGGATACTCAGACCGGCAGCGCAAAACAGAATACCAACGGCGTAAGTCCAGAAAAGGTGACCAGGAATCCAGCTGGGAATGACACTGGCAACGTACCCCGGATAGATGAAATGCAGCACACCGAAAACCGGTAACGCGATTCCATAGCAGATTAGTCCACCTCGCGCGGCGTATGGGCTAACCGAATCCGGTTGCGCATCGCGCTGCCTGCTTAACAATGCGGAGAGAATGAAGATCGACGCGGCAATCGCGAGTGTTTCGAAAGCTGCCGTCCAAACCCTGCCATTGCTTAAACCGACTATAAGTCTGGGTATGTGAAGGAGAAAGGCGCAAGCGAGGAAGAAGAAACCGAGGAGGAAGGCAGCGCGGTAGGCCGTTTTCCGCAGCAGCAGACCAGCGCCGCCGAGAAGGAGAACCGGCGAGTAGAGGAGGACATAGCGGTAGGTAAGGCGAGGGGAGACGCGGTGCAACGCGTCCCGGTGCTGGAGAACGACTCCGTTAACCCTTGCCAGCACGGGATAGTTGCCCAGTAACTGCGTCACCGGCTGAAAGCCTGGCACGAAATCACCGCGCAACAAACACTGCACTCCAAAACCAATTGATGCGAAAGCCACGGCAAAACGGCCAAGACAGAAAACGACCGATGAACTGCGCACGAGAAATGATGAGGGGGACTGGCTCGACAACAAGATGCCAGTTGGTGTCAACGAGACATACCAGTTGCGTAACTTCGCCGTCGGCGGTGCAGACCGCCGCTACAGCGATCGTCCGCCACGCGGGAACGTAAACAGGGAAGCAACGGGCGCTGGCGTGTGGCGCGTTACATGCGGAAACGCTCGCCGAGGTAGAGCTGGCGGCTGATTGGGTCGTTGATCAGGAAATCCTTGGAACCTTCGCTCTCTACCCGGCCTTCAAAGATGAGGTAGGCGCGATCGACTATGGACAATGTCTCGCGCACGTTGTGATCGGTGATAAGGATAGCCAAACCTGACTTACGCAAGTTAACTACGATTTGCTGCACGTCATAGACGGCGATCGGGTCAACTCCGCTGAATGGCTCGTCGAGCATGAGCAGACTGGGATTGGTCACTAACGAGCGCGCGATAGTCAGTCTTCGCTTCTCGCCGCCACTCAAGGTCAAGGCGGTATTCTTCGCGATCTTCTCGATCCCGAACTGGTGTAGTAGCTGATCGCAACGCTGCCGGCGCTCGTGTCTCGTTAGCGGCAAAGTCTCGAGGATGGCGAGGATATTTTGCTCGACTGTCATTTTGCGGAAGATGGATTCCTCCTGCGGGAGATAGCCCATGCCGAGCCGGGCGCGTCTATACATGGGATGGTGCGTGACGTCGTGATCGCGAAAAAGAACACTGCCGCTATTTGGCCGGACGAGGCCAACGATCATGTAGAAGGTGGTTGTCTTACCCGCGCCATTCGGCCCGAGTAAACCGACGATCTCGCCCGCTTTGACATTAACATTGATACCGTTAACTACGGCGCGGCCGCCGTAGATTTTCACCAGCTCGCGCGTGGCCAGGACATCAGGCGCGACCGCGGTTCGGGCACTGGCATGGATGGGATCAGGAGAAGCCGCTGTGATCATTGCTTGGCCGGTCCTTTCTCATCTTCCTTTGGCTCCTGATGAATCTCCGTTCGGCTGGGCCCATGGGTGGTGAGCTGGCCATCCTGATTAATAACCATGACTGTCTGCGGACTTGTCGCGACATGAATGTTAGTTCCTTGCTGCACCTTGGGCGCGCCGGTGAGCTCCACGTTACCATCGCTCGCAGTGTAAACGGCGTGCTCGGAGCGGCCGATCGCGCGCTGCGGCGGACCACCCTCGGGGTCAGGCCGGTCGCGTACCACACCTACATTTCCATCGGCGACAGCTTTGTCCAGGCCCTGCTCCTCGCCGCGGTGAAGGTAAACAGTGAGCTTGTCCGATTGAAGATTGAATCGCGGATCGATAACCTTCACGTTACCGCTGAATACGCCGACGTTTTTCGTCGAATCAAAAAAAGCTTCATTGGCGTAGATCTCAGTAGTGATAGGTCCTTCCACCTTCGCCTCTTTGTTCTTCTTTTGTTCCTTCGGCTTGTTGGCGGCCGGTTGAGTCCTGGTCTGGCCGAACGCGGTCACCATAACTACCGAGAGCAAAACTAGAGTGAGACGATTCATTGCGCTTTTTGCTCGGTGAATTTGGCCGCATCGGTGATGACCATCTTCACGTTTCCGGTAAGAGTGCCATGTCGCGCGGCTGTGTCGAACCTGGCATGATCTCCCACGATTTCGAAATCGGAGCGCTTAATCGTGGTGCGTTGATTCGAGCTTAGCACATGGGTGGTGAGATCGAGCACCGAATCAGTCATGGCGATTTGGAGATCGACCTGATCGTCGTCAGTGAAGGTAGTAATGCTGAGGTCGCGAAATTCCATGTGATTGCCATCAAGCCGGCGGGCTGTGCCGGCGGTAAAGCGGCCGCGGACATGGCCGTTCTCATCGATGTCAGGCAGGACGAGACCCTTGGCCTCATGGCCAATGGGTAAAGGCACTTGCGAATTCTCCTGCGCTGTCGCACCCGGGGAAGCGGAAGGTTGTGACTTATTTTTTCCACGCTTCTTCGGTTGCTGGGCAAAGTCAGGCGGAGCGAGTAAACAGCTCACGCCGAGAAGAAGGAAGCAGACAATGCGCCGCGCGCGGGTCCTACGAAACCGCAGCATGCACAGCTTTTAACACGCGCAGAATGTTCGGCAAATGGTTTACCGGCACCTGGCTGGCGGCATCGGAAAGCGCGCGGGCAGGATGCTCGTGCACCTCCATAAAAATACCGTCGCAGCCTGCCGCCACGGCTGCGCGAGCCAGTAGCGGCGCGAGGGCAGCGTCGCCGCCTGTTTTGTCACCGGCGCCGCCCGGACGCTGGACCGAATGGGTGGCGTCGAAGATGACGTGATATCCGGCTTCGCGAATCCAGGCGAGCGAACGCATGTCAGCGACGAGATTGTTGTAGCCGAAAGTCGTGCCTCGTTCGGTGAAGAGAAACTGTTTTGCGCCGAACGCTTGCAGCTTTTCCGCGATGTTGCGCACATCCCACGGTGCAAGGAACTGACCCTTCTTCACGTTCACAGCGCGGCCGGTTTTCGCCGCGGCTTCCAGCAGATCAGTCTGCCGGCAAAGGAATGCGGGGATTTGCAAAAGATCGATGAACTCAGCTGCGATCTCCGCCTCCGCGGGCGAGTGAATATCAGTGGTGACCGGCGCCGCGATCTCTTTGCCGATGAGAGCTAACAACTCACAGCCTTCCTTGGCGCTCATGCCACGAAAGGATTTCACCGAAGTGCGGTTCGCTTTGTTATAAGAAGCTTTGAAGATGAAATCGATCTGCTCATCGCGGGCAATCGCCGCAACCTTGCGCGCCATCCGCCAGATGAATTTTTCCGACTCGATGACGCATGGGCCCAGAATAAACGCAGGCTCGGGCCCGCCGATTAGGACGCGACCGACTTTGACCGGCTTGGTTTTCAAAACAGTGAATTAGGAAAGCAGGAACGCAGGAAAAGGAAAGTTACGAGCTGATTTCCTGCGTTCCTGCTTTCCTGATTGTTATTAGCCGGCTCAAATCTGCGACTAGGAAGGGCAGATAAAGCGCTACAAAAAACGCGAGGGCGATTGCATGCATTTGAAGGAGGTAAAGCGGGCGGTAATCCGACAAGATGCTGAGGAGCGTTCTGGCTTCGGGTTTGTGCAGGAGAAAGCCGTAGTTAAAACCGGTGAAAGCATCTGCCGCGAGTGTGATAACAAAGTACAGTTCCGTCCAGGCAAACACGCGCACGATGGAGAATGGGTAAGGGCGCAAGCGGTGCTGGAGCATTAGAAAAACAACTCCCACGATGATGCCGCAATGCGAGATGAAAAAGCTGAAGAAGCGGAAATCGGGAAAGCCGTAGCTGAGGTTGGGAGTGAGCACGGCTTGCACGGTGCCGCCCAAGCCCCAGAAATAAGCGACTTCGAACCATCCGCTTCGATGTGTCCAGAGCGCGATGATGACGACGAGCATGGCCCAGTCGCAGAGTTGGAGTGGGAGCACCTGTTGCCAAGTGACGGCGCCGAACTGCCGGACAAGCGCGAGATAAACAGCGTAGTTCAGAATCAATACGGCTGAGAGAATGGCGATGATGATTCGTTCGGCGGAAGGCCTTCTTCCTGCAATGGCCCACAGAATAAACGGCAGCACGATGGTGAGCGTAATCACGATGAGATGTGCGATCCCGTAGGGATGGAATGCAGGTGCCGAGTCCATTAATTGAAGAAATCAGACTAACCGCAGAGGGCGTAGAGAGCGCACAGTTTTTCATAGAAGCCTCTGCGATCTCTGCGGTTCAGTATGGTTTCGGTGTTGCTTACGGCTGAAGAGAAGCTGAGAGCCGAACTCATGCAGCAAACCTTTTCACATCATGCCTGAGAAAAAGAAACAACGGCCCAAGCAGGAGCAATCACGCCACCCCGGACGCGAGCATGAGATGACCCCGCGGCCGAAAGCTGAAGACGACAAACATCGCGGCAGCGGGAAACTGGTGGGCAAAGTCGCGCTGATCACTGGCGGCGACAGCGGGATTGGTCGCGCGGTGGCGATCGCGTTTGCCAAGGAAGGTGCCGACGTGGCGATCGGTTATCTCGAGGAAAAACGGGATGCTAAAGAAACGCAGCGGCTGGTGGAGGAGCACGGCGGCAAATGCATTTTGCTGGGGGGCGATGTCGGGCAGGAGAAGTTCTGCGCCAAGGCGGTCGAGCAGACGGTGAAGGAACTCGGCGGCCTCGATATTCTCGTCAATAACGCGGCCGAGCAGCATCCGCAAAAGTCGATTGAGAAGATCAGCGCGGAGCAATTGGAGAAAACGTTCGCACTAACATCTTCGCCATGTTTTACCTGACAAAAGCGGCGATGAAGCACCTGCGGGAAGGCAGCGCCATCATCAACACAGCTCAGTCACCGCCTACAAGGGCAGCCCGGAGTTACTCGACTATTCTTCCACCAAAGGCGCCATCGTGGCATTCACGCGCTCGCTTTCCCACGCGCTCGCGGAGAAGAAAATTCGGGTCAATGGGGTGGCGCCGGGCCCGATTTGGACACCGCTGATCCCATCGACGTTCCCCGGTGAAAAGGTGGAGACATTCGGCAGCGACGTGCCGATGAAACGCGCCGGCCAGCCCGAAGAAGTCGCGCCCTGTTATGTATTTCTCGCCTCAGACGATTCGTCCTACATGACCGGACAAGTTCTGCATCCGAACGGCGGGACGGTGGTGAACGGCTAGAAGACACCCTTACAGGGCCAGGCTTTCCTGCTTCGGCGCAGCTGTCGCAGGGGTGACTCCTCCAAACTTCTTCACCAGCTCATCCAGCTTCGCGACGTAGTAATCGGTATTTTCGTCGCGATTCTGCGGATCGAAGTTGCTGGCCAGCTTGGCGGCTTCGTAGGCCGCAACCTTTTTTGGCGTCGCTTTGATGTAGTAACTGATCTGGTCCCCGGGTTTGTAGGCGCGGCCGCTGGCGAGCGCGAGCTCGTAGGCCGCGGCGCGATTACGGCCGCCCGCGCCGATCTTGGCCCGGTATTTGTCTAATGAATCCTGGAGTGTGTCGGTCTTCATCAGCATCTCGATCGGCATCTCTCCGCTGCGGATTTGCCGCTCGTAGCAATCGCGCAAGGCGCCAATCTCTTCCGGCTTGCCTTCCATTTGTCGTTTGATGACTTCTTCCAAGAAGACGCGCTGGAACTTCTCCAAACCGCGCGATTTTAGCGCTCCGCCTTTGATGATGACGTCACCGTCGCTAGCTAGGAGCGCGTAGTTTTTCGCCTTGTAGCTGAACATCGCTTCGAACTGCTCGTCAAACTCGACTTCGATGCCGGGCGGCAGTTCTTTGCCTAACGAATCACGTAATTTGTCAGGGTCGGTGTTCGCGGGCGGGACGAAATAGATGCCGTCGGTGTCGACTTCGATGACTTGCGCGCCTTGCGCCTTCAGCCAGTCGATCATCTTCTTGAGTAAGTCACGGCCTATTTGGGTCACGCGTGCGGCGGCGTCGAAATCGGCGAAATGCCCCTGCGCAAACCCGAGATAGCCGTAGAAGCTGTTGATCAGGATCTTGAACGTGTTCTGCAAGGCGTGGAAGTAGCGCTGCTCCGCCGCATCTTTCGCCGCGCGCATCTTAGATTTCGACTCCAACCGGAAAGTGCGCAGATCGGTTAGTAAGTGTCGAAAGATCTGGAGCTGGTCGGTTTGTGGAAAACAATCGAACTGCAACATCACGCTTGGGTAGAGTGAGGCTATGTCGCAATGCCAGACGTTGCGCGCCACGCCAGTGAAGAAGATGTCCGTGTAACCGCCCTCGAAGCCACGCACCATCGGCAACTCGGGAATGCTGTGGCGCTGGCGGAAGTACTCGCGGAGAAAGAGCGCGTTAATGCGCGTAGCGTTGCCGCGCACGATTACATCCTGATAGTTGTAAGGAAATATCTGCGCCTGGATAAAATAGCTCGGAGTGAGTAGCTCGGAGATAGCTCGCGTTTCGCAAACGGCGCAAATGGCTCGCTTCTTGAAACGGTCGCTGCTCGTTAGGTATTCGCGTTGTAGCTCCTTCCCAGCTAACGACGAGACGTCGGCTGAATCGCAAAAGCCGAAGTGCTGCGCGACATCGAGCCGCTCAAAGCCGCTGAGGGTGCGCATCCCGACATCGTAGAATTGCGCGAGCAGGAAAGTATCGACGAAGTGTCGGCCATCGACCACGAACTTTGGGTAATCGATCGTCTTCTCCGCGATCTGAAGTCGGGACGGACGCGAACGGAGAAAGCCGCCACTGCGACCCCAGTCGAGTTTGGTCTTCACTTTGCGTGCGCGGGTAACGAGATAGGGCAGGTCAAAGCGAAAGAGATCGTGACCTTCGATAACGTCAGGATCGCGCTGCTTAATCAGGCTCGTTAGCCGTTTGATGGCATCGCGTTCGGATTCCTCCGGGCGAGACGGATCCACCATGATCAATTCTTCCCAACCGCTGTTATCTGAAACTGCGATGCTGGCGATGTGGTTCTGCGACGCTTCGGCGAGATCACCTTCGCCGCTGAGCGAGATCACTTCGAGCTGCATCCGCTTCAGCTCATCTAGCGCCATTCCTTTGAACAAGGTGCGCCCCGTCGCGGTGAGGTAATGCTGAACCGGATCGCTGAAAGCGAAGAATGCGCGGCCGGCGTGCTTCAGCCCGTTACGCAGGGCGATGAGCTCTTTCCAGCTATCGACGGTAACAAGCCAGTTATACTTGAGATCGCCAGGGAGCTTCTGGGCATTTTCCATCCCGAGATCTGCCACGTCGGCATCGGCCCAGACGAAAGGGTGAAACCGTTCTACGTCGACGCCGGTGCTACCGTCTTTTTCGCGCCGGTAAACGCGCACCGTCCCGGTATCGCCCATTTCGATTGCGATGATGCGCGATGTTTTGTCCGCGCCGAACAACAGCTCGTTGTCTTCGAAAGCCATTTGCATCCGCAGATTACACAGATTTTCGCAGATTTGCTGGAGCTGGATTCCCGAAACGCGTGGATCAACTAAGTCTGCGCTGCGCCACGTAGGGAAACACTTCGGGTAACTCACCGGCGCGCAATTTCTTCTGCGTTCGCTGCCAGAAACCGGGCCGAAACAGATCGCCGTGCTGTTGCATCAAGGCTTCACGCGCCCGTGGCGGAAAGGCGAGGAATCGCGGAAACTCCTCAGGAAAAACATCGTTCTCGCGCACTGAGAACCACGGTTCGGCGGAGAGTTCTTCTTCGTAGCTCTGCGATTGCGGCAGTTGCCGGAAGTTGCAATCGGTCAGGAAACAAAGCTCGTCGTAATCGTAGAAGACAACGCGGCCGCGGCGAGTGAGGCCGAAGTTTTTCGTCAGCAGATCGCCGGGAAAAATGTTAGAAGCGGCGAGGTCTTTGATCGCCTGACCGTAGTCACACGCGGCGCCAACCGCGGCCTTTTCGTCAGCAGCCGCGAAGAAGAGGTTCAACGGGTGCACACGGCGCTCGACGTAAGCATGGCCAATGATGACGTGATCTTCCTCGACCCGCACTGTGCGCGCGACGTCTCGGAGCAATTCATCGAGCAAAGAAGCGGCGAAACGATTACGCGGAATCCTGAGGTGTTCGAATTCGTGGGCTTCGATGAGGCGTCCCGCGCGATCGTGCTCGAAGACGAGTTTGTAGCGCCGCATCACTTCGCCGCGATCACTCTCTTTCGGCTGGTCGAATCGATCCCGGATGAGTTTAAAGACAACATCGTAACTCGGCAGGGTGAAGACGACCATGACCATGCCGCGTGTGCCTTCGGCTCCGACGAAGTGATCGGCAGAAGTTTGGAGGTGGCGAACGAAGTCGCGGTAGAATTCGGTCTTGGCATGACGGTTATAACCGATGGCGTTGTAGAGATCGGCCAGGCGTTTGCGCTCCATGACGTCGCGCAGCCAGCGCACGAGTGGGAATGGACAGGGTGCGTCCACGCGGAAGTAAGCGCGAGTGTAGGAAAAGAGAACGGCGAGATCGGCATCGCCAATGAGCAGGGCATCGAGCGTGATGCCGCTCCCGTCCGGATGAAGCAGACAAAAGGCGAGCGGGATCGATGTGCCGTGCGCGATGGCGCGGCCGATGATGTAAGCGCCACGGCCGCGATAAAAGACAACGGCTGCGATCTCGATCTCGTTAGCTCCTTCCAGCCGCTGTGATGCAGCGCCGATGGCCGCGCTAAGATTGTGCCAGTGATCTCCGGCAAAGTGATCAGTGAGCAACTGGAGCATGAGCTCGGGCAGCGGCCCGCCTGTGTAACGTCGGGTGATGCCGGTGATTTCGGCGGGTGAATCGAAATCGGTGTCGACGAATTCGATGGCCTGATTAACTCCTTCCGTGGTGAAGACGCGACGGGTGAGCGAATTGAAAAAACTTTCCGCGATTTCCCAACGCTGAGATCGCGCCACGAGCGCCGAGTACGCGGCCTTGATCGCGCTCCAGATTGGCCGATCGCAGAGACGTTCACCCATCAATTCGCGGACACGATTGGCCAGGCTGTCGAGAATGAGGGAATAGAGCCGCAGCCGCTCCCGGGAATCGTCGAAGCTCCCGCGCCAGTCGCGCTCGAGGAAGCGTTCGCGGGCGCGGCGCGTGATTTCGTCGAACTGCGTCTCGTATTCGCCGAAAGCATCGGTCGCTGCTTCGGCGCAAAGAGCCGCAAGCCGACTCTCGGTCAGCGCGGGTGCTTTGTTCAATGAAATTGCTCGGCTTCGGTCGAACCCGCCAGCGCCGCTGTGGAACAGTCGGCGCCGCCAATCACCTTCGCCACGTCGTCGAAGTAGCCGGTGCCGACTTCGTGCTGATGTCGCGTGGCGGTATAACCATCGCTCTCGGCGGCGAACTCCGCTTCCTGCAGCTCTGAATACGCCGCCATCCCGCGGTCGCGATAGCCGCGCGCGAGCCGGAACATGCTGTAATTGAGCGCGTGAAAACCGGCCAGAGTGACGAACTGAAACTTGTAGCCCATGGCGCCGAGCTCGCGCTGGAACTTGGCGATAGTCGCGCTCTCGAGCTTCGCCTTCCAGTTGAAGGATGGTGAGCAGTTGTAAGCCAGTAATTTGCCCGGAAATTTCTTGTGAATGCTTTCCGCGAACCTGGTCGCCTCATCGACATCCGGTTTTGACGTTTCGAACCAGAGCATGTCCGCGTAGGGCGCGTAGCTGAGACCGCGCGCGATCGCCTGCTCTATGCTGGCGCGCACGCGAAAAAATCCCTCTCCTGTTCGCTCGCCGGTGAGGAATTCGTGGTCCCGTTCGTCCACATCGCTGGTCAGCAACGCCGCGCCTCCCGCGTCCGTGCGAGCGATAAGAATCGTCGACACGTTGCAAACATCGGCCGCAAGCCGGCCCGCGATCAGGTTGCGAACAGCGTGCGATGTCGGCACCAAAACTTTGCCGCCCATGTGACCGCACTTCTTTTCGCTCGCGAGCTGGTCTTCGAGATGAACGCCGGCCGCGCCGGCTTCGATCATCGCTTTGATGAGCTCGAAGACGTTGAGCGGGCCGCCGAATCCTGCTTCAGCGTCGGCCACGATCGGCACGAACCAATCGATGTCATCTCTGCCTTCGGAATGGTCGATCTGGTCGGCGCGCTGGAGCGCCTGATTAATGCGTTTCACCACTGCTGGGACGCTATTTGCCGGATATAAGCTTTGATCGGGATACATGTGGCCGGAGAGATTTGCATCCGCCGCAACCTGCCAGCCGCTGAGGTAAATGGCCTTCAACCCAGCGCGCACTTGTTGGACGGCCTGGTTGCCGGTAAGCGCGCCGCGTGCACATACCGCTCGGTCTGCATCAACTCCCACAGCTTCTCCGCGCCGCGGCGGGCCAGGGTGAACTCGGGAACAAGCGAGCCTTGGAGGCGACGAACGTCCTCCAGTGAATACGTTCGTTCGACTCCGCGCCACCGCGCGTCTTCTGACCAATCACCGTTCGATTTTTGGTGCACGTCAGTTTCTACCTCCGGGTAGCGCACGCGTCTCGCGTGCTGGCGATGGCGTCCCCGCCTTCGCGACTTCTCCTCGCGCTGGGTGTTGAGAAAAAGATTGTTTCGGCGGGACGCCGAAACCAGCACGCGAGACGCGTGCGCTACCCGGATCAGCTAAGCTGGTCATAGGCAGGTAACGTCAAAAATTCGGCGAAATCATCATCAGTCGTAATCTTATCGAAGACTTCTCGCGCGGTATCGAATTTGTCTCCGCTGAATCGTTTCACTTTCCCGAGTTCCTGATCGAGAACATCGCGGAAAAGTTCTTTCGTTACTTTGCGGCCATCAGTCAGCACGCCGCGCTCATGGCGAATCCATTGCCAGAGTTGTGCACGCGAGATTTCCGCGGTGGCGGCGTCTTCCATGAGGTTGAACAACGGCACGGCGCCGTGACCGCGCAACCATGCTTCGAGGTATTGCACGCCCACGCTCACGTTCTGGCGCAGTCCGGCTTCGGTGATCGGTTCACTGGGTTGAAAATCCAGCAAATCGCGCGCCGTCACGCTCACGTCTTCCCGCTTGCGCTCGATCTGGTTCGGTTGCGGCATCGCGGCATCGAACGCTTCCAGCGCGAGCTGCACCATGCCCGGATGCGCCACCCAGGTGCCGTCGTGGCCGTCACGCGCTTCGCGTTCCTTGTCCGCGCGCACCTTGGCGAACGCTTCCTCGTTAGCGGCGGGATTGTTCTTCACCGGAATCTGCGCCGCCATTCCACCCATCGCGAAAGTATTTCGCCGATGACATGTCTTGATGCAGAGCAGCGAATAGGAATGCATGAAGTGCGTCGCCATGGTGATGAGCACGCGGTCGGCCAGCACGAAGTCCGGTTTGTTCCGAAACTTTTTGATGCAGGAAAAAATGTAATCCCAGCGCCCGCAATTGAGGCCGGCGGAATGGTCGCGCAATTCATAGAGGATTTCGTCCATCTCGAATGCGGCTGGGATCGTCTCGATCAACACCGTCGCGCGAATCGTGCCCCGCGGAATCCCAAGCTCGTCCTGGGCGAGTTTGAAAGCGTCGTTCCAGATGCGCGCTTCGAGATGACTCTCCATTTTCGGCAGGTAAAAATATGGGCCAGTACCACGAGTCGTTAGCTCACGCGCGTTGTGGAAGAAGTAGAGGCCGAAGTCGAACAGCCCGGCGGCGACCGACTCGCCATCGACCAGCATATGTTTCTCCACGAGATGCCAGCCGCGCGGCCTCACCAGCAGCACCGCCAGATTATCCTTCAGCTTGTATTCTTTTCCTTCAGGACTGCTGAAGGTAATGGTGCGGCGAATCGCGTCGCGCAGATTGATCTGGCCTTCGATCATGTTGCGCCACGTCGGCGAGTTCGCGTCCTCGAAGTCAGCCATGAACATCTTCGCGCCGGAGTTGAGCGCGTTAATCACCATCTTGCGATCAGTCGGTCCTGTGATCTCGACGCGCCTGTCGCGCAGGTCGGCCGGAATGGGCGCGCAAGTCCAGTCACCATCGCGGATGTGCTTCGTATCGCTGAGAAAATCGAGTGGCTCGCCGGCGTCGAGCGCCGCCTGACGTCGAGCCCTGCGGTGCAAACATTCGTTGCGACGCTGGCGAAATTCGCGGTGCAATTTCGCCACGAAGGCGAGCGCATCCGGCGTAGTTATCTCGGCGAAGCCATCGGCCATTTCGCCGTGGATTTCCACGCCGGCCGGCAGGCTATTGGCATCTTTCGCGTGCATAAATCGTGTCGCTACAGAATCGCGTGCAGCACCCCTGGCGCGTGCGTTCCTCCGTTCTCCTGTCATGTCGGGCGAAGCCGAGACATCTCTAAATCATTCTCCGAGCCGCGCTCCGTAAAAGAGTAGCTAGAGATGCTTCGACTTCGCTCAGCATGGCAGGTAAGGATACGCCATGACGCTTCGCCTCTGCCTAATGTTCTTCGCCGCTTCGACGCTCTCACTGTTCGCCCAACAAACACCACAGCAACTCGCCGAAGCGGAGCTCCCGTCGCTGCTGACGATTTACAAGCAGTGCCACGCGCAACCTGAACTCTCCACCGAGGAAAAGGAAACCTCAGCGCTGGTGGCGAAGGAACTCAAGGCCGCCGGCTGCGAAGTGACCGATCACGTCGGCAAGTATGCTGATCCGAAGCAACAAGGCTACGGCGTCGTGGGCGTGATGAAAAATGGCGACGGACCAGTCGTGCTCGTGCGCACCGATATGGATGCGCTGCCGGTGGAGGAGCAAACAGCATTGCCGTACGCGAGCAAGGTCGTGACGAAAAATGAGAAAGGCGATGACGTGCACGTGATGCACGCGTGCGGGCATGACGTCCACATCGCGTCGTTCATCGGCGTCGCCCGCGCGTTGGCGAAGCTGAAAAGCGAATGGCGCGGGACGATTGTGTTCGTCGCACAGCCAGCGGAAGAGCTTGGCACCGGCGCGCGCGCGATGCTCAAGGACGGCCTCTACACCCGCTGGCCGAAACCGAATTTTGCGCTCGGTTTCCATGACAAAGCTGATTTGGAAACGGGCAAGATCGCCGTCACGGAAGGTTATACTTACGCCAATGTCGACTCCGTCGATGTCACCGTGCACGGCGTCGGTGGTCACGGCGCCTACCCGCACAAGACGAAAGACCCGATTGTTCTCGCGGCCGAGATCATCAACTCCTGGCAAACGATTGCGTCGCGGGAAAATAATCCGCTCGATCCCATCGTCGTCACCGTCGGCTCGATTCACGGCGGCACGAAACACAACATCATTTCCGATGAAGTGAAAATGCAGCTCACCGTTCGCACTTACAAAGCGGATGTGCGCGAACACGTCCTCGCCGCAATCGATCGCATCGCCAGAGGCTGCGCCACCGCGCTGGGATTTCCCCAGGATAAAATGCCGGAGACTCATGTGCGGCGGGATGAGTTCACACCCGCCACTTATAACAATCCCGAGCTGACGAAGCGGCTCGTCGGCGTTTGGAAGAAAGCGCTGGGCGATCAGAATGTCGAAATGGTGGACCCGACGATGGGCGGCGAAGATTTTTCCGAATACAGCCTGCCGGATCATTCCATTCCCGCGGTCGATTTTCACGTCGGCGCGGTCGCTCCGGAAAAGATCGCCGAAGCAAAGAAGACGGGAGCGTCATTGCCGAGCCTGCATTCGAGCAAGTTTGCGCCCGTGCCGGAGCCGACGATTCGTACGGCGGTGGTGGGGATGACGACCGCAGTGATGGATTTGATGAGGAAGTAACGGCTCTGTCATCCCGAGCCATGCGTCCGTGAATCCTTCGCCGTCTTCGCGGCTCAGGATGACAATCCGCGGCACGCGGGCGAGACGCCCGCGTGCCGTGACAGCCGAGGACGGCTGTCTTACTTCACCCGCACATTTTTGCGCAGGAACGTCGGCACATCGAGGTCCTGCCCTTCCACGATTGTCGGCTCACTTTTCTCAAACCGGCCGCGCGTGACCGGCTCGAATTGCAGCGTCTCCTGTTTCGCGATTTTTTCCCGCGAAGCTTTCTCCGGCTGCGGTTTTGGCACGATTTTCGGCCCCGCATAATCCTGACCGGCGGCTGGTTTTTTCTTCGGCGGAATAATGCGCGGCGGCGGCGCGACCGGTTCCGGCTCCGGTTCAATGGATGGCCCGGTTTGTTCTTCATCGATCTCTGGGGCGGCAACATCCGGTTGCTCGTCTGTGACCGATGCACCGTCAGCGACTGCTGCGATCTCCGGCTGCGTCTCTTCTTCGGGCGTCGCCATTGAATACTCAGGTTCCGGCGGCTCCGGCAACACAGCGATCAAGGGTTCCGGCGCGGGCGCGGGAATCGGCTCCGGTCGTGCCGGCGCGGCATGGATTTGCAAACGAACACGTTCCTGCGCCGCAGTCACCTCGCCGCCAAGCGAGCTTATCAGGGTTACGCTCAGCCGATTCCCCATCCGCCCATCAACTGCTGTCCCGAAGAGCAACTGCGTCTCATCGCCAATGTGCTTGTTCAGTTCGCGCATCAGGATTTCCACTTCCGACAAGGTCATGCCTGGCCCGCCCGAAACCTGCACGAGCACGCGCGCCGCTTCCTCGAGCATGCGGCCGCGATCCATCAACGGATTTTTCAGCGCCTGCTCCAGCGCTTCGTGCGCGCGATTATCAGTGTCGCTTTCGCCGAAACCAAAAAGACAACGCCCGCCGCCACGCAACGCCGCGAGCAGATCATCAAATCCGACGCGCATAATTCCGGGACGCTGAATCAGGTTCACAATCGAGCGCACGCTCTGGCTCACAGTCATGTCCGCCATGGCGAACGCCTGGTGAATGCCCGCTTTCGGAGTGGCCAGGTCGCCCATGCGATCATTCTCGAAACAGATCACCGCGTCGGTGGTTTGCTGCAAAATACTCAGCGCCTCCTGCGCCTGCGCGGAACGCCGCTTGCCTTCGAAGGTGAATGGCAGCGTCGCGAACGCGATGACGAGCGCGCCCATCTCGCGCGCCACTTGCGCGATCACCGGCGCCGCACCCGAACCAGTGCCGCCACCAAGCCCCGCGCAGAGAAAAATCAAACGCGCATCGCTTAACGCTTCGCGAATTTCCTCGGCCGATTCCTGCGCGGCCTCGGAGCCAAGTTCCGGATCGCCGCCGGTGCCGAGCCCGCGGGTGATGGAGCGGCCGATCTGCACCTTCATCGTGGCGACGGAGCTGGCGAGCGATTGCACATCAGTGTTCGCCGCGATGAGATCGGACTTGTCCATTCCATCGAGCACCACGCGGTCGAGCACGTTCGAGCCCGCGCCACCGATGCCGATCACTTTGATCGGGATGATGTCCTCTTCGCGTTCCGGCAATGTGTAGTTTCGGTTTAGTTGAATCATATTGTTTCTCCTTTGGCTAACGAGCCGCGGTCATTTTCAAGGCGCGGTTTCCTTGTCTCATCCTGAGCGAAGCGCAGCGGAGTCGAAGAATCCCCCTTGCGTTATCCGTAAGCTTCCGCCGCGGGATCCCTCGACTTCGCTCGGGATGACAGGTGGAAAGTTCATCGAATCCCCGGAAAAAATTTGCCGATCAATTGCCGCAATCCTCTTCGCTGCGGCCGGTCCACCTGCACCGCTTGCGCGTATTTGATCAGCCCGATCGCGGTCGAGAATTGCGGATTCTGAAAGGCGGACGTCAGTCCCGAGATCGTCTGCGCATGAGCTACGCGCGCCGGAATTTCAAAAATGTCTTCCGCCAGATGATCGATCCCGGAGAGCAAACTACAGCCACCGGTGATGAAAATTCCTTCGCCCACGTAGTTGATGAATGCCTCTTCATCGACCTGGCGCTTGAGCAGCTCCAAGGTCTCGCGCACGCGCAGATGAATGATCGTGTTCAGCGTCTCACGCTCGATCTCCTTGCCTGCAAATCCCGAATCATCCTTCAGCACCACCGTTTCGCCCGGCAGACAATTGCCCAGCGTGACGCTCCCTTCCTCGAGCTTGAGCTTCTCCGCCCGCGTCATCGGAATGCGCAATCCCATCGAGATGTCGTTAGTGATGTGATCGCCGCCGATGCCGAGCGCGCCGCTCTGCTTCACCGCGCCATCGACATACAAAATGTAATCCGTTGTCCCACCGCCCATGTCGATGACCAGCGCGCCGAGGTTCTTCTGCTGCTGGGTGAGCACGACCTGCGCGGAAGCGAGCGCGGTGAAGACCACGTCCTCCACTTCAAGCGGCAGCTCGTTGACGCAACGAATGGAATTCTGAATGCGCGTCCGCACTCCGTGAATGATGTGGAAATCCGCTTCGAGTTTGCGCCCCAGCATCCCGAGCGGATTGAGCACGCCGTCCTGTCCGTCCACGTGATAATGCTGAATGATGGAATGCAGGAACGCGTTCTCCGCCGGAATGCTCACTTCGCGCGCGCTGATCTTCACGTCCTCGACATCCTGCTCGTCAATCTCGTCGCGGTCTTCCGGCAGCGGGACGCAGCCGCGATTATTGAAGCTCTGAATGTGCGCGCCGCCGACGCCGACGTAGACGCTGCGAATCATGACGTCGCTTTTCTGTTCCGCATCGACCACTGCTTCGTGCACGCATTTCATCGCCGTCTCCAGGTCCACGATCTCGCCCTTGCGCACGCCGCGCGACGGCGCCTGCCCGACGCCTAAAATTTTCGTCGTTCCGTCCGTTCTGCTTTCGCCGACAACGACGCAAATTTTAGACGTCCCAATCTCCAGCCCGACCATCAAATCGTTACTCGCCATTTCCTTTTCGTTCCTCCTTTGGTTTGGTTTCTTTCCGCAGTGAAAACGGCTGCGGGCCGCTTTGAGTTTTCTCCACCGGCGCTGCTTTCGCGCTTGTTGCCTTCGCCACCGGCGACGGATGCACCGGAATCGCTTTCATCACCCGCGGCGTCTCCTCCGGATCGAGCGTATCGTTAATCACTTCGCTCGGCGGTTTCTGGAACGTCACGGGAATGTTCCGCTGCACGAGCAAGTTGACCGTGTCGATGTCGCGCTTCGCGTCATCGGCATAGACAAGAAATTGCTCGAGCCGCTCCAGTTGTTGATCGAGATGATCGAAGCCGAGCATCACGCGCGTGTGATTTTTATCGGTCACGCTCAGGCAATAGCCTTTCGATAAATCGATCTCGCGAATCTGAAATCGCGTTTGCATGAAACTCGCTGTGCTCAGCCGCAACAATTCGAGCGCCGCTTTCGCTTCGGGCGATTGCACGATCTTGCCCGGTTCCAGCGACTCGCCCGTACACCCGGTGATCAACGGCAGCCCGAGATATTCGGGAAGCAGCTTTTTCTCCTTCATCAAAGCGCCGCGCGCGTCGATGAGAAACGCGACATCGGATTGAAAGGGATCGCTGATTTGTTTCTCGCTTGTGATCCAGGCGATCGGCTTACGCTCGGCAATGCGAATGTCGATTTCGCCCGGCATCTTGCGCACGACCTGGACCTCATCGACCTGCGGCAATTGCTGGAGCGCGCTGTGCACGTGGGCGAGATTGACGTGGAAAATATTTTCGCCTTCGCGCAGATCGGCCGCGCTCAGCACCTGCTCCCTCTGCAGCGTCCCGTCCGTCTGCACATCGATCAGCGTTAGCTTGTAATCGGGGTTCTCGTAAAAAAACCGGCGCAGGCCGAGCCGGGCGCCGAAGTAAATTCCGGCGCAGATTCCGACGAGCAGCGCGATTTTGGAGAGCAAAACCACCACGCGCCGCGTCCGATGCTGCGTCGCTTTGCGCGACCGGACTTTCACGTCGAGCAAATGCTGTTGCTTGCGCTGGCGCGAGTTTGAGACGCGCTGGTTGCGCACGCGCGGCCGGCTCGATCTGCTGACCTTTCTCATCGCGCCGCCTCCTCTCTCGCCCGAGACAATTCGATGATGCGCTGGCAAAGCTGCGGATAGGAAATTCCGGCCGCGGCTGCTGCTTCCGGCAACAAACTCGCCTCCGTCATTCCCGGAATCGTGTTCACTTCGAGCACAGTCGGCGCGCCCTTCTCCGGCAGAATGACATCGACGCGCCCGTAAACACGCAGCCCGATCGAGCGAAAGGCGCGCAAGGCAAGGTCCTGGATTTCCCGCGTTATCTCAGGCGCGATTTGCGCCGGGCATACATGCTCCGCGCCACCGCCCGCCTGCGGATTGAGGAACGGATACTTGTTGTTGAAATCGTAAAATCCGCCCTTCGGCTTGATCTCCAGAATCGGAAGCGCCTGTTCGCCGAGAACACCGATGGTCAGCTCACGCCCGGGGATAAATTGCTCGACCAAAAGGTCGCGGGCGAACTTCGCCGCTTCCACCATCGCGGCCTCAAGCGCGCCGCGCTCTTTCACGATGACCACGCCGACAGTGGAACCTTCGCGCGGCGGCTTCACCACGATGGGCAGCGGAATGGATGGCCGTTCTCCAGCAGCGATCACTTCCCAGCGCGGCGTCGTCACGCCCGCCGCAGCGAAACATTTCTTCGAGTCGATTTTGTCGAACGCGATCTCGCTTTCGCGAACGCCATCGCCGGTGAAAGAAATGCCGCGCGATTCCAGAATCCGCTGAAGCTGCCCGTCTTCGCCGAAGGTTCCGTGAATCGCGATGAAGGCGAGCCCAGTTCCCGCCGGTAATTGGAAATTCTCATCGCGCACTTCAATCTCGAACACCTCCGCGTCGAGCGAGCGGAGCGCCTTGGCCACGCCGCGGCCTGTTGCCCGCGAGACTTCGCGCTCTGAACCAGGTCCGCCCATTAGAACGGCGATTTTTTTGGGAAGCGCTTTCATTGAATCTTTTGCGTGTTGCGCGTGGTCCTCCGGGTAGCGCACGCGTCCCGCGTTCGCGGACTTTTGCCGCGATTGAACCTTGTCTCCGACGTCGGCGCGCTGAGGGAAAGTCCGTTTCGGCGGGACACCGAAACCAGCACGCGAGACGCATGCGCTACCCACGCATTCGCGTCACGTCTCCAAAACATCACGCGTCCTCCCCCACGATTTGCACTTCCGTTTCCAAATCGATCTTGCGATTGCTGCGCGCCGCTGCCTTGATCTTCTCGATCAACTCCAGCATCTCCGCCGCGGTCGCGCCGCCATCGTTAACAATGAAATTGCCGTGCACCTCGGAGACGCGTGCTTTACCGACAGTGCAATTCTTCAATCCCAGCTCATCAACCAGCTTCCCCGCGGGAATAGTGTCGGTGTTTTTGAAAATGCATCCGGCGCTTGAGGCCGCCGGTTGCGTCGCGCGGCGATGCTGCTGCGATTGCTCCAGCTTGCGCAC
>DAIRIE010000019.1:21114-21361 GCA_036809705.1 Chthoniobacterales bacterium
TCCTCGCGCGCGCAGGGATCGCCGCGAAACACCGCCGAGACGGCATAGTTCGTCGTTAGCTCAGGAACGTTGCGATACGAGACTTGCATTTCCGAAGGCGTTTTCTCGTGCGGCGTTCCTTCGTAATCGAGAAAACGAACACGCGCGACATTCCCAAATGTCTGCGCACCCATCGCGCCGGCGTTCATCCGCAGCGCACCGCCGACTTCACCGGGAATCCCTTCCATCCACTCCAGCCCTCCGATTC
>DAIRIE010000020.1:0-745 GCA_036809705.1 Chthoniobacterales bacterium
AAGTAGAACTTATTGCGCAGAAGGCCGACGGAGACGGGATCTTCAACGCGGCCGCGATAGAGAAAAATCGCGGTCGCAGCGCCAACGAGCATGGCGGCGATGGCGAGCATTGGCACGAAGGCGGCGGTTTGAGGTTCATGAGGCAGAACGAGGAAACGCCGCGCGAAAAAATTAAAGCCACCGAGCAATGCCAGCAGCGCCAGAATGACGAGCGGGATAAGCATGCTCGTGGCGGATTCCTGGCTGGCGCGCGCCGGTTGAGAGCGGCCTTTGCCGAAGAAGACGACGACGAAGAGGCGCATCATGTAAAAGGCGGTGAGCAGCGCGGTGAAGAGCGCGAGCGCGAAGATGGCGTGGTTGTGATTCCAGGCGAGCGCGAGGATGGCGTCTTTACTGAAGAAGCCGGCGAAGGGCGGACAACCGATGAGCGCGAGCGTACCGCAGGCGAAGGTGACGAAGGTGAGAAACATGTTGCGACCCTGACCGCCCATTTTCCAGATGTTCTGCTCGTGGTGCAACGCGACGATGACGGAGCCGGCGCCGAGGAAGAGCAGTGCTTTGAAAAATGCGTGTGTGAATAGATGGAACATGGCCGCTTCACCCGAGGCGAGGCCGACCGCCATAATCATGTAGCCGAGCTGCGAAATCGTGGAGTAGGCGAGGATGCGTTTGATGTCATCCTGCTGCGTGGCAATGAGCGCTGCCATGACGGCGGTGATGGTGCCGATCCACGCGATGAGGCGAA
>DAIRIE010000020.1:780-2124 GCA_036809705.1 Chthoniobacterales bacterium
TGTAAACGCCGGCTGCAACCATGGTGGCGGCGTGGATGAGTGCGGAGATTGGCGTCGGGCCTTCCATGGCGTCGGGCAGCCAGACGTGCAGCGGGAATTGCGCGGATTTACCGACTGCGCCGCAGAAGATGAGCAGGACAGAAGTCGTTAGGAATGTGGGATTGCCTGCGATGCGTGAGACTTGAGGCGCGATGTCAGCAAAGATCACCGAACCGGTCGCAGCCCAGACCATCAGAATGCCAAGCATGAAACCGAAGTCGCCGATGCGATTGGTGATGAACGCCTTCTTGGCCGCATCAGCCGCGGCATCACGCTCGAACCAATGGCCGATGAGCAAATAGGAGCTAACGCCGACGAGTTCCCAAAAGATGAACATCATCACGAAATTGTTCGCGAGCACGATGCCGAGCATGGAGAACATGAAGAAGGAAAGCGCGGCGAAGTAGCGCGATTTGCCGACGTCATCGCGCATGTAGCCGAGCGAGTAGATGTGGATAAGCGCGCCGACGCCGGTGACGAGCAGGAGCATGGTTTTGCTCAGTGAATCGAGGGTGAAGGCGATGGGCACGCGCAGGAAATTCGGAAGGTCAATCCAAGTGAGCTGCGCGGCACTGATATTTGGCCGCGCAAAAATGATGCAGCTGCACACGAAGCTGATCAGAACGGCCGCCACGGATATGAACGCGCTGGCGTTTCGCGCTCGTTGCGTGAGCAGTACGATGACGGCGCTCGCCAACAGCGGCACGAGAAGCGCATACCACGGAAGCAGGCTAACCATTGAAGCCTCCGGATTTTCCGCCACGGATTAACACGGATGAAACACGGATGAAGCAATCCGGCAGGCGTGACGCCCGCCGGCCGCACAGGCCAGAGGCCTGTGTTCCAATCCGTGTTTCATCCGTGTTCATCCGTGGTTAAAACTTCAGTTGGTCAATGTCCTCGATGTGCGTCGTTCGTCTGGACCGATATAAGGCGACGATGATAGCCAGACCCACCGCCACCTCGGCCGCGGCGACGGTAATCACGAAAAAGACCAGT
Source organism: Chthoniobacterales bacterium (assembly GCA_036809705.1). Taxonomy (GTDB): domain Bacteria; phylum Verrucomicrobiota; class Verrucomicrobiia; order Chthoniobacterales; family UBA10450; genus AV69. The sequence goes on from DAIRIE010000020.1 coordinate 1,819, forward strand.
ATCTCCGCGTGATACTCGGGCAGCCCCGCCGCGCTCACACGAAATCGCGAGAACGCCACCAGCGAAAGATTCGCCGCATTGAGCATGAGCTCGAGCGACATGAAAATGATGATGATATTGCGCCGCAGCAAAACGCCCGCGAACCCGATGGTGAAGAGCGCCGCGCTGACGGTGAGATAACTGCCGAGCGTGATCATCGCAGCTCGCGTTTGCTCAGGACGATGACGCCGATCGTCGCCACGAGGATAAGAACCGCGATGACTTGAAACGGCAGGTTGTAACTGCTGAAGAGCAGCTGGCCGACAT
>DAIRIE010000020.1:2204-5482 GCA_036809705.1 Chthoniobacterales bacterium
GATTAACAGGGAAAACGCGACCAGGCCGCCACCGGCGAATGCGACCCAGTTGATCTTGCGCCGTTCTTCCGCGCGCAGATCGAGCAGCATGATGATGAAGAGGAACAGCACCATGACCGCGCCCGCATACACGAGGACCTGAATGATGCCGATGAAGAAGGCATCCAGCGACATAAAGAGTGATGAGAGGCCGAGGAAGCAAACGACAAGACTTAGCGCGCTCGCGATGGGGTTGCGGTTCACAACGACGAGCGCGCCGAAGACGAGCATGACGATGGCGAAAATCCAAAAGAGAAAAGGAGGCATTGTTTACGCCACAGATGAACACAGATGAAACAGAGATGAAGAAGTCGAAGCAAATCGATCTGTGTTCATCTGTGTAAATCTGTGGCTCCTACTTCTTCTCGTTCCACTTCAGCACGACGCCATGCATGACGCCGCCGATCTCGAGCAGCTTCTCTTTGTCGTGCACCATCTCGGCGCGGGTGAGGCCGGTGATGGCGTAATCTTTGCGCAGGAAAATGGCCTGTTCCGGACAGACTTCTTCGCACATGCCGCAGTAAATGCAGCGGATCATGTCGATGTCGAATTCGCGCGGATATTTTTCCACCTTGCGAAACTGATCGCCGGGCGCGATTTCGCCGGGCGCGATTTTGATCGCGCGTGGTGGACAGATGAATTCGCAGAGCTGGCACGCGACGCAGCGGATGCGGCCGGTTTCGTCCTTCACCAGCGCGGGCGCGCCGCGGTAGTACGAGGGCAGCGCCGCATCGAGTTTTTGCTCGGGATATTGCACGGTCACTTTGGTGCGGCCAAAGAGCATGTTTCTAAAATGCTTCAGCGTGATCGCCATTCCCGCGACGATCTGCGGCAGGAACAGGCGCTCCGACCAGGTGAGCTTGGGACGTGGAACGGCGATGGCCATGATTAGAGGCTTGGAAAGAAGGTGATGATTCCGGCGACGAGGAAGATGTTCACGAGCGCGATCTCGAAGAAGAAGACCCACCCCAGGCGCATGAGCTGATCGTAGCGGAAACGCGGCAGGGTGAAACGCACCCAGATGAAAACGAAAAGCAGCACGGCGATCTTGGCGAAGAAGACGAAGATGTTGATGAGGCCGAAAATCCAGCCGTGTGAGCCGTCTGGAATGCCTGGAAAATGCCAGCCGCCGAGGAAGAGCGTCACGATGATGGCCGAGCCCGTGATCATGGCGGCGTACTCGCCGAGGAAAAAGAGGGCGAATTTCATGGAGCCATACTCGGTATGGTAACCGCCCACCAGCTCGGTTTCGGCTTCGGGTAAATCAAACGGCAGCCGGTTTGTTTCAGCGAAGATCGCGATGGCGAAAACGGCGAAGGAAATCCACATGGGGATGGTGAGGAGCCAGCGCGCGGGATTCGTCCATTCACCGGCGAAGGGGAAAAGCATCCAGCCGTGATCGACCTGGTATTGGACGATTTCGGTGAGCCGCAGTTTGCCAACGAGCAGGAAAATGGGAATGACGGCAAGACCTAACGAGAGTTCATACGAAATCATCTGCGAGCTCGAGCGCACGCCGCCGAGGAACGGATATTTTGAATTGGACGACCAGCCGGCAATGACGATGCCGTAAACACCAAGCGAGCCTATGGCGAAGACGAAAAGCACGCCGACGTTGATGTCTGCAATGACCATCGGGACGCCGAAGAGCGTGCTGCCGAAGGGGACGACGGCGATGGTGGTGATCGCCGGCACCATGGCGAGGCAGGGCGCGAGCCAGTAGTAGAATTTGTTCACGTGCTCCGGCGTGTAGTCTTCTTTGAGCAGGAATTTCATCGCGTCGGCGAGCGGCTGAAGCAGGCCAGCTGGGCCGACGCGATTTGGACCGAGACGATCTTGAATGAGAGCGCTGACGCGTCGCTCGGCGTAAACCGCGTAGGAGACCATCGGCAGGATGACGAGAAAGACGATGCCGATGATTTTCAGCACGGAGGTGATGAGGAGGAATGACGTGGAGGTCATTTTGTCAGACGGACGTAGCGCCTCGCAAAATGGTCAGAGATGTCTCGACTCCGCTTTGCTTCGCTCGACATGACAAGAATCATTTTGGCGCGCGCGCCATTTCTCGCGCTTCGACTTGCTCTTCGGCGGGTTCGCCGGGCGGCGGCGGAGTGGTTGTGTCCTGCGGCGCTGGCATGATGCGCACACCGCGATCGCCGATTTTGCTCAAGCTGAATCCGCTGAACTGTGGAAATGCGTCAGCCATTTGCCGGAAGACGTCTTCGATTGTGCCCAAGCCATTGCTGCCGGTCAGCGCCCGAAGCAATTCGCGCAGGATTTCCCAATCATCTCGCGCCTGGCCGGGCGCGCGCACCGCGCGATTCAGTCGCTGCAATCGGCCGCGGCCGGTGATCATCGAGCCGCGTTTTTCGGCAAATGCCGCTGAAGGTAAAACGGCAGTGGCGTGGGGCGTCGCTTTGTTGCGCAGACTGTTCATGAGGATGAACGAGGGCAACTGCTTGAGCTGATCGATCTCGATTCCGAACTCGATAGGATCTTCGCCGAGAACGATGAGCGCGCGAACGCGGCCACTCGCGACCGCGTCAGCGATCAAGCGCAGGTTTGCGCCGGGTTCCTGCAAACCCAGGATCAACTTCGCGCCATTGGTGTTTGGATTCCGATCTTTGCTCAGGAGAATGTCATCGCCGGGGCCGGAGCGCGGCACGACGTCGAAGAGTGAGATGTGCAGATGGCGGATGAGCTGCGAAGTGAGCCACAGTTCTTCGTTTGTCATCCGGGCGGAGGCGACGAGCGCGATGTCCCAGCCGGAGAAATGTTTCAGTTGCAGCGCGGCGTGATTGATTGCGCTCTTCCAATCTGTCGCTCGCAATTTGTCGCCGCCGGCAAAAATCTCGGGCTCGAGCAGGCGATCGGGTGAGTCGACGTAATCAAAATTCAGGCGGCCGTAATCGCACATCCAGACGGAATTGACGGCGGTGTTTTCTCGCGGCGTTTGCCGGTAGATTACATCTTCGCGTGAGCCGATGATTGTGTTGCAGCCGGTCGCGCAACTCGTGCAGAAGCTTTTCGTTTCCTTCAAAAACCAGACGCGCATCTCGAACCGAAAATTCGTCGAGGTGAGCGCGCCGACCGGACAAATGTCCACCGTGTTCAGGGAGTAATTATTCTCCAGCCGCTTGCCGGGATGCGCAGTGAGAATCGTGTGGCTGCCGCGATCGACGAACCCGAGCACATCGTCCTTCGCGATTTCCTGGCAGAAGCGGATGCAACGCGAGCAG
>DAIRIE010000020.1:5495-11304 GCA_036809705.1 Chthoniobacterales bacterium
CTCGACGCTGAATTCCTGCAAGGGGCATTCGCCCGCCTGATCGCAGATAGGGCAATCGAGCGGATGATTGATTAACAAAAACTCCATCACGCCGCGGCGGCAATCCTCCGCGAGCGGTGAGTCGGTGCGAATGCCCATTCCTTCGGCCACATCTTGCGCACAGGAAATCTGCGGACGCGGCATCCAATTAATGACCGGCTTGGCATCAGGCCCGAGCTCCGGTTTGCGGTCCGGCCCCATTTTCGGCATGCCCATTTCGATGAGGCACATCCGGCAATTGCCAGGTGAGGAGAGCTTCGGGTGATAGCAATAACGCGGGATAAACTTCCCCACCTGGGCACAGGCCTCGATCACGCGCGTGCCCTTCGGGAACTGGTGCCACGTGCCGTCGATCTGGACGTTGAGGAGGGGTACGGACTCTGGCATGAAGAGCAGAAGAAAAATCAGGAAAGCAGGAAAGCAGGAAACATTTGGGGAATTAGGAAAGCAGAAAAACAGGAAGCATTTGGAATTAGGAAAGCAGGAAGATCAGGCATGAAGATCTGGTGGTGAATTGTCCTGCGAGCGCTCACGGCAGAAGCGCTTAATGGTTAAAGGCAAAGTAGCGAAATTGAAGAGCAATCCGTCGTGTTGCCCTGTCGCCTTCAAATAACTGCGACCGATCGCGAAGTGAATGTCTTCGAGAGCGCTGATCGCCTTTAGTTCGACAACGATTTTCCCTTCGACCAGAAAGTCGAGGCGATGCTCTCCGATCTGGTGATCTCGATAGAAGAGTGGAACCGGATGCTGTCGGATGAATTGGATGCCGCTTAAGGCGAACTCAACGGCAAGCGCTTCCTCATACACGGACTCGAGAAAACCAGGTCCAAGCTCGCGATGCACGCGAATCGCAGCGGCGATGATTTGCTGTGTAACAGCAGAGTCCCTCAGTTCCTTTCCTGCTATCCTGCTTTCCTGATTCATCCTTTTAGATCGTCCCGGCAGTGCCGGCTTTTTCCCAGCCGGGATCGTGGGCGAGCGGAGTGACCGGGATGTGTTCGTCTTCGATCAGCTCTTCCGGTGTGAGCTCGGGCGGGAGTGGCGGCGGTAATGGTTTCCGCGCGTGCGCGGCGAAGTCTTCGGGAAACTTTTGCACGAAGCTTTGTGTCGGCCAGGCGCAGGCTTCGCCGAAAGCGCAGATGGTTCGGCCGGCGATATTGTCGCCGATGGATTTGAGCGTCGCGGGATCTTGTTGCACGCCGCCGCCGAGTAGCATCCGTTCGGTGATTTTCTTCATCCAAAGCGAACCTTCGCGGCACGGCGTGCACTGGCCGCACGACTCGTGTGCATAGAACTCGTTAATATTGTTCAGCGCCCAGACCATGTCCCGCGAATCATCCAGCACGATCACGCCGCCGGAGCCGGCCATGGAGCCGCAGGCAGCTAACGAGTCAAAGTCCATCGGGATCTCGTTAATGGAAATCTCGCGCTCTTTCAGTTTGAAGTGCTCGTCCGCGCGCAAGACTTTCGCGGAGCTGCCGCCGGGAATTACCGCTTTGAGATTGCGTCCGAACTTCAGCCCGCCGGCCATTTCGTAGATGAGCTGACCCATTGTCACCGCGCCGACTTCGATCTCGAAATAACCCGGCCTATTCACATCGCCGCTGACGCAGACGATACGCGTGCCGGTGTTGTTCGGCCGCCCCAGCCTGGCGTATTCCGCGCCGCCCATCGCGATGATATGCTTCACGTGGCAAAGTGTCTCGACGTTGTTGACGATCGTCGGCGACATGTAGAGGCCGAGCACGGCGGGGAAATACGGCGGCTTGATTCGCGGATAGGCGCGCTTGCCTTCTAACGACTCGATGAGGCCCGTTTCTTCGCCGCAAATGTAAGCGCCCGCGCCCCGGTGGATGTAAATCTCAACGTCGAACCCGGCGAGGCCGAGAATATCTTTCCCGAGGAAATTGTGCGCGCGCGCTTCTTCGATCGCGCGCTCCAGAATCTGCGCGCCGTGCGGAAACTCGCCGCGGATGTAAATATAAGCCGTCTTCACTCCGAGCGCGAAGCACGAGATCAACATGCCTTCGAGCATCTGGTGCGGATCTTCGTGGATGATGTAGCGATCCTTGAATGTGCCCGGCTCGGACTCGTCTGCGTTGCAGATTAGATAAACCGGCTTCTTCTCGTCCGGTTTTATAAAGCTCCACTTTACGCCGCAGGGGAAACCAGCGCCGCCACGGCCACGTAGCCCCGATGTTTTTACCTCATTGACGATCGCGGCGCGCGACATCGTCACGGCTTTCTTTAACTGCTCGTAGCCGCCATCGTGCAGATAGCAGTCGATGTCCGGCGTCCAGTCGCTGCGGCCGATGTTTTTGAAAACGAGACGGTGCTCGAGAGGATGGGGGAATTGGTGATTGGTGATCCGTGATCGGTGATCAAAAAGAATGTTCGGCGCGATTTCTGGGCGCACGTTTTCGTGCAGGTCGTCGTCGACCATGCAAACCGGGGCGGTGCCGCAGCTGGCGAGACATTCGACGAACTCGATCGAGTAGTTTCCGTCTTCGCTGACGGAAACCGGATTGTGCATTCCATCGGTGTCACTGGAGGGACGGGCTCTGTTTTGTCCCTCAAGCGCAGAGGACGCCACGGAGGTCATCCCTCCAATGGCGATGGCCGCCCTGAGGTTCTCCATTACCTGATAGCTGCCGGCCATAGCGCAGCTCAACGTGCGACAAACCCGGATGTGCGTTTTGCCCGCGCGCTGTTGGCGCAGCATTGGATAAAACGTGACCAGCTCGAGAATGTTGATCGGCTGCAGCTCCAGCTTGGCTGCGATCCACTCCACGCCCTCATCGCTGATGAACCCGAACTGTTCCTGCCACAGATGCAGCAAAGGGAGCGCGGCGCTGCGTTTCCGATCCGGCGGATAATGCGTGATGGCCTCGTCCGCTTTCCGCTCGAATTCAGCCGGAATCGTTGTCGCCATCTACTTCGGAAGCGTGCTCGATTTCGCCACCACCTTGTCGTCCTTGAACAGGATCGTCACCGTGCCGTTGGATTGCCGGTAATTGTAAGTCATGCGCTTCAACATCATGAAATCCTTCGTCTCCACGGCGGTCGGCGGGCCGAGAATTGATTCCACCTGTTTCTTTGTCATGCCTTCGCTCACCTCATCGACGTTGGCCTGCGTCAGGCGTTGACCAGTGCAGGCGACCAGCAGCGCGCTGAGCACGGCCGCGCCCAGCCAGCGCCTCATTGCGTATCGAGATTTGTCGTCTTGCTTTCCACCTTGTTGTCGCCGTTAAACGCGATCTCCGCGAAACGCGTGCCGTTTTCGTAACGGTAAATTGTCCGATGCACCACCAGCATGTCTTTACTTTCCGTCTTCACCGGCGGGCCGAGCAATTGCTCCACCTGCGCTTTGCTCATGCCTTCAGTGATCTTGTTGTAATTGTCGAGCGTCAGCCGCGAGACCGGGTTGTGATTGCAGGCTGCGAACGCAATCGCGGCGACGAGAAGAAGTATGTATTTGTGCATCGTTTACCTGTCGCATTCTCCCATGACAAAATCCAGACTGCCGAGAATCGCCACCACGTCGCTGATCATCGCGCCGGGCAGCAGCTCGGGCAGGATGCTCAGGTTCACAAACGAGGGCGAGCGAATCTTCAACCGATGCGGCACGCCACCGCCTTTCGAGTTAATATAAAAGCCGAGTTCGCCCTTCGGATTTTCCGCGCCGAAATAGATTTCGCCCGGCGGTGCTTTCAGCCCTTCCGTCACCACGATGAAATGGTGAATCAGCTCCTCCATTTTTGTCATTACCCGCGCTTTCGGCGGCAGCATGTTTTTCCAATCGGCCACGTTGATCGGACCGCCCGGCAGCTTGTCCATAACCTGGCGGAGAATCTTCGCGCTCTCCCGCATTTCCTGGAGACGCACGAGATAACGGTCGTAGCTGTCACCCGTGGTGCCGACGACGACCTCGAAATCGTATTGCTCGTAATCGAGATACGGATGCTTCCTGCGCAGATCGTGTTCAACGCCGCTGCCGCGAAGATTTGGTCCTGAAAGCGCATATGCGATGGCGCGCTCGCGCGGGATCACGCCAATGTCTTTCGTGCGATCGACAAAAATGCGATTGCGCGTAAGCAGGTGATCGCATTCATCAAGGCTCGGCCCGAAGCCATCGAGAAACAATTTCACCGCGGGCATGAAGTTATCCGGCAGATCGCGAATCTGCCCGCCGACCCGCGTATAGCTCGTGGTGAAGCGCGCGCCGCTGATGAGCTCGCACAAATCGTAAATCTTTTCCCGCTGCTCGAAGGTGTAGAGAAACACCGTCATGGCGCCGAGATCGAGCGCCATCGCGCCGAGTCCCATCAGATGCGCGGAGATGCGCGCCAGCTCGCAGCAGATCACGCGAATCGCTTTGCCCCGAGAGGGAATCTCCCAGCCCATGAGTTTCTCCACCGCGAGCGAGTAAGCGACGTTATTCGCCAGCGGCGCAAGGTAGTCGAGCCGATCGGTGTAGGGCACGAACTGATTGTATTGCATGTTCTCGGCGATCTTCTCATCACCGCGGTGGAGAAAGCCAACGTCAGGCGTCGCTTTCGTGATAACCTCGCCATCCATCTCGAGCACGAGCCGCAACACCCCATGCGTAGCCGGATGCGACGGCCCCATGTTGAGCACCATCTTCTCGCCAATGTCCTCGCTGCCCGGCTGCTGCTCACGTTCATCGCGCAGCGCCGCATCGGCCGCGACGACGCGCGTCACAGGATCAGGCGATTCGATTTCGCGAGTGGTAAAAGCCATGAGGAAGCTGCGCGATTATGCTCGCCAGCCCTCCCACGCGCGCAAGCGCATTTCTCTGGTTCTGGGGAGCACAGGCTGCCAGCCTGTCGTTCGCGGCAGCTTGCCGCGAACGTGTCGTGGTCCGGCGGAGCGTTGCCACCGGCATTTGGCCAGCGGCCAAATGCTACAGGCTGGCAGCGTGCGCTCCCCAGAAATCTGCTCGCCGCGTGCAGCGTCGCGCGTTAGTCGTCAGTTATGCCACGCAAAATCGGGCTGCTCTTTGCCGGACAAGGCGCGCAGTGCGTCGGGATGGGGAAAGATCTGGTGCAGGAATTTCCCGTCGCGGCCGAGACGTTTAAACGCGCCGACGCGATTCTCGGTCGCAAGCTGAGTGAGACCACGTGGAATGGTCCCCTCGATGAGCTGACGAAAACGTCAAATTGCCAGTCGGCGCTTTTTGTTCACGGCCTGGCGGCGCTCGCTGTCCTGCGCGACCTGGCTGGCGATCTTTTCATCGAGGCTGCCGCTGGCCTCTCACTCGGCGAATTAACAGCGCACGCGGCCGCGGGCACTTTCGATTTCGAGAGCGGCTTGCGCCTGGTGCAGAAACGCGGCACGCTGATGGAGGAAGCCTGCGCGGCCACGGAAGGCGCGATGGTGGCGCTGATTGGCGCGGATGAGAATTCCGCTCGCTCACTCGCGGCGGCCGCTGATGTAGATGTAGCCAACATCAATTCGCCCGGGCAGATCGTGCTTTCGGGTGAGCGGGCGAAGATCGAAGCGGCAGCGTCGTTAGCTAAAGAGTTCGCCATTCGCCGCGCAACGATGCTCAACGTCGCCGGCGCCTATCACTCGCGGCTAATGGAGAGCGCGTATCGACAATTCGGCGCCGCATTGCTCGAAACGCAGATGCAACTGCCGCGCTTCACGGTCGTGAGCAATGTCACCGGCGGAGCAGTGACGACGTTGCCTGATATCCGGCAGACGCTCCAGGAGCAGATCACCGGCACGGTGCGCTGGGTCGATTGCA
>DAIRIE010000020.1:11316-11790 GCA_036809705.1 Chthoniobacterales bacterium
GAGGGAATGCTCGCGCGCGGCTGCGATTTGTTCATCGAGCTTGGCCCGGGCGGCGTGCTCGCCGGCTTGCTTGGGCGCACGCGCAAAGGCGTGGCCGTGATCTCGATCAGCGATGTGGCGGCGGCGCGTGCTTGCGCCGCGCAGCTGCAACGAGTTGCTTTGCCGGGCGAGATTGTCTAGCATCGCGCGATGTCGTTGCAGCAGAAGATTAATGACGATCTGAAGGAGGCCATGCGCGCGAAAGACGCTGCGCGACTTAGCGTCTTGCGCCTGGTCAAAGCGGCGCTGATGAATTCTGCGATCGAGAAAGTCGGCGCCGATGGCGAACTCAATGATGCCGACGCAACCGCGGTCATTCGCAAGCAGGTGAAGGAACGGCAGGATTCAATCGAGAGCTTTAAAAAAGGCGGCCGGCCGGAGCTTGCGGAGAAAGAGAATGCGGAAATCGCGGTGCTCAACGCCTATCTCCCGCAG
>DAIRIE010000020.1:11800-13411 GCA_036809705.1 Chthoniobacterales bacterium
CAATGAGCGCGGAGGAATTGCAGAGCATTGTCAGCGAAACGATCCGCGAAACGGGCGCGACCTCGCGTGCACAAATGGGCGCGGTGATGAAGGCGTTGCAAACGAAAGTGGCGGGACGCGCCGACGGCAAGACGCTGAGCGCAGAAGTGCAGCGGCAGTTGCGAAGTTGAGGTCGGAGCCGGACTGGCATGGTTGACAGGTTGAGGCTGAGCGCCATCACCGTTGCGGCGGGAAGCAGCACGCGCACAGGGTTCGATAAGGTGCTCGCGCAACTCGCCGGCGAAGCAGTGATAAAGCATTCGCTTTGCGCATTTGATCGCGCCGCGAGTGTCGACGAAATCGTGGTTGTGGTGCAGCCCGCGAAACTCGATGAAGTGCGGGCGCTGACGAAGGTGATCACGAAAGTGAGCGCCGTTGTTGCCGGAGGCGAACGGCGGCAGGATTCGGTCGAAGCCGGACTGAGCGCTGTTGCCGGCGAGTTCGTCGCGGTCCACGACGCCGCGCGGCCCCTCATCACGCCAGGCGAAATCGAACGCATCTTTTCTGCTGCACAAAAACATGGCGCCGCGGTTCTCGCGGCTCCGGTTACGGACACGCTCAAGACTTGCGATTCGCAGCAATTCGTCAGCGGATCGATCGATCGCGCGAATGTTTTCGCAATGCAGACGCCGCAGATTTTCCGGCGCTCTCTCTTACTCGAAGCGTTCGGCCACGTGGCGGACAGATCTCTTCACATCACTGACGAAGTCTCCGCTGTTCAACTGCTCGGAGCAAAGGTGGCGATCGTGCCGGCGCGAGAACACAATATGAAGATCACGTTCGCGGGCGATTTGGCGCTGGCGGAATTTATTCTGCAATCTCGTCATTCCGAGCGAAGCTTGGGATGATCGGTCTGGCGAGCGCTTTCATCGCCAGCTCAGCGACGGGTTTAACATCGTCGCGCCGGAACTTGCGGCTTTTGCGCAAATCCATCGCCGGATGGAGATCGGAAACGCGCAGCAGCTTTCCGTTTTTCCAAATCGACGCCGCGGCATTGCGCGGCCCTACGCGGCGCGGATCGCTCCAGGTGTGAATGGAAGCGAGATTCGCCGTGAGCGCGGCGGCGATGTGCATCGGCCCGCTATCGACGCTAATGACGTAAGCGGCGTTGTGGATCAACCAGACCAATTGCAGGAGCGTGGTTCGATTTGTGAGATCGATGCAATTCTCGGGAGGGGAAAAGCGCCGGCGCGATTGCCCGACAACGACGACGCGTGTCGGCGCCAGGGCGCGGCAGAACTCGAGAATGACAGAACGGCTGAGCGATTTTCTGCGGCCGCGAGCGTGCGGATGCAGAACAACGAAGCGCGGCTCCGGGTCGAATCGCGGAAGAGCGTCGCCCGTGGGTAGGGGAAAGCGCAGCGGCTGGTCCAGGTTGGCGCCGAAGAGTTTCGCCAGTTGCAGATAGCGATCGACCGCGTGCTGGGTGCGATCGACCTGCGCGGTCTCATCATAGAACAAACGCGAGCCTTCCCGCGCGTCGCTCAGGCCGAGGACCTGTTTCGCACCGCTCGCCTTCGCGATGAGCGCGCTGCGCAGAAGCCCTTGAAAATCCAGCACGAGCTCCGCCTT
>DAIRIE010000020.1:13421-15162 GCA_036809705.1 Chthoniobacterales bacterium
GGCCGCGCCCAAACCGCGGAATTGGCTCCGCGGAAAAATGTGGACATGGTCGATGTCGCGATTGCCGCGCAAAAGCGGCGCCCACTCGGGATTAATGAGCCATGTAATCTCCGCCTGAGGATGCGCGTCACGCACCGCGCCCACGGCCGGCAACGTGTGCACGACATCGCCGAGCGAGCTCGGTTTGATGACGAGGATTTTCTCCCGCGGCATCAGCGGCCAAGCGCGAGCCGGTCAGCAAGGAGGCGCGGCAAACCTGCCTCGATGATTTTCTTGCGCGCCGAGTCGAGGTCGTAACGGACGCGGCGTTGTTCGACCAGGTTCTCCTCGGCGTGATAAATGCAATAGGCGGCGCGCCAGTCGCCGTCGCGCGGCTGACCCACGCTGCCGGCATTGATGAAATACTTTTTGCCGAACTCGATGTGAATCTGCTCGTCGTTGGTGCGGCGGGCGCGGTCATCGCGAATGAACGCGCACTGGATGTGGGTGTGCCCGAAAAAACAGAGCGTGGTGTGCTGGTAAGTGAAGCTGGCGGCGGCATCGAGATCGCGAAAGACGTAGCCCCACTGCCCGGGCGTATCGAGCGTGGCATGGACGATGGTGAAATCACGCACCTGTCGCTGCAGACGCAGATCAGCGAGCCAATCGCGGTCGGCCTCCGTCAGCTGCGTGCGCGTCCATTTCATGGCGCGCTCGGCCATTTCGTTGAAGTCGCCGGAGGTCTCCGGCAGCGACGCCTGTTCGTCGTGGTTCCCTTTCACGATGGGGCAATCGAGCTCACGCACCATGTCGATGCACTCACGCGGATTGGCGTTGTAACCGACGACATCGCCGAGGCAGACGTAGTGGGTGCAATGATGCTCCTGCGCATCGGCCAGCACAGCCTCGAGGGCTTCGAGATTGGCATGAACATCAGTGAAAATAGCGAAGCGCATTGGGGAACGGGGAAGCGTTGAAACGTTGAAACGTTGAAACGTTACATCGTTACATGGTGGATGAAACCGGCTGCTTCAATGCTGGCCCACCCGCTCGCTTGGCGGAACGTTCAGCTTCTCCTCCAGCGCCCGCAGCCGCGCGACGAGCGTGGGTAATCGCTCGCGCTCCCCGCGCAGGTAAAGCGCGCGCAATCGTTCGTAGGCCTCGCGTTCCCGGCCCTCGCAATAGGAGAGCTCGTAGGCGGAGAAGCGCTCGTCGTAAGCAGCGCAGCCGGGAAGTTGCGAGGCTTGGAAGAAATTTTCGGCCGCGCGCGCGTGGTCGTGCAAACGATCGCGGTAGAGGCGCGCGAGCGCTTCATACAGTTGCGGTTTGCGCGGGTTGTTGGCAATGCCGCGCCGGAGAAAATCGCGCCCGAGCTCGATGTATTCGCGCCCAGCGCGCTGGCGAGCGAGAGGAGAGCGCGCTTCGTCGTTTTGCGCGGCGATGCTGGCGTTCCACGCCATGTGCCAGCCGGCGATGTCCCAGAACATGATCGCGCGTGGCTGAAGCTCGGTCGCCTGGCGCAGGCGCAGGAGCAGATGTGTCCAATCGGTCCGCTCCCAGGCCGCTTGGGCGTCGATGAAAAGCAGATCTGCAACGACCGAGCGGAAGCCGCCGAGCACAGCGACAAATGCGGATTGGCCGATGCGTTCGCAAAGGCCGAGACCGAGCGGGCCGCTGGCAAGATGTTGACGAGCGAGATCCGTTTCGATATTCAATTTCGCGGGCACAAACGCCAGCGCGATGAAGACGACAGCGGCGAAAG
>DAIRIE010000020.1:15172-21023 GCA_036809705.1 Chthoniobacterales bacterium
TTCACTGTGGTGGAGCGCAGGTGGTGACACGTTGTAGCTGCCGTCGGTCGCTGGCAGCGGAATCGCGGTCCATTCGAGCTGCGCGGCAGCGCGTGTCTCATAATTCGCGCTGATAAAAAATTGCAATGGCGAGCAGCAAATAGGCGATCGTGTAAACGCCTCCGAGTTCGAATAGCTTCAGTAACATCCCACTGTTCACCGCCGCGCCGCCGATGAGTTGATCGCTCAAATTGAACGCTTGCAGATCTGGAAAAATAAAGGCAACGACGGCGAGGAAAGCGCGAGTGATCCAGCCGGCGCCATGTTGTTCCAGCCAATACTCCCGCGCGACGGATTCGAGGTGGCCGACGAGGTAGATCATCGCCATCGCGCTGATGGTGAAAATACTTGAGGTGGCGAAAGTGGAAACGCAGAGCGCGAGTGCGGCGAGGATGATGCCCTTGGCCAGATTGGCCGCGAGCGCGGCGAAGAGTCCGCCATTCACTCCGGCGTCGTAAACGGCGTGCATCGCGCTGGCACGTTCCTCCGCAGTGACTTTGGAAAATTGCGCGGCTGTTTCGCGCAGCGCCGATTGCTCGCGCAGATGAATGACGGCGACGCAAAGCGCGCTCATGGCGAGGACCGAGACGACGAGCAGCACGACCACGCCGAAGAATTTGCCGAGGATAAATTCGAAACGCGCCACCGGTTTCGCCAGCACGCTGTAGATGACGCGGTCTTCGATGTCGCGCGGAAGCAATTGCGCGGTCGCGACGATGGCGAGCAGGCTGAGGAAGAAATTCACCGCCCCGAGCGCGATGTCCTTCGTTACTTGCAACTCCTGCTGAAAGGAAATGCGCGCGAGAAAACTCGAGCTGACGATGACAACGAGCGCAAAGAGTGCGAGCACGTAGAAAACGCGCAGCCGCGCCATTTCGGTGAACGTCGTGCGCGCGATGGCGCCGATGCGACGAAGCGAAGCGCTCATTCCTCGCGCGACTCGGTCACTTTGAGAAACAACTGCTCGAGCGAAGTCTGCGCTTGGCGCCTGGCGACGACGCGAGCATCACTGGAAGCGACACGCGCCTCGAGCGCATCGAGCAAATCAGGCGAAGCGTTCTCCAGCACGAGCTCGGTTTGATTTTCAATCGCGAGCAGGTCTTCCACGCGACCTTCGCGCAGCAGCGTCCCCCGATGCAAGATGCCGACGCGGTCGCACACCTCCTGCACCTGCGTGAGCAGATGGGACGAGAGCAAAACGGTGACGCCGCGTTGTTTCAGTGAGGCAATCAAGTTCTGAATGTCCCGCGACCCGGCGGGATCGATCGCGGCCGTTGGCTCATCGAGCACGAGCAGCTTCGGGCGATGCACCAGCGCCTGGGCCAGGCCGATGCGCTGAAGCATTCCCTTGGAGTAAGTGCCCAGCCGCGCATCGCGCGCCCGAGTGAGGTCCACCGTCTCCAGCAATTCATCGATGCGCGCGTCTGTTTCGCGCCGGCCCAGACCGCACAGCCGCGCATGAAAACGCAACGTTTCTGCGCCGGTGAGAAATTTGTGGAAATAAGCGTTCTCCGGCAGGAAACCGATGTCGCTCCGCGTTGCCACCGCGGAATTATCACGGCCGAAAATCCCGACCGTGCCGCGCGTGGGCGCGATCAGACCAAGGATGATTTTCAGCGTCGTGCTTTTGCCCGAGCCATTCGGCCCGAGCAGCCCGTAAACTTCACCAGTCGCAACTTCGAGATTGAGATCGCGCAACGCCACGACGACGCGACGCCGCAGCGGCACCGGAAACACCTTGCTTACGCCTGCGAGACGAATGGCTGGCTCAGTCATGTCGAATCTCGAAGCCGCGCACTGCGGGCGGCGTATCGATGCTATTTTGCGATTCACCTTTGATCAACGCGCGTAGTTCACTTTCGCGGATCGCTTCGAGAAACGCGCGCAGCTCACCCGGTTCACCATTCACCTGGAGTTCGACGCGACCGTCAGCGAGATTGCGCACCCAGCCGGTGACGTCGAATCCCGTGGCAATGCGTTTCACTGAATACCGAAATCCCACGCCCTGGACGCGGCCTTCATAAAACACCTGGAGCGCGCTCATCAATATGGCGCGTATTTAACGCATCTTTAAGCGCCTTTTCGAATCTGTTTTTATCGACCGGTCTCCCGCTCCACTCGCGGTCGCTGTGCTGTAGGGGAAGCTGCTAGCTTCCCCAGCCCACCAACAGATGTACTATCCTGACCCGCGCTTGAAATGGCCAACGCAATCCTGACACGCGAATTTCGCATTGATGACTTCGACGCTGCCCTGCGACTTTGGCGGGAAGCTGAAGGCGTGGAGATTGCCGAAGGCGATTCCAAAGACGAAATAGCGCACTTCCTCGAACGCAACCCTGGCCTTAGCCGCGTCGCTGTCGCTGATGGCGTCATCGCGGGAGTGATCTTGTGCGGCCATGATGGCCGGCGCGGTCACATCTATCACTTGGTGGTTTCGCCCGCGCACCAGCGTCGCGGTATCGCGCGACGTTTGGTTCAGGAATGCCTCGAGGGTTTGCGCAAAGCCGGAATTCTGCGTGCGACGATTCTGGTCGCATCGGATAATGATTGTGGCCGCTCCTTCTGGCTTCGCAACGGCTGGGAGCATCTCGATGATGCGATGGCAATGGGCATCAATCCATAGCGGTCGAGCGAAAACGCGATTGCGTCGTGCGCCATCACCCGCCAGTTTGTCGCCCTATGTCTTTTGCCCGCCTCACTCTTCTTCTCGCCATCATCGCTTCCTCCGCTTCCGCCCAGAACCTTCCGAACACAACGCGACTGCTCCGTTTCCCTACTACTAATGGCAAAGACATCGTCTTCTGTTATGCCGGCGAACTCTATAGCGTAGCTAAGGACGGCGGAGTGGCCCGGCGCCTGACCAGCGGCCCAGGCTATACTTCTTTCCCACGCTTTTCCGCCGATGGCGCCCAGCTTGCCTTTACTTCGCAATACGACGGCAACACCGAAGTCTATGTCATCCCCGCAGAAGGCGGCGTGCCCAAGCGATTAACTACTTCAGCTACTCTTGGGCGCGACGATATCTCCGATCGCATGGGGCCTAATAACATCGTCATGGCCTGGGAGAATACAAAACCGCGGGTTGTCTTTCGCTCGCGCATGAAGTCATTCAACGATTTCATTGGCCAACTCTTCACTGTAGACATGGATGCCGAGCTACCTCAGCAACTACCCGTCCCTCGCGGCGGCTTTGTCTCCTTTTCTCCCGATGATTCGAAGATGGCATTCAACCGCGTCTTCCGCGAGTTCCGGACCTGGAAGCATTACCGCGGGGGCATGGCTGACGACATCTGGATCTACGACTTCAAAGCTGGCACGACAGAGAATCTGACTAACGATCCCTCACAGGATATCTGCCCAATGTGGGGCCCGGATAATCACATCTACTTCACCTCCGACCGCGATGGTCGGATGAACCTCTTCTCCATCGATCTGGCCAGCAAAGAACTTAAGCAGTTAACCAAGTTCACCGATTTCGATATCAAGTTTCCTTCCATCGGAAAGGACGCCATCGTTTTTGAACAAGCTGGTTATATCTGGCGCTACGATCTCGGCGCCGGACAAGCCGCGCCAGTTCCCATCCAGATTAAGGAAGACTTCGCCTCTGGCCGCGCTTCGGTCGTCGATGCCTCCAAGCATACGGAATCAGTTAATCTCGCGCCGGATGGGGAGCGCACCGTCGTCGTGGCTCGGGGCGATCTCTTCTCCGTGCCAATGAAGGAGGGCGCGGTGCGCAACCTGAGCCGCAGCTCAAATGCCCATGAGCGCGACGCCGTCTGGTCTCCGGATGGCAAATGGATCGCCTATAACTCGGATGCGACGGGCGAAAATGAGTTATACATCCGCTCGCAGGATGGCAAGGGTCAACCACAGCAGGTAACCAGCGGCGCCGATACCTACTACTACCAGCCGATCTGGTCCCCCGATAGCAAGAAGCTACTTTGGGCCGATCGTTTACAGCGGTTGCGCTACGTCGATGTCACGAGTAAAGCCGCCACCGAAGTAGATCAGGATAAATGGGGAGAGATTGAATCCTATGACTGGTCGCCGGACAGCCAATGGATCGCATGGTCGCGCCCGGAGGAGAACGGCATGCCCCGCGTTTATCTTTACTCGACTTCCGACAAGAAGCAGACGGCCGTGACCGATGAATGGTATGGGTCAGGCAACGTATCTTTTAGCGACGATGGCAAGTATCTTCTCTTCGCTTCCGCGCGTGATTTCAAACCTACCTTTGGTGATGAAGAGTTTCAAAACGTCTATGTGGACATGGAGCGCGTTTACCTCATCACTCTCGGCAAAGACACGGAACCTCCGCTCGGGCCGCGCAGTGATGAAGTAGGTAAAGCCGAGCAGAAACGCGCGAAAGAAAAGGAGAAGGAAGAGGCTGAGAAAAAGGGCGACGACAAGAAGGCGGACAAGAAATCGCCTTCTCCAAGTCCCACGCCCTCCGCGCCTGAGATAAAGAAGAAGCCGGTGACGGTGAAGGTTGATCTCGACGGTATTCACGATCGCATCTCTGCTCTCGAGATCACGCCCGGTAACTACAGTGATATTCGGATGTTGGACGACCGGATTGTTTATCTCCGGCGCACAGTAGGAGATGCTGAAGCCGATGAAGATGAAGACGGCGACGGCCGCGACCAGAAGCGTCATCTCTGTTCCTATAACATTGAGGATCGGAAGGAGACGGTTTTAGGCGACGTCAACGCCTACCAGATCTCCGAGGACGGCAAGAAGATGCTGGTCAAAATCAAAAAAGACTATGCCATCATCGACCTGCCCAAGGATAAGCTGGAGACGAAAGACCATGAACTGAAGCTGGCCGGGCTCGATGTTGCCGCTGATCACCACGCGGAGTGGAACCAGATCTACTTCGAGTGCTGGCGTCAGATGCGCGACTTCTTCTACGCGCCGAACATGAATGGAGTAGATTGGAAGAAGATGCGGGATAAGTATGCCGCGCTTCTGCCTTTCGTTAATAATCGCAACGATCTGACTTATCTGCTGGGCGAGCTCATCGGCGAGCTGAACAATGGCCATACTTATGTGGCCGGGGGCGAACGGCCTGAGACACCACGCATCAAGCTGGGACTACTCGGGGCCGAGTTCTCGCGCGATCCCGCCAGCAAAGCTTATCGCATTGATCGTATTCTTCCTGGCGAAAACTGGGACAAGCACACGCGCTCGCCGCTGACCGCACAGGGGGTCAACGTCAAGCCGGGCGACTACATCCTGGCCATCAACGGCACGCCGGTATCGCAATTAGCTAATCTTTACGAAGCGCTGGTCGGCACGGCCGACAAGCAGGTAACATTGCGCGTGAACTCGAAGCCGAGCGATGACGGCGCGCGGGATATCACGGTGGTGCCAGTGGGCGACGAGTCACCGCTTTACTACCTCGCCTGGGTGCTGAAGAATATTGACTACGTTAGTAAGAAGACCGGGGGCGAAGTCGGTTACCTCCATATCCCGGATATGGGCCGGCCTGGCTTGAACGAGTTCACCAAACTCTTCTTTCCGCAGATTCACAAGAAGGGGTTGGTCGTCGATGTGCGTGGCAATGGCGGCGGCTTCGTCTCACCACTTGTTATCGAACGGCTTCGGCGGGCACTCGTCATGGTGGAGATCGCGCGCAACGGCATGCCGCAGACCAATCCGCCTCAGACCTTCCTTGGACCGATGGTTACTCTGTGCAACGAATTTTCGGCTTCGGACGGCGATATCTTTCCCTATCGCTTCAAGACGCTTGGGCTCGGGAAGTTAATCGGCAAACGAACCTGGGGTGGCGTTATCGGCATCCGCAATCCGC
>DAIRIE010000021.1:0-4515 GCA_036809705.1 Chthoniobacterales bacterium
AGCTTCTGCCGCTCGCAAATCTCCGCTTGCAGATCGGCTGTGCGTTCGCGCACGCGTTGCTCGAGTTCCGCGCGCGCGGAGATCAGCTCGTTCTCGAGTTCGCGATGCCGCGTCACATCGGTGACCGCGCGGATGAACCCGGTGACTTCGCCCGCGTAGCTGCGCAAGGGCGCGCCTTCCGCCAACACCCAGCGGGTCGCGCCATCTTCTCTGCGCAAGCGATACTCTTCGCGGAAATTGCCTTCGCTTTTCCAAAGTGAACGCCAGCGCTCCATCGCCGCCGCGCGATCTTCGGGATGGATTGCCTGCATCCAACCGTCGCCAATCGCGCGGTCGATGCTCAGCCCGCTCAATTCCGTCCAGCGATCATTCACGTAATTGCACCGGCCCTGAGCATCGAACCGCATGATGCCCACAGGCGCGACTTGGGCGAGCGCGGCGAACGTGATCTCGCGTTCGTGGAGCGCTTCTTCGGTCGCGGCTGCAGCAGGCTGCATCAATCCTGATTCGTAACGCCAGGGCGGCAGGTGCGTATCATTCCTGCCCGGCGGCGTAGGCCAGAAGCTGCCCGACGATTTGCTCCAGCTCCACATGTCGGTCCGATAACGGCTCGCCCGTCTCCGCATCTCGCGGCGCTTCGGACATCGATTCGTTGCGATGCGTGACGGTCCGTCCGCCGGCGCGGCGGATCGCGCGCAATCCATCGCGGCCTTCCTCGCGCGCGTGCAGCAAGATCACGCCGACAACACGGCCATTGTAACTCTCGGCCGCGCTTTCAAAGAGCGCATCGATCGAAGGCCGCTGCACACGGCCGTTTCCATCGCTCAGGTTCACTGCTTCGGCACGCAAAAGCAGATGTTTGTTTTCGATCGCAACATAAACGCGCCCCCGCCGCACAGGTTCGCCGTGGATCGCCGCCGCCGCCCGAATGCCGCCGGGCGCGTTGAGCACATCGGCAAGAAGAATCGGCGTGTCCGGCGCGGTGTGCAGCACCACAAACACCGCCGCGTCGAAATCGCGTGGCAATCCGCGCACCAGTTGCGCGAGCGCGGCCGCTCCGCCGATCGGCGCGCCGATGACCACGATGTCGCGTTTCATAAGGAGATGATGAAGTCGCGCCCCTCCCACCGGTCCGCATCTTTCCAGTGAAATGTGAATACGAGTGATGCTCCCGCCGGCAATTCCGCGCGCGAGAGATTAACGATGTGCACGCCGAGTTTTGTGTCGCGCGTCTCGGCGTCGTGCGCCGTTTTCCAGCCATCAATGCTCCAGTGCACGGTCGCCGGCACGAGGACTTCGATGCGCAGATTCTTCTCCTCTGGAAGCGACGGGATCGGGTCAGTGAATCGCCAGCTGGCGAATTTCGCTCGCGTTCTTTCCTGCACGTAGCGCTTCGCGGAACACGGCGGCATGTCGAAGACTTTGCCGTCGCGAATCGAACGCGAGAGTTTGATATATTCCGCGTGTGCCCAGACCAGCGGCATGCCCGAGCCGCTCGGTCGGCCGAAATACAAGGCGCGCTCCGGAATATCATCCGTGTCCCAGATTTGTTCCGGGATCATTCCGCCATCGCTGGTGAATCCTTCCATCGCTTTCATCAAACGATGCGCTTCATCTTTGCGCCCGGCCGCAAGTTCGTAATGCGCGCGCTCGCCGCTGAGCAGCGGCCACGCGCGGCCAATTCCGGTGCCGTCGAACGGCGCGCCATCTTCATGCTCTCCGTAGCCGTCGTGATTGTATCGATGCCAGCACGGACCATGCGGCGTCTCGATTTTCAGCAATGAATCGAGCACCTTCACGGTATTGAGAATGCGCGGGTCGTCGGCCGCGCGCAATCCGAACCGCACCAGCGCGAGCGCATCGACGCACACCATGTCGGACGCAGTGATGTAAGTCGGTTGCGGCATGTTTTTGATCTGCACCTTGCCATTGACGGACGAACTGCCGTCGTGCTTCTCCGGCGCGATGCGCACGTAATAACCTTCCACGCCGCATTTCCGCGCCAGCTCCGTCCCGCTCGCGTAAGTCCAGCGCTCGATGCTTTCGTTCCAAACATCCGCCGTCTCGCGCAGATAATCGCAAAGCTCCGGCTCGAGCGAAAACTCCGCCGCTTCCAGCAGTGCCGCGATCTCGACCGCAATCGTATAAGGCGAATAGCCGCCCACTTCTTCCCAGCGATCCTGTTCCGTGGCCGGACCGCGTTGCACGATGAAACAAAGCGCCTTGCGCACCATCGGCCAGAGTCGCTCCAGCTGCGGGCGATCGATCAGTTTTTCGCGAAATGCCGTCGCGGTAAGCAGAATCGGGAAGGCGCTTTCGTCCATCTGTTCGCCCTGCCAGTAGCGCATGCCGGCGACCCACATGTTTTGCGGCCAGCTGCCATCCGCTTCCTGAGTGATTGCGAGGAAACGCAACACCTTGGCCGCGCCCAGCGCCGCGCCGGCAGCGAGCAAGCCGCCGTTTACCTGCGCGAGGTCGCGCACCCAGACGAGATGATAACCGCCGCGATCAGCATCGCCCTTCGAAAATCCCCACGGAATGGAAAGGCTGGCCACGATTCCGCCTGGAAATTTCTTTGCCTGATGCGTGTGTAGTACCGCGGTGCTGATGCGGTAGTAATCGAGTCCGCTGGCCGCTTTCTCCTCCACTGGTTTTTCGAGCGGCTTTTGCCATTTCTGCCATTCCTTGATGTACTCGTCGCGCGCGGCTTCGAAGCCATCGAGCAGACTCGCCCGCGCGTGATGCGCCGCGCCCACGGGCGAAGAATCGAAGCCGAGCGCGAGCGTGAACTCGCCGTTGCATTTCGCGAGGTCGATTTGCGCGGTGAGTGCGACATTGCCGCGTCGCGCCCGCCGGTAACTCCACTCCATCTTTTTGTGCTGTTGTAAATCCTGCCAGCCGTCGGAAACGCCCACGTAACCGGCTGAGCATTTCAGAAAAGGAACGGAACAGCCGAGCGCGAGCGCGTTGCCGCTCCGCTGCGCGAGCAGAAAATCTTCGCCCCAGAATTTATCGATCCAGGCGGAGTTGTTGGCGCCGCCGACATCGAGATGCGGCGCAAGCAGCACGTAGAGATTCAGGTTGATGCCGTCATTGGGGAAGAAACGCGTCCGCACCAGCAGCACGTCGAGATGCGGATCGGTGATGATTTCTTTTTCGATGCGGTAGCGGCCGGATTCGCATTCGTTTGTCAGCCGAAACGCCGGCACGCCTTCGACCAGGTACTCGACCGTGTGTTTGGCATCGCGTTTTTCTTCGGAAAAAAAATCAGCGCCATCCGTGACGAGAAATTCCATGTCGCGCGTGCACGGCCGATCGACTTCCGGCCAGTAAACTTCATCGACAATGCCGTGGCTGACGGTGAACCAGACCTGGCTTGAAGATCCAGCCGCGGTGCCCACGCCACTCTTGGCGCTTGAGGTCCAGCGCGCCTCGATTCCGGGCCGGCCCGGTGCATCCTCGTGACGACTCATTCCAGCTCGCGCCGCACAAACACGCCGCCGGCTGCCGCGACGCCAAGCGCGACAATTCCGGCAGCGAGCCAGCCGCGGTTCTTATTTGCCCAAAGCTGCAAACTGTATGGCCGCGCTCGATTATCGAAACTTCCGTGCGCGCCGTGATCACGCTCGGCATCGACCGGCTCCCAAAGATTGTTCGGCCGATTCGGATCAGCCGGTTCATTTGTTTGCTGCGCGTCGAAGCAGTTCGCGGCGAGATAATGATCGAGCGCGTTCGGCGCGATCTTATTGCCGACGATCGCCTCGACCGTTGGCCAGCCGACGTAAACTTCGCGCCGATCATTGTGGGCCGCGTAGAGGATCGCTTCGGCCGCGACCTCAGGCTGAAAGATCGGCGGCACCGGTTGCGCTTTGCGCGGCAGCCGGCTTTTCACCCAGCTGAATTGCGGGGTGTTCAACGCCGGCATTTGCACCATGACCACGCGCACTTTGCTGCCGTCGTGGATCAGTTCGCAACGCAGTGAATCGCAGAAACCCTGGATGGCATGCTTGGCCGCGCAATAGGCCGCCTGCAACGGAATGCCGCGATAAGCCAGGGCGGAGCCGACCTGCACGATTACGCCATGATCGCGCGGCAGCATTCGTTTCAGCGCCGCGAGCGTGCCGTAAACAAAGCCGAGATACGTCACTTCGGTGACGCGCTTGAATTCATCCGCGGTCATTTGTTTCACCGGCGAAAAAACGGAGCACATCGCATCGTTCACCCACACATCGATCGGGCCGAACTTTTCCTCGACTGCGGCGGCTGCTGCTTCCACTGCATTCGCGTCCGCCACATCTGTCGGCAGGAGGAGACCTTCGCCGCCGAGGTTTTCGACATCCCGCTTCGCGCCTTCGAGCCCAGCGCGGTCGCGCGCGATCAGGCCGATGCGCGCACCTTCACGCGCAAATGCCTGCACTGTCGCCCGGCCGACACCGGCCGACGCGCCGGTGACGACCACCACCTGATTTCGGTTTCCATTTCTCATGAGGATTCCTTCCTCATCAAACGCAAACT
>DAIRIE010000021.1:4525-16918 GCA_036809705.1 Chthoniobacterales bacterium
ACCGAAATGAGCGCCGAAAGCAGACAAAGCGTGCAGCCCGCGTGAAGCACAAACGCCTGCACGCCGGTCAAAATTAATCCGCCCACCGCGAGCGAAGCCACGATGGCGCCGTAGACGAGCACAAATGGCGGATGCACTCGGCTGCGATCTGCGCCACCCCCGAGCGTCGCAATGAATTCCGCGGCGTACCCAGCAGCGCCAACGGCTGCATCGGGCACCGGCAGCAACGTTGAGACAAACGAATGCAAAACACGTCTGCTGCCATCGCCGAAGAAAGGTTCCCAGACTTGCCGCACAAAGCCAAGCTGATAAGCCGCGAGAGAACTCGCAATGCCCAAGCCGATCGCGGCCAGCCCAGCGACCGGAAGCCTCGCGCTCCAGCGTGACGGATTCGCCGACGGCGCCGAACTCCGGCGGCTTCGCGCAGTATGTAAGGTGGATGTCTTCAGCGTTTCACCTTGCCGGTACCGTCTTCGTGCCGAAATGAGAAACGACACCGTTAACGACTTAACAAATTTTCTTAAGCGCAGCTGCGGCTGACGCCTGAACGCGAGGGAAAATCCGTTTCGTGAATCGCTCCCCGCTTCACGCGCGCGCCAGCGGCGATTTGAACGAGCGCCACACGCTGCTGTCGTTCTTCAGCATGAACATGAATGCCCGAACACTTTTCACATCAATGCTTCTCGTTAGCGCAGCTGCTGTCGCCCGCGCGCAAATAAGTCCTTCACCAACTTCAACACCGGCCCCGAACGCATCGCCGAGCGCGACGGTCTCGCCCTCTGTTTTGCCTGGCGCGTGGGATCCGTTCGCCGAGATGCAACGCATGCAGACCGACATGAACAACTTCTTTTCGCGCGCCATGAGCGAGTTCGGCACGAATCAGAACTTCCTTTCCACGCGCAACGAGCCGGGATTCTCCTCCACCATCGATGTGCGCGACAAAGGCGATCACTACGAAGTGCACGCGTTCCTGCCCGGCAGCGAAATTAACAACGTGAAAGTGACCGCCGAATCGCCCAACCGGCTGCGGGTGACTGCGATCCAGTCCAAACAGGAGAAGAACATGAGCAAGAACGGCGAAAGTGTGATGAGCGAGTTCGGCGAATATCAGCAGCTCGTCACGTTGCCAGGACCGGCGAATACAAAGGCGATGAAGGTCGAGCGCAAAGAACACGAAGTCGTCGTTACCGTTCCGAAGAAGAATGGGTAAAACGTTTGCACACCGCTGCTGCATCCGTTGAGCGAACGCTCAGAGCTGAGAATTTTCGCGTGACACCCACTGCTGCCGCCGCAAAGAAAAGGAATGCCACCGTGCACGTCACTTTAAATGCAGCGCAGCAAGACAGTGCGCCGCGCCGCGCCGGCATCCACGATCAAGCGCAGCGCGATGATTCTCGGCCAGTTACTCGTCACCGGCGCGGGTATCTTCTACGTTTTTCACAGCGCCGAAACTCGCGGGCAAATCGCGACCGCGCTGCGCCACGCCAGCTGGCAGTGGCTCGTCCTCGGCTGGTTCGCCTACGGAAGCGTGGAGGCGCTGGCGACGACGCGGTGGCGAATGCTGTTGCGCATCCAAAACATCCGGCTCGGCTGGTGGCGCGCGGGCGCGATCGTGATCGTCGGTTTGTTCTTCAACATGTTTTTGCCGGGGCTGATCGGCGGCGATGTCATGCGCTTGTATCTGCTTTTCAAGGAAGCGCCACGCCAGCGTGGCCGCGGCACGCTCGCGGTGACGATGGATCGATTGCTCGGTCTGCTCTCGATCACCTTCCTCGCGCTCACGGTGGTGGTATTTCGCTTTCGCTGGTTGAACAGTTCACCGGCGACTGCGCGCATCACTTATCTCGCGCTCGTAATTCTCGGCGCGGCGTTCACTTTCGTTACCTTGCTTTTCGCCGCGGCAGCGTTCGGTTTCGCGAAGAAATTGCCGAAGCGTTTGCCGCTGCGCCACATCATCGTGGAATCGGCAGACGCGCTCGATCTTTACCGGGCGCGTATCGGCACGACGACTCTCGCGTTTTTCCTCACCGTCGCCTCCCATCTCGCCTACTACTTCAGCTTTTACTGCGCGGGTCGATCGCTGCGCGACGCAAACACGCCCACCGCCAGTGTGAGCGAGATGCTCAGCATTATGCCGCTGGTCAATGCCATCACCGGCGTGCCGATTTCCTTCGGAGGAGTCGGCGTGCGCGAAACGCTTTTCCAACATTTCCTTGGCAACCTGGCGCACGTGCCTGCGGCGATCGCGGCGCTCTCGGCATCGCTCGGCTTCGCCGTTCAGGCGTCGTGGGGCGTGCTCGGCGGCGTCGCATTCCTTATCCTGCGCTCGATGCGCCGATGAACTCTGACTGGCGCACAGCCGTTCCTTGAGCGTAAATAAGAACTGCGATGCTCTCGGATAATGGAGTCAAAATCGCGCAATCTGAGGCGCGCGATTTCCAGAAGCGTCTCGAACGAATCGAGGAACTGATCGCCGCGATCGATGCCTGCCCCGATCAGTCAATGCGGGCGCGAACGCGCGAGCTTGTGCAGACACTGCTCGAGCTGCATGCCAGCAGTTTGAACCGCGTGCTGGAAACGATTTTCGATTCCACTTCCAGTGGCCAGAGGCTGATCAACGAGCTGTCGGAGAACGATCTTGTTTCGAATTTGCTGCTCCTGCACGGCTTGCATCCGCTCGATTTGGAGACGCGCGTGCGCGCCGCGCTGGACAAAGTGCAGCCGCGACTGGGATTGCATGGAGGGAGTGTGAACCTGCTCGGCGTCACGCCCGAGGGCACGGTGCGTTTGCAGCTTGCAGGAAATTGCGAAGGCTGCCCCTCTTCACGCATGACTTTAAAATATTCCATCGAAGAAGCGCTCTACGCGGCTGCGCCCGATATTGCCGCGCTGGAGGTGGATGGGCTGGTGGCGGAACACGCGCCAGCGACAGCGAATCCGAAATTTGCAGAATGTCCCAGCCCCAATGGCAACGGCCACATCCCACAAGAAGGAGGTAACCGATGAGCAAACAACCAGTGCCCGATCACGTTAGCGGAACACCCAAAGGCGAAGAGCAGGCGTTGAGCGATCATGAACCCGGACGCGATCCGGAACGGAAGAATTATCGCAGCGCGCGCGATTCCACCGGAATCAATGCCGATAAACGGCAGCCGATTTTGCCGGTGATGCCGAATATTCCGCCAGCGTAAACGCGAATTTTCGCAGAAGATTTGAGTTGGAAGGCAGACGCGTCAGCGCTTCTGCGCTTCGGCATTAACGACCAGTTTCGCCAGCTTCGTCGGCTTCTGGTCACTCGCCCGTTCTTCCTTGAGCGTGGCTTCGAGGGCTTTGAGCAATTGCTTTTTTTCGCCGAGCCGTTTCGCGTACGCCACCGCGCAACCGTAGCCAGCGATCTCATAATGCTCGACCTTCTGCGCGGCGGCAATTAACCCCGCATCCAGCACTTCGTCCGCCGCATCTTCATCCATCATTTCCGACCCTTCCTCGAGCAGACCCTGCATGCCTTTGCACTTTGTTCCGCGAGTCGATTCGCCATGTTGTTCAAGCGCGAACTTCAGTCGGCAGCGCTTTGATAATCTGCGTTTCGGCGCTGTAGAGGTCTTTTAACTCGTGCAGGTAAAGTTCCTTCAGGCTGTTTAGCTTCATGCCACGAATTTCGTGCGCCAGGGCTTCTTCAGCCGCTTCAGCTACTTTTCTGCGAGCAGATCCGCCATGAAAATCTGCCGCGCGACTTCACGCGCTTTCTCTTCCACGCGCTCGAATTGATCCACCGCGCGCTTCTCAAGTTCATCAAAATCGAACTCGGTCAGGCGCGGCATTTCTTTCTTCACAGCGCCAAGATTTCGCCAGAGTGAACGTTTGCCGGTAATGCCGAGAACGAGACTCTCGAGTGATTGCAGCAGCGCCAGATTCGGATCACCCGCGTCTCCAATGCGCAGCTTGACTCGGGAAAACTTCTCGGCCACCCACGCTCCCGCGTTGCGCACGGCGCTTTCGTCAACCTCGAGATGTTTCATCAGACGTTTCAGCTCGTTTTGATCCGCGTCGATGTCGACGCGCAGTGTCCGCAGAAACGCTTCCAGTGGTTTGCCCTCATGGGCATCAATCATATGGTCAAGCATGTCCAAAGCGCCGACGGATCCGGCGAGATGATCCTTCAAATAAATGGGCAGGTCTTTCATCAGCACTAAGGAATAGCCAAATGACATCGGCTTGGCTTGAAAATGCGCGTGCGTAATATGCGTAGTGCGTTCGTCGTCTTTCAGGGCCTTGAGACGATTCGCCGGCGACCAGCCAGCGTCATCGGACCTCGCGCGCAAACCGGCGGAGGAGCATTGCGAATTATGCAATGTGCGGCTGCCCCCGGAGCACCGTCACATGCTGGAGACGGCAACGCGCCGTATCGTCTGCGCGTGTGGTGCCTGCACCATGACATTTGTGCCGGTGGTGAATGGCCGGTTCAAAGTCATTCCGCGTGATGCGCGCGCGCTCCCAGAATTTCGGATGAGCGATGCGGAATGGGAAAACTTCGCGCTGCCCATCAGCCTCGCGTTTTTCTTCTACAACACGCCTAACGAGAAGATGGTCGCGATGTATCCCAGCCCGGCCGGCGCGACCGAGTCGCTCCTGCCTTTGACGGCATGGGACAATTTGGTCGCGCACAATCCTGAACTGCGCAAGCTCGAGCCGGACGTGGAAGCGCTTTTGATCAATCGCGTGCGGGAAAGACGCACGCATTTGATTGTCCCGATCGACAAATGTTTCGAATTGGTCGGCCTAATTCGGATGCACTGGCGCGGCCTTTCCGGCGGCGAAGAAGTGTGGCGCGAGATCGATCAGTTCTTTGCCCGGCTGGAATAGCATGCCCGATCTCGGTTTCAAAATACTCGGGGTCGAGCCGGCGAACCGCGGATTGATTCCGCTGTTACACTTCAAAGTCGAGATCACTAACGTGCCAGCGACGCAACCGATCCAGAGCATCATGCTGCAGGCGCAGATTCAGATTCAATCGCCGCAGCGCAGCTACGAAGCGACGGAGAAAGAGAAATTGATCGAACTTTTCGGCAAGCCGGAAGATTGGGGAAATACATTGCGCAATAAACTTTGGACGCACTCGAACACGATCGTGCGTCCCTTCACCGGCCGCATCGAAGCGGTCCTGCCGGTGCCGTGCACCTTTGATTTGAATGTGGCTGCGACGAAATATTTCCATGCTCTGGAAGGCGGGGAAGTGCCGCTGCTGTTTTTGTTCAGTGGGACGATCTTCTATGCGGGTGACGACGGGCGATTGCAGGTGCAGCAAATTTCCTGGAACTGCGAAGCGACCTACCGAATGGGCGCGAGCGTGTGGAAGGAGTTGATGGAACACCATTATCCGAACAGCGCCTGGATATCGCTGGACAACGCGACGTTTGAACGGCTCTACGAGTTCAAAAGAACGCAGGCGTGCACAAGCTGGGAGCAGGCGATCGAAAAGCTATTGCAAAGGACCTAACTCCAATGATGAGCGGTCGCCACGTAACTCCGGGTAGCGCACGCGTCTCCAGTGCTGGTCTCGGCGTCCCGCCCAGACGGACTTTCTTGAAGCTGGAATGGAACTTGACGTTCTCGAACAAAGCAAACCGTTCGAAAAGTCCGCGGCAGCGGGACGCCGCCGCCAGCACGCGAGACGCGTGCGCTACCCGGACGCTCTGCTGTCACACATGAACCGAGAAATCGTCGATCGCGTCGTTAACGCCGTTCTTTACGAGGGCTACATTCTTTATCCTTACCGCGCGTCGTCGAAGAAAAACCAACGCGAGCGTTTCACCTTTGGCCGCATTTATCCCGACGATTACGCCGTCGCACAGCAAGGGCGCGAACCGTCATTCATGCAGACGGAGTGTTTGCTGCGCGACGAATCGAAGGATGCGATCGCGCACGTGGAGATTCGTTTCCTGCATCCGATGGCGCGCGAGATCGGTGTCCTCCATTCACCGGTCAACGAACTGAGCGAGAATGAGGAACCGGCCTTCGACCGGGTGCCGGAGTTTCGACTCGAAGGCAAACTTCATCAGGCCTGGCACGAAGCGATCGAACGCCAGATCATCGTGCCGCCGTTTTCCGTGGGCGCGAGCTCAGAGCAAAGGCACGAATTTTATTTTCCAGCGTCGCGCACGCTCGACCCGATTCGCGGCGCGGCCGGGAAAATCGCGGCGCTGATGGTGCGGCAGCAGGAACGCATCGAGGGCAAGATTGAGATCGCGACCCAAAGATTGGACGGGGCGGTGAAACTCACGGTGCGGGTTTTAAATCGTACGGCCGTGCCGGCGCCTGAGCTGGAGGATCAGGCGAAAATCATTATGCGCACTTTCGCTTCCGCCCACACACTCATCTGGACGGAAGGCGGCGAGTGTTTGTCGTTGCTCGATCCACCGCCGCAATATGAAGTCGCGGCCAGGGCTTGCAAAAACATCGGCTGCTGGCCAGTGCTGGTGGGCGATGAAACAAAGAATGAACGCGACGCGATCCTATCCTCGCCCATCATCTTATACGATTACCCCAGGATCGCGCCGGAAAGTGCTGGCAATTTATTCGATGGGACTGAGATCGATGAGATCCTGACGTTGCGTATTCAGACGATGACCGACGAAGAAAAATCGGAGATGCGCAATGTGGACGAGCACGCGCGCCGTATTCTCGAGCGCACCGAGCTGATGCCGAACGATCACCTTCTTCAGATGCACGGCACGATGCGCGATGTCCGTTCCTCCGCGCAAGACTTCTTCAATCCGACCGAGCGCAGGCAAATGGTGACGGTGAACGGTGTGGAATTGAAAGCAGGGGACCGCGTGCGCATCAGACCGAAGCGGCGTGCCGATGCTTTCGACATGATATTGAGCGGAAAAATCGCAATCATCGAAGCGATCGAAGAAGACGTGCAGAACGAAGTGCATCTCGCGCTCGTGCTGGAGGACGATCCCGGACGTGAACTGGGAATGGCACGGCAGCCGGGACACAGGTTTTTTTATGGATTGGATGAAGTGGAGCCGGTGGCAATGACCAAATCCGAATGACGAAGCGCGAAACAATGACGAATGACGAAGCACGAAAAGTCAGGCGCGGCGCTATCCATCGTTTTGGCTGCGTCATTGTTTCGTCATCCGGCCTTCGGGCTTTGTCATTCTGAACCATGCGCATCCTCGTCGCCGGCATTGGAAACATTTTTTTCGGTGATGATGCGTTCGGCTGCGAGGTGGCGAAGAAGTTATCACGCCGCTCATTTCCCGAGGGTGTCACCGTCGCCGATTTCGGAATCCGCTCGTACGATCTCGCCTACGGGATGATGGATCATGACGCCACGATCCTGATCGACACCGCGCAGCGCGGCGCACCGCCTGGTACGGTTTATCTGATCAAGCCTGAAATAAATGAACTGGACGAAAGCGGCGGCGACGTCGTAAATGCTCATAGCATGAACCCGATGCGCGTTCTGCAACTGGTGCGCTCCCTAGGCGGAACGCCGCGCTCAGTGTTCGTGGTCGGCTGCGAACCGCAAATTCTCGAGGCGGAAGGTCAGCTTGGCCTGAGCGAATCGGTCAAGTCGGCGATCCCCGCTGCGATCGCGATGATCGAAGAATTGATCGCCAGCTTGCGGAAAACTCCTACAACCGGGAATAATGAGAGCCAGGAAAACCTCTCAAATCAATCGGAGGTGAAAGTAACATGAGCGTCGCTCTTTGGGCCTGGATCGTTCTCGGCGCCATCGTCCTGCTCGTCGTTCTCATCATGGTAATCATCATGATTCCCGAGATGGTGCGTTACATGAAATTGAAGAGCATGTGAAGATTGAGCTTCGAAGAATATTAAAAGGATGAACTTGAAACGAACTTTGCAAATCGAAAAGGCCAGGCCGGGGACGGACAATGGTGACATGGCGCTCCTGGCCTGGAAAATCATCGGCAGCGTTGCCGGCTTTGTCATTGTCGCTTCCATCGTGGCGATGATTCCGGAGATGCACCGCTATCTGAAGTTGAAGAGTATGTGAGGAGGTAAAACTTATGGCAACCATGACGAAGGAATCGCCGAAGATCATCGCGGACCGCCCGCCGGACATTAAAGAAATCCACGTCGTCTGGATGACGACGGGGCTGAGCTGCGATGGTGATTCGGTCTCGGTCACGGCGGCGACGTTGCCGAGCATCGAGGACGTGCTCATGGGCGCGATACCCGGCCTCCCCAAAGTACACCTGCACAATCCGGTGCTGGCGTATGAGTGCGGCGACGATTTCATGCAGCATTGGTTCGATGCCGCGGCGGGCAAGCTCGAGCCATTCGTCCTCGTACTGGAAGGCTCGCTCCCGAATGAGAAGATCAAAAGCGAAGGATATTGGGCGGCGATGGGCACCGATCCCGATACCGGCCAGCCGATCACGACCAATGAGTGGATCGATCGCCTTGCCCCAAAAGCGACAGCGGTGATCGCGGCCGGAACATGCGCGACGTATGGCGGCATTCACGCGATGCAGGGGAATCCGACCGGCGCGATGGGCCTGGCGGATTATCTCGGCTGGGGCTGGAAATCGAAGGCCGGTCTGCCCATCGTCAACGTTCCCGGTTGTCCAGTTCAACCCGATAACATGATGGAGACGTTGCTCTATCTCCTCTACCAAGTCGCCGGTCTCGCGCCGGTCATCCCGCTCGATGACCAATTGCGCCCGACCTGGCTCTTCGGCAAAACCGTGCACGAAGGCTGCGATCGCGCCGGTTATTACGAGCAGGCCGATTTCGCCTTGGAATATGGTTCGCCCAAATGCCTGGTGAAAATCGGCTGCTGGGGACCGGTGGTGAATTGCAACGTGACTAAGCGCGGCTGGATGGACGGCATCGGCGGCTGCCCGAATGTCGGCGGCATTTGCATCGGCTGCACCATGCCGGGATTCCCGGATAAGTTTATGCCGTTCATGGACGCGCCGCCCGGCTCTGCGCTCTCCACCAAAATCGTCGGCGTTTGGGGCGGCGTGCTGCGCGGGCTACGCGCCATCACGAACAATACTGTGAACAAAGAGCCGAAGTGGCGGCATCCGCGCGCTGAACTCACCACCGGTTATAATCCAAAATATTACGCGCACAACGGTCGCAACTAGAAATGACGAAGCTCGAATGACGAAACCCGAAACAATGACGAATGACGAAGCTCGAAAAGGCGCGCGCTGCTCTTTCGTCATTTGGGTTTCGTCATTGTTTCGGGCTTCGGATTTCGTCATTCGTCATTCTCCTTTCTGATTCATCCTATCACCTAGCAGGACTTAACTATGCCAACACTTGAAACCGCACCCGCAGCAATGAAGTCGGTGGAATCCGGCAACCTCGTCGAAATGTCGTGGGATCCGGTGACGCGAATCGTCGGCAGTCTCGGCATTTACACCAAGATCGATTTCGACGCGAAGAAGGTGGTCGAGTGCTACAGCACCTCGTCCATCTTCCGCGGCTACAGCATTTTCATGCTGAACAAAGATCCGCGCGATTCGCACTTCATCACCAGTCGCATTTGCGGCATCTGCGGTGACAATCACGCGACCTGTTCCTGTTACGCCCAGCAGATGGCTTACGGCGTGAAACCGCCCGCGCTGGCGGAATGGATCGTCAACCTCGGCGAAGCGGCCGAGTACATGTTCGATCACAACATTTTCCAGGACAATCTCGTCGGCGTCGATTTCTGCGAGATGATGGTGAAGGAAACTAATCCCGGCGTCTGGGAGAAAGCGCAGAAAACAGAAGCGCCCCACGCCAAAGACCACGGCTACCGCACCATTGCCGACATCATGCATGCCCTTAATCCATTCGAGGGCGAGTTCTATCGCGAGACGTTGCAAGTCAGCCGTTACACGCGCGAAATGTTCTGCCTCATGGAAGGCCGGCACGTGCATCCTTCCACGCTTTATCCCGGTGGCGTCGGCACCGTGCCTTCCATCCAGGTTTTCACCGACTATCTCGTGCGACTAACGAGATATGCCGAGTTCATGAAACGCGTCGTGCCCTTGCACGATGACCTCTTCGATTTCTTCTACGAGGCGTTGCCCGGTTACGAGGAAGTAGGTAACCGGCGTGTCCTGCTCGGCTGCTGGGGTTCGTTCCAGGATCCCGATGTTTGCGATTACAACTACAAAACGATGGGCGATTGGGGCCGCGCCATGTACGTCACGCCAGGCGTCATCGTCGATGGCAAGCTGGTCACGAACGATCTCGTCGATATCAACGTCAACATGCGCATTCTCCTCGGCTCTTCCTATTACGAAGATTGGGCCGAGAACAGCAACCCCGAGTATTTCGTCAAACAGGACCCACTCGGGAATCCCATCGATATTCGCCATCCCTGGAATCAAAAGACAATTCCCAAGCCACAGAAGCGCAACTTTGCCGATAACTACAGCTGGGTCATGTCACCGCGCTGGCTGGACAAACGCACCGGCGACCATCTTGCTCTCGACACCGGTGGCGGACCGCTCGCGCGGCTCTGGGCGACGGCGTTGTCTGGCATGGTCGATATGGGCTACGTCAAAGCGCCCGGCGACGGCAGCGTGAAGATTCGTCTGCCGAAGACCGCGACCAAACCGGACACCGAATTCACCTGGCGCATTCCGAAATGGGCGAACACGATTGAACGCGATCGTGCCCGCACTTACTTCCAAGCCTACGCCTGTGCTGCCGCTTATTACTTCATCGAGAAAGCAATGGCGGAAGTGCATGCCGGTCGCACCGCGACCTTCACTCCATTCAAAGTGCCCGACGAAGCCATCGGCTGCGGGTTCCATGAAGCGGTCCGCGGAGTTTTATCGCATCACCTTGTCATCCGCAACGGCAAGATCGCGAACTACCATCCCTACCCGCCGACGCCGTGGAACGCGAACCCGCGCGACATGTACGGCACCCCCGGACCTTACGAAGATGCAGTGCAAGGTTGCCCCATCTTCGAGGAAAACGGTCCCGATAACTTCAAGGGCATCGACATCATGCGCACCGTGCGCAGCTTCGATCCCTGCCTGCCGTGCGGCGTCCACATGTTCACCGGCAACGGCAAAGTGGTTAAGCAGATGCACACCCCGACGGCGTTTGCCGGTCTGGCGCACTGACCAATGGCTAACGAAGGGACGGCACAGGTGATGCTGGAAGCATCACCTGACGAAATCTACGACATCGAGCTCGAGCACAGTTTGCTCGAAGCCAACAAGAACTTGGCAGACGAAAATCGGGCTCTGCTTGACCGGCACGGTATCACCGCCATCGATTTCATGGGCGCCATCGGCTCCGGCAAGACCACACTGATCACCAAACTCGTCGAGAAGCTGAAGGACAAAATGGGCGTCGCCGTCTTCAATGGCGACGCCACAACGAGCTCCGACGCGGACGCCATTTCAAAACAAAATGTTCCCGTCGTGCAGATCGCCACGATCAACGGTTGTCATCTGGACGCCAATCTCGTCGGCAAAGGCCTGAAGAAGATTCAGCTGGAAGATCTCAAGCTGATTTTTATCGAGAACATCGGCAACCTGATTTGCCCGGCAGAATTTCCGCTCGGCTCAAAAGCGCGCGTCGTCGTCGTCAGCGTGACCGAAGGCCCGTGGATGGTCCGCAAACACCCGCACATGTTTCTCGGCGCGCAGGTCGTTGTGATTAACAAAACCGACCTGGCCGAAGCGATGGAAGTGAGCGTCGAGCAACTCACCAAAGATGTGCACATGCTCAAGCCGGACATCAAAGTGATCCCGACCAGTTGCAAGCGCAGCACCGGCATCGATGAAGTCGCGGCCACGCTGCTCGCCGTCTGAGCGATG
The DNA here is from genome assembly GCA_036809705.1 of Chthoniobacterales bacterium. Classification (GTDB taxonomy): domain Bacteria; phylum Verrucomicrobiota; class Verrucomicrobiia; order Chthoniobacterales; family UBA10450; genus AV69. The sequence goes on from DAIRIE010000021.1 coordinate 16,342, forward strand.
CACGAATTCTCGATCGCGTGCAGCCTGGTCGAGAAGCTTCTCCAGTTCGCGGCAGAAAATCCGGATAAGAAAATCGTCGAGGTCCGTCTCGAGGTCGGCGAGCTGAGCCACATCGAGGAAGAACAATTGCGTTTCTCTTACAGTTCAATTACGGCCGAGACGCCGCTCGAAGGCTCGGTCCTACAAATCGAACACGTCGAAGCCGCGGTCGAATGTTCGTATTGTCATTATCGCGGGCGGCCCAAATACTGGCATGACGCTTTATCCGAAGGACCGGTCGCGACATTGCAATGTCCGCAATGCGGAAAAGCTGCGAGCGCAGTGGCAGGCCAGGAATGCGCGATCAAATCGGTGAAATTTTTGCAAAGCGAGCCGGCTGTTTTGAACGACGATTCATGACCCTGTTTTCCATTTTACTTCTCGGTTTTTTCCTCGGCATGCGTCACGCCACCGATTCTGATCACGTCATCGCCGTCACCACCATCGTCAGTCGCGAGCGCAGAATCAGCGACGCCGCGCTCACTGGGGTTTTTTGGGGGATCGGCCACAGCCTCACGCTTCTCATTGTCGGCGGCGC
>DAIRIE010000021.1:16928-19659 GCA_036809705.1 Chthoniobacterales bacterium
CATTCTGTTCGGCATCGTCATTCCCGAACGCGTCGGCATGAGCCTGGAATTTTGCGTCGCGCTCATGCTCATCGGTCTGGGATTTTTCAACCTGCGCGCGTTTCGAAATGTGGCCGTTCACGATCTTCCGCATCAACACGGCGATTACGTGCACTCGCATCCACACGAGCACAGGCCTGATGAACATGGTCACGCGGAAAATGCCGTGCCGCCGGCGCGACTTGACCGCTGGTTCGGCCGTTCGCGAATTTATCGCGCGCTTCGCCCGATAATCATTGGCATCGTCCACGGCCTCGCCGGCTCGGCCGCGGTCGCTCTCCTGGTTTTGCCGATCATTCGCGAACCTCTCTGGGCCATGGCCTACCTCATCATCTTCGGCGTCGGCACCATCGCGGGCATGATGTTGATCACCGCCGCGATTTCAGTGCCGGTGGCATATTCTGCGCGTCGCTTTTTGTTTTTTAATCGCTGGATCGGCGTCACCGCGGGCGCGCTTAGTCTCTGTTTCGGCGCGTTCCTCGTTTACCAGATCGGTTTCGTCGAAGGGCTTTTCGCGCGCTAAGCTTCCGCGTGACGAAAGCGGAGCGCGTCAAAATCGTCGCCCGAGGCGCCGTGCAAGGCGTCGGGTTTCGTCCATTCGTGTATCGTCTCGCGAGCGAACTACGACTTAACGGTTGGGTTTCAAATTCCGGCCAGGGTGTCTTTATCGAAATCGAAGGAGCGTGCGATTCGCTTCGCCGGTTCTTATCCCGATTTGAAAAAGAGAAGCCACCGCGCGCGATCCTCCACAGCTTCGAAACCTCCTTTCTCGACCCGCGCGGCTACGAAAGCTTCGAGATTCGCGAGAGCGAGAGTCATGGCGAAAAGAGCGCGCTGATTTTGCCTGACATCGCGACTTGCGCGGATTGTCTGCGCGAAATTCTCGATCCAGCCAATCGGCGCTTTTGTTATCCGTTCACAAACTGCACCAATTGCGGTCCGCGTTTTTCCATCATCGACGCGTTGCCTTACGATCGCGCGAACACGTCGATGAAAAAATTCAAAATGTGCACGGATTGCGAGCGCGAATATCACGACCCGCGCCGTTTTCACGCGCAGCCGAATGCCTGTCCGCAATGTGGTCCGCAGTTGCAGCTTTGGAATTCTTCCGGCGAAATCATTTCCGAACGTGACGAAGCGTTGCAGCGAGCCGCTGAGGAAATCAGCGCCGGAAAAATCGTGGCCCTCAAAGGCCTCGGCGGATTTCAACTGCTCGTCGATGCGCGAAATGAAGCGGCGATTGCGCGTTTGCGGAATCGGAAACATCGCGAAGAAAAACCCTTCGCGGTCATGTTTCCGTCTTTCGATGCCGTTCGGCCGCATTGCAAAGTTTCGGAATTGGAAAAGCAGCTCCTTCTTTCTCCGGAATCACCAATTGTTTTGGTTTCGCGAAAATCCGCAATCAGCAATCAGCAATCAGCAATTGCTTCGCCGGTCGCACCGCATAATCCAAATCTCGGTGTGATGTTGCCCTACACGCCGCTGCATCATTTGCTCATGCGCGCGCTGGACTTTCCTGTTGTCGCCACCAGCGGAAATCTGAGCGACGAACCGATGTGCATCGATGAGGGCGAGGCTCTCGCCAGATTGCGCGCGATTGCCGATTTTTTCCTCGTGCACGATCGCCCCATCGTGCGGCCGGTGGACGATTCCATCATGCGCGTCATGGCCGGACGTGAGCTCATGCTTCGCCGCGCGCGAGGGTTCGCGCCTTTGCCGGTCACACTGCGGGAAGATTTCCCCCCGATGCTCGCGGTCGGGGCGCATTTGAAAAACACCGTCGCCCTCAGTGTTGGGCGAAATGTTTTTGTCAGCCAGCACATCGGCGACCTCCAAACAAAGGAGGCCTATACCGCATTTTGCGCCGCTACAGCCGATCTCCCGCGCCTTTACGAGTCGCAGGTCGAGACCGTCGTGTGCGATCTGCATCCGGATTATCTCTCGACCAAATACGCAGCGCAGTCGGGTTTGCCCAATGAATTCGTCCAACATCACTGGGCGCACATCGCCGCTTGCATGGCCGAGAATGAAATTGAGCCGCCGGTTCTCGGGGTTGCGTGGGATGGCACCGGTTACGGAGCCGACGGCACCATCTGGGGTGGCGAGTTTCTCCTCGCTCACGCGGACGGTTTCACCCGCGTCGCGCATTTGCGGCAATTCCGCCTGCCGGGCGGCGATGTCGCGATCAAAGAACCGCGGCGAAGCGCGCTCGGATTGCTCTACCAGATTTTCGGCGAAGACTTGTGGGGCCGCGAGGAACTGCTGCGCGATTTCAGCACGGCCGAGATCAAAGTGCTGCGACAGATGTTCCTCAGGAAGACTCATGCCCCGCTCACTTCCAGCGCCGGACGTTTGTTCGACGGCGTCGCAGCGCTTCTCGGTCTGAGGAAATCTGCCAGCTTCGAAGGTCAGGCCGCGATGGATTTGGAATTCGCGATCTGCCCGGAAACAACCGACTCTTATCCTTTCGAGATGGAGAACACTTCACCCGTGATCGTCGATTGGAGGCCAGCCATCGCCGCCATCATCGGCGATGCGCAGCGGCACGAATCGGTCGCCGCCATTTCTGCAAAATTTCACAACATGATGTGCGAAGTCATCGTGGCCGTGGCGCGTCGAAGCGGGGAACGAAAAGTTGCCTTGAGCGGCGGTTGCTTTCAGAATCGTTACCTCACCGAGCACGCAATCGATC
>DAIRIE010000021.1:19669-20397 GCA_036809705.1 Chthoniobacterales bacterium
GAGAATTTCCAGCCTTACTGGCATCAACGCATCCCACCGAACGACGGCGGAATCTCGTTAGGCCAAATCGCCGCTGCGCAATGGCGCCGGACGGAGGCCCAGGGTTGAGCCGGGCATGGCGACCAAATCATCCTCCGAGAGAAAACAGGCCGATGTCGCCAGTCGCACGGCGCCACCGGGTGATGTCGTTTACGAAGCGATTTATCGCGAAGGCCAGCATGAGCTGAAGCGCGGCACGAGCGCGCTTGGTCTCTCGGGGTTGGCCGCCGGCTTGTCCATGGGCACTTCGCTCCTGACCGAAGGGTTGTTGCACGCCCATTTGCCGGATACGCCCTGGCGGCCGCTTATCACGAAATTCGGTTACAGCCTCGGATTTCTCATTGTCATTCTCGGCCGGCAGCAGCTCTTCACCAAGAACACCCTCACCGTCATCTTACCGCTGCTGAAAGAGAAAAAGCTTTCGGTTCTTGTTAACGTGACGCGGCTGTGGGCCATCGTGCTTTTTGCGAATCTCATCGGCGCATTCATTTTTGCCTGGTTGCTGGCGCATACGAGCCTCGTAACCGCCGAAGTGCACAAAGCGTTTCTGGAAATCGCGACCGCGGGGCAACAGCCCGATTTCGGCACCGTCCTTATGCGCGGCGCGCTCGCCGGCTGGCTCATCGCCCTCATGGTCTGGCTGCTGCCCTTCGCCGAAACCGGGCGCATCTGGGTAATCATCCTCATCG
>DAIRIE010000022.1:0-1616 GCA_036809705.1 Chthoniobacterales bacterium
GGCCAATGCGATTTTGGCGCGCAAGCTGGGCGAACTCGAGAAGAAATCGGACACGCATAACGACGCGATCGCGCAGTTGTTCCAAGCGATTCGCAGTTTGATTGAACCGCCACCCGCGAAAAAGCGCGAGATTGGATTTCACGTGCGCGAAACGGCTTCGCGTTACCAAACGCGCCGGCGCCGATGATCGCCTGGACAATTTACGTCACGTTTGGTGGCGCAGTGCTCCTGCTGTTTTTGCCGCGCGCGACTTGCCGCTGGATTGCGCTCACGACCACCGCGGCCGGTGCGGCGATTAGCTGCGGCGCATTTTTCTCCCGCGACATTCCCTCCGCCCCGTTTACCACCATCGTGCGCGTGCCGTGGGTCCCCATTCTCGGCATGAACTACCATCTCGCCGCCGATGGCATCAGCCTGACCATGTGTCTCGTCACCGGCATCACCGCAGTGAGCGCAGTGCTTTTCTCCTGGGACGTTTGCGACCGAGCTAACGAGTTCTATTTTTGGCTCCTGCTTGTCGTCGGCGGCTCTTATGGCGTCTTCCTAAGTGCCGATCTCTTCCTCCTCTTTCTCTTCTACGAGCTGGTCATCGTTCCGAAATACTTCCTCATCGCCATCTTCGGCTCGACTAAGAAGGAGTATGGCGCGATGAAGCTTACCCTTTACTCCTTCTTCGGCGGCGCGCTCGTCTTTATCGGAATACTTGCTGCTTATATCGCCGCGGGCTCGCTGGACTTAACACAGCTCACGCAATTCAATTATCCCTCCGGGCTCCAAGCCTGGGCTTTTCCAGTTTTGTTTGTCGGGTTCGCGATCCTGGCCGGCATCTGGCCGTTGCACACCTGGGCGCCGACCGGCCACGTCGCGGCGCCCACGGCTGGTTCCATGTTGCTGGCCGGCATCGTGATGAAGCTCGGAGCCTACGGAGCTTTGCGCGTCGCCATTAATATCTTCCCTCAAGGTTTCCCGATGTGGCGCAACTACATCGCGGTCGTCGCGGTCATCGGTATCGTCTATGCGGCCGCTGTCGCGCTGCGCCAGCGTGACCTCAAGTTCGTCATCGGCTACTCCAGCGTGAGCCACATGGGCTTTGTTCTGCTCGGCTTCGCTACCGCCAACGCACTCGGCCTTTCCGGCGCAGTCCTGCAAATGTTTTCCCACGGCATCATCGGCGCGCTTCTCTTCGCCATCGCCGGAACCATGATTTATCGCCGCACTCACACGCGCGATCTCAACGCATTTTCAGCAATTAACCTGAGCCGGACATTGCCATTCGCCGCCTTTGCCTTCACCATCGCTTCCTTCGCCTCGATTGGCTTTCCCGGCTTCAGCGGATTTCCCGCCGAAATTTTCATTCTCATCGGCGCATGGAAAGACTACCCGCTGGCGGTCTGGCTCACTGGATTGGGTATGGTGCTGGTCGCTGCATTTACTTTGCGCGCCTTGAAGAACACGTTCTTTAGCGATGCGAGCGCCGCCGCCGCGACCGACGGCATTGACAAGGCGGAGCCGATTACATTACCGGAGAAGCTTGGCGCCGGACTCCTCATCTTCACCACTTTAGCAGTCGGACTTTATCCGCCACTTCTGCTCGATCGCATCACCCCCGCCGTTCA
>DAIRIE010000022.1:1626-5684 GCA_036809705.1 Chthoniobacterales bacterium
CTGCACCTTCTCCGATGAGCTATCTAGAACTACTCAAGGTCGCTGCGCCGGAGGCGATTCTGGTCGTGACTGCTCTTGTGCTGCTTGCTCTTGGGTTCACTCATAATCGCGTCGCACCGACGTTATCCGCACTCTCCGGACTTCTCGCGGCTGCCGCCGCGATGCTCCTACTTCCCGGCCCCATCAATCTCGGCGCCATGCTCGTCCACTCGTCTCTCAATTCGCTTTTCGCCATCATCTGTCTGGTACTGGCGTTCGGCACCGTTCTTTTGACTCACGCTGAGCTTTGGCTGAAACACCGCGCCGAGTATCAGGCGCTCATTCTCTTTGCCACGGTCGGTCTCATGGTTCTCATCCGCGCCGAGGAATTGCTCACCATCTTCATCGGCCTCGAGCTGCTCGGACTTTCTCTCTACGTTCTTGTCGCCTTCGATAAGGCCGACATTCGTTCTGCCGAAGCGGGCCTCAAATATTTTCTCTTTGGCAGCACCGCCAGCGCCTTCACCCTTTTCGGTATCAGCCTGATTTATGGAACGAGCGGCACCACCACACTGAGCTTGATCGCGTCGTCCGAGTCGCCGACCTCCCCCTTACTCGCCGCCGGCATCGTCATGACGCTCGTGGGTTTCGCTTTCAAAATCGCCGCCGCCCCTTTTCATCTTTGGGCGCCGGATGCCTACGAGGCAGCGCCCGTGCCGAGTGCCGCTTTCATTGCTTCAGCTTCTAAAGTGGCGTCGTTCGTCGTGCTCGGGAAAATCGTCCTCATCGGCTTCGCGCAGGTGCGAGGGAGCGCTGATTGGCACGGGATGGTCGCAGGCTGGAAACCGCTCCTGGCTGTGCTCGCAACGTTCTCCATTCTGCTCGGTAATTTCGTCGCTCTTGCTCAAACGCACGTGCGCCGTCTGCTCGCGTACTCGGCTGTGGCGCACGCCGGCTATGCCTTGTTAGGCCTGGTCGCTGGTGGCGGCCGCGGCTTCGCCGCCACACTTTTTTACATCACCATTTACGCCGCCACGCTTCTCGGCGCCTTCGGTGTTTGCGCGGTGGTGCGCCACCAGGCTGGCGGCGATAGCCTGGCGAACTTTTCCGGCCTGCGCGCGCGCTCACCTCTTCTCGCCGGCTGCATGGCGGTCTTCGTTCTCTCCCTTGCCGGACTGCCGCCGCTCGCAGGCTTTTTCGGTAAATTTTATCTGTTCAGTGCCGCAGTTGCCGGCGGTCACAACCAGGGCTTGCTCTGGCTCGTCGCTGTCGCGCTCTTCGGCAGCCTCATCTCGCTCTATTATTACCTCATCGTCCTCAAAGCGATCTTCATCGATCAGCCGCATTCGGCGGCATCGAAATTCGCCGCGCCTCACTTTCTTCAGACCTTCACCATCTTCGTTCTCGCTCTCGCAGTTATCTTTTTCGGCCTCGCTCCCGCGCCATTGCTGGTCCGAATCATCGACGCCACCCCGTAAGTGCCAGGCGCGCCTTGCTCTTGACGCGCCGCTGCCGCTGGAAAGATTCGGAGGTATGAACATCCGCCAACCCGATCAACCAACCAGCTGGCGAAAGCGCCTCCTGTTTTCCCTCGTCTTATTAGCAATCACGCTGCCATTGAGAGCCCAGGAACCCAGCACTTCTCCCAGCGTAGCTCCGAGCCCCAGCGGACCTGCCAGCACTAGCACGATCACCAGTTCCAGCAGCTCGACTGTCGCCACCAGTCCCATCGCCGCGCCAGCCGGTCAGCCGAATGAGGCGGAGATGATGAATCAGATGATGGAGCTGGCCAAGCTCAACGAGAATCACAAACTCCTCGCCGAGCTCGATGGCACCTGGGATTACAACGTCACCATGTGGATGGCGCCCAGCGCGCCGCCGATGAAATCGAGCGGAACGGCCGTCAGAAAATCGATGATGGGCGGTCGTTACTTCGTCATGGATGCGACCGGCAAAATGAAAATGCCCGGCGCTGATGGGAAGTTGAAAGACTTCGAGTTCAAAGGTCACGGCATCGAAGGCTACGACAATGTGAAGAAAAAATTCGTCGGCACCTGGATCGACAACATGGGGACTGGCATCATGATGTCGGATGGCGATTACGACCCGGCGAGCAAGAGCTTTACCTATAACTCGGAAATGGAGCCGATGCCCGGGATGAAAACCAAAGTGCGCGAGGTCGTGAAGCTGGCCGACAAGAACCACATGAGCTTCGAGTGGTACGAAGACCGCGGCGGCCAGGAAATGAAAACGATGCAGATCGACTACACGCGCAAGAAATAGCCGGGCGTGGATCGATGAAGGGTCGCCGAACGTTCAACTCGTTCGCGCTAGGGGAACGAAGTCATTGAAGACAGCGCCGCGCACCGCCTCATTGGGCAAAGACGGAGATGCCTCGTCGCAAGCGTCGTTAGATTGGAGGGACGAGCTCTGTCTCGTCCCAAACTTCCATGCCACGCCCATGACAGGCAGCGGCACCGAGTTGAGAAAAGATGGGGACGACAGGGCGGTCGTCCCTCCAGGGATGCGACTAGACCTGTTCGGCGGGTGATGGGTGGCTCCAGTGTCTGCTCTGACAACGCACGAGCATTGTCTCGCGCGACCTCTTCCGTGGCTTCGATTCGCGATCGTTTAGACTGCCGGACGCGGCGAACACTGGCCATTCGGATTTGCGCCGTGGCCGTTGTAATTCCATGCGCCCTGCAAGCAACGGCGTCTGCCGCCGGACGCACCGACGCGTTACACGTCCGTGGGGGCCGCTTGCTACTATCCGTCGAAGGGGATTGCTCGAAGTCTCCTCTCACTAACTCGACTGGCATAATATGTGTCTATGCTACATATGATGATGACGGCGCGGATGTCTCCTCGTTGCGGCGCTCGATTGAAGTGCTGGCGCCGAGCGTGCGCGGCGATGAAGCGCAACGAGTGGCCGCCCGCGCCTGCCGCACCGCCGCCCGGTTGCGAGGGAGTATGCCGTGGTGGGCCCACCGCTCTTTCATAATTTCCTGGTGAACACCGGCATGAGGAAGCGCGGCCTCTGTTTCCAGTGGGCGGAAGATTTGCTCGCGCAGCTCGACGCTCTTGAGCTAACGACTCTTGAACTTCATTGGGGCGAAGCGCGCGCCGGCACCTGGCGCGAGCACAATTGCATTGTCGCCACCGCCAAAGGCCAGCCTTTTCGCACCGGCATTGTGCTCGATGGCTGGCGGCATTCCGGCCGCCTCTACTGGAATGCGCTCGCCCGTGATCACTATCCATTGGGTCGAAGACAGCGCTTATGCTTCACTGGCGCGCGCGCGTAACCCGCTGGCTTCGCCCGCGCCAGCCCGGAAGAAGATTTTGGTGACCGCGCGAGCTCAAGCTAACGAGCCACGGTTATAGCTGCGCGAGCTAGTCGTCTTCGATTAGCTTCACATCATCGATCTTCCAGGCGTGATGATCCTCCACCAGATAAATGTTCAGCCGGTGACGCCCTACCATTCTACCGGCAAAGAGGGCGCGCGCCGTCGCTGTAGAACCGTCAAGTTTCACGTCTTCCACCGTCAAGCGCGCGTCTGAACTATTGGCGTCCAAGAGCCCGCTATTCTCAATCTCTGGCCGCATATTCTGGAGCGCGGTGAGAAAACGCTCCGTCACCAGTCCCTGCAAATCGGTGGGCGCGCGCTGCCATGGGTCCCGCGCGCTCTTCACTGTCGCCACATACCAATGGTAAGCACGCTTGATCGTTGCCTCCGGGTTCGCCGCGCGCGCACATCCGCTCAGGACCGAAAGGCACAGACTGATCAGTCCGAAGGCGATCCACCTCGTGCAAACGCAGCTGCTTCTTGAATCGAGAGGCCGCCGGACTAGATTCGTCACCGTGATAAATCGCTCGCTGCGCGCTTTGTGGCTGCTCTGCGCCATCGCAATTGTCGGCCTCACGCTGCCGGTGCGGGCGGAGATGGCGGGCGCGCCTGTTCACCGGAGCGATTGTTGCGCGCACATGGCGGCGCACGGCCATTGTGGCGGCCAACCCGCGACGGCGCCGAGTTCCTCCGAACGTCCATGCTGCGCCGTCTGTCTCTTCGCTCTTCCCTTCC
>DAIRIE010000022.1:5694-8155 GCA_036809705.1 Chthoniobacterales bacterium
CCTCGAGATTGCGCCAGCGGCTTATGTATTCAATCTGACCGCAGGCGAAACTCTCCGCGGCGTCAGTCTCGCCCGGCATTTTCGTCCGGCGCGTCCGCTCGTTCCTCCGCCGCGGGCCTGATTCTTTAACTCGCCGCTGACTCGCGCTCGTTAGGCGAGACTCACTCATCTGGATTGCGCGCCTGATTGAACCAGGGCTGCACTTCCATTGGCGAAATACGTCTGCCCGCTGCTCACGAACGGGCGTCTGCATCAAACCTATTTCAACATTGAAGACTTACATTTCACTTTTTATCGCGGCGACATTCTTCGCCACCGCCATAGCGAACGCGCAGCCTTCGCCGGCTCCGGCGCAACTACAATATACCTGCGTCATGCATCCCGAAATCGTCACTAGCTCACCAGGCAAGTGTCCGAAATGCGGCATGGAACTGGTGCCGGTGAAGAAGAAGCCAGAGCTGCAACACGAGTCACATCATCACGAGCAACCGCGTGCTGCTCAACACCAACAAACGATGTCGATGCAGTCATCCGTGAACATCGCCGATCCCATGTCGCGCGAAGGATCCGGCACCAGCTGGCTCCCGGATTCCTCACCGATGTATGGACGCATGTTCATGCTCGGCGGCGACACGCTCATGTTGCACGGCGCGGCTTTTCCGCGTTACACCAACGTCAGCACCCGCCGCGGCGATGATCGCCTCGACGCGCCGAACTGGGCCATGGCCATGTATTCGCATCCGCTCAGTGATAACGCGCAGCTTGGCGCGCGTTTGATGATGAGCCTCGATCCGCTCACCGAAGGCGGGCGCGGTTATCCGCTCCTGTTTCAATCCGGCGAATCGTGGCACGACGAACCACTGCACGATCGCCAGCATCCGCACGATCTCTTCAGCGAGCTCTCCATTTCCTATTCGCAAGAGCTCAGCGAAGACTTTTCGGCCTCGCTCTATTTCGGCTACCCGGGCGAGCCTGCGCTCGGTCCGCCCACCTTCATGCATCGGCCATCAGCGATGGATAATCCCGATGCGCCTATCTCGCACCACTGGCAGGATTCCACCCACGTCACCTTCGGAGTTGCCACCGCTGCCCTGCAATGGCGCAACGTCAAACTCGAAGGCAGCATTTTCACAGGGCGCGAGCCGGATGAAAATCGATACGATTTTGACCAGCCGCGTTTCGATTCCGCCAGCGCCCGCATCTCATGGAATCCGACGGCGAATCTCGCGCTGCAATTTTCCCACGGTTACTTGAAACAACCTGAAGCGCTCGAGCCCGGCGTCGATCTGCATCGCACCACCGCCTCCGCCATTTACAACGTGCCGCTCGGGCCCGACGCGAACTGGGCCACCACCTTCGTCTGGGGCCAGAACAACAAAACGCACGAAGGCAAAACGCAGTCGGTTGGGCTTGAATCGGATTATCAGCGCGGGCGCGACACGTTTTACACCAGGCTCGAATACGTGGAAAAATCAGCGCACGAGCTCGTATTGCCGGAGGATTTTCACGAGCAAATCTTCCCGATCTACTCTGCCTCGGTCGGTTATGTGCGCGACCTCACGCACGGCGACGGCATCGATATCGGACTCGGCGGGCAAATCACGATCAGTCATCGCCCCGAAAAACTGGACGCAATTTATGGCGACGACGTCGGCTACGGCTTCCAGGTTTTCCTCCGCATCCGGCCATCGCGCCACTGAATTCGTGGAGGGACGAGCTTAGTCTCGTCGCCGTCTTTCACAACCGCGCGCCGCACCACAGCGCTACGCGACCCGAAGAAGAGTTTGGGACGACACAGAGGTCGTCCCTCCAATCGTCGTTTCATTCACAGTTGTCGCCGCAATGCTGCCCTCCGCCTCGGCGCGTAAGTTAACCCAACAACTCCTTCACCATCTCGCGCTCTTCCTTCAGCTCGTTCACGCTCGCGTCGATCTTCCCCCGGCTGAACTCGTTGATCGGCGCTCCGCTTACCACCTCCGCTTTGTTGCTCCTTACTCGCACCGGAAATGACGAAATCAGATCAGCCTCGATCCCGTATTCGCCCTTCGAACAAAGCGCCACGCTGTGCCAATCGCTCTCCGCCGTATCGGTCGTTAACGAACGCACCGTGTCGACCACCGCGTTCGCCGCCGAGGCCGCTGATGACAGCCCGCGCGCCTTGATGATGGCGGCGCCGCGCTGTTGCACCCTCTGGATAAACGTTCCCTTCAGCCACTCCTCATCGCCGATCACCTCGTTCGCCGCCCGCCCATCGATCTTCGCATTGTAGAAATCCGGATATTGCGTCGCGGAATGGTTCCCCCAGATGGCCATGTTCGTCACGCGTGTGATATCCACAGCGGCCTTGTGCGCCAGCTGCGCGCGCGCGCGATTTTCATCCAGCCGCGTCATGGCAAACCAGCGGTCGCGTGGAACAGCGCGTGCATTGTTCATCGCGATAAGACAGTTGGTGTTGCAAGGA
>DAIRIE010000022.1:8165-9088 GCA_036809705.1 Chthoniobacterales bacterium
GCCGGGTTGCCGACCACGAGGACGCGCACGTCGGAGGCAGCGTTTTTCTCGATCGCCTGGCCCTGGCCGATGAAAATCTTGCCGTTGATCCCGAGCAAATCCTTCCGTTCCATCCCCGCCTTGCGCGGAATGCTGCCGACGAGCAGCGCCCAGTTCACATCGCGGAATCCTTCACCCAGATCAGCCGTCGGGGTAATCGATTTGAGCAGCGGAAAAGCGCAATCGTGCAGTTCCATCACCACGCCATCGAGCGCCGGCAGCGCATTCGGGATTTCGATCAATGTGAGCGCGACCGGCTGCTCCGGCCCGAACATTGCGCCGGACGCGATTCGAAAAACTAAGGCATACCCGATTTGACCAGCCGCGCCCGTGACGGCGATTTTGATGGGAGAAGTCATCTATCAATTAAGCTGCGGATGAACACGGATGAAACACGGATTTTTCTTAAGCCACAGATGAACAGAGCTGTTTGCTGCTTGCGCTCATCATCCGTGTTTATCCGTGTTTATCCGTGGCAAAATTCTTCCTGTTGTGTCGAGAAGTGACGCAATGAGTTTTAGGCGCCTGCGAATGGAACGACTACTGCGCATCTCGGCGATCGTTTTTGGTAAACGCCGCGTCCAGTTTCCTTCACCGGCCGTTCCCGGCACGTTGAAGCGGTCTTTGCGCGCGAGCAGATCGGTAATCATGACAATCGCGATCCACGAATTGCATTCGAATAACGCGCGCATCATCGCGGGATAAAAGTCGCGGTCGTAATCGAGTCCTTCGCGCGGCTGAATTCCGGCAAATGTGGCGATTTTGCGCAGGTCTTCGGCGGCCTGTTGGCACGTCGGCGCACTCGCATCGTGCGCTTCGGCCCAGAGCTCGCGAATCGGTTTGTGATCATGCGTCGCGTAGGTCGCCACGGATAAGCGCCCGTA
>DAIRIE010000022.1:9098-20334 GCA_036809705.1 Chthoniobacterales bacterium
CCGCCAGTCTACCACCTCCCACTGCGGAATTTTGAATCCGGCAATGCCGAGCGATTTCAAACTTGGCCGCACGTAACGCGGCACTGTCCCCAAGTCCTCGCCCGCCACGCGCGTCGCGCCGCTTTCTTCGAGCACCACGCGCAGGTATTCCTCGCCTTCGCGCTTGTTTGCTTCGCAATTCTCCGACGTCTCGTCATCACGCGGCGCGAAATGCGGCGCGCGGCCGCCAGTTTTCTCCAGCATCTGCTCCTGATTGAGCGGAAGGATTTCCGCATTCCGTTGGGGCCGCCATGGGAACGCATAGATGCGGTAAAACCCGAGCACGTGATCGATGCGGAAGACGTGGAAGATGCGTTTGACTCCGCGGATGCGCTGCCGCCACCAGGCGAAGTTGTCCCCCCGCATCCTCTTCCACTTGTAAAGCGGAATGCCCCAATTCTGCCCCCACTTCATGGTGAACTCGTCGTCCTTGAAGTACGCCTCCGGCGGCGCGCCCCCTGACCAGTCGAGGCGAAAAACCTCCCGATTGGCCCACACATCCGCGCTGTAATAACTGACGCCAAATGGGATGTCGCCCATCAGCGCGACGCCACGTTCTTCGGCGAAATTGCTGGCCGCGCGCCATTGCTCGTCCGCGATATATTGCACGTAGCGGAAGAAATTCTCGCGAGCCGAAAATTGCTCCAGCATCTCCTGCGGTTGCGCTTCCATCCACTCGCGCGCTGTCTGCGGCGCGCGATGCTCCTCCGGCCATTCGTCCCAGGTCTCGCGTTCGCCATTCAACTCCATGAGCGCGCGGAAAAACGAGAATGGCACGAGCCACTGTTTTTCGCGCGCGCAAAATTCTACGAACGAACTTTGGCGCTGCTCGCTCGCCGCGGTTTGGAACCGCTCGAATGCGCGCTCCAGCAGCGCATGCTTGAGCTTGCGCACGCGTTGGTAATGGACTGAGCCGCGCCGGAGCGACGGCAGATTCACTTTCTCAAGAGCCTCGCCGAAGTCAGACCTCGTTAGTTCTTCGGGTGACCCAGGCGCGAGCTCGAGCGTCGTCGGCTCGATCGCCACCGAGCTAATGGCGTTGTAGGGCGAATTATCAGATCCGGTCTCGTTGATCGGCAGCATCTGCACGAGCGTGAAACCATTCTCCGCCACCCAGTCGATGAACTGGCGCAACGAGCCGAGATCGCCGATGCCAAGATCGTTCTCGCTCCTCAGCGCAAACAACGGGGCCAGAACGCCGGCGATCTTCTGTTCTGGAAGAAGATTCATTTAGCCACAGATGGACACAGATGAAACACAGATCAGAAGGTGAAACGGCGGAATTCCATCTTGGAGCGGCCGAAATTCAACAGTAATCCCAGCTTCAGTCCAGTCGCCTTCAGCTCGTTCAGCAACTGCGCTTCGTCACGCTTGTCGTACTGCGGCGCGATTTTTATTTCGATGAGAACCGCATCGTCAACTACCAGGTCAGCATCGTAATCGCCTACCACCGCCCCTTTGTATGTGACTTGAATCCGCTTCTCGATTTCAGCGGAAAACCCGCGGCGGATTAGCTCAACCTGGAGCGCGCGTTGGTAGACGCGTTCCAGGAATCCGTAGCCGAGCTCGTTATGAACCTCGAATGCAGCTCCGATGATCTCTCGCGTGAGTTCTTTGTGTGGAAACTGCTCAAACCCATCATCAACCTCCAAGCTCATCTGTGGACATCTGTGTTCATCTGTGGCTAAGAATCAGCCTCTCCTGATCTGCCAGTCTTCCACCAACTCGCCTGGGATCTCTTTCAGAAAACGCGACGGCCGCTGAAAGACGTCGCCGTAACCTACGTTCAGGCGCATGTGCGCGTAGCTCAGGTAAAGCTCGTCACGCGCCCGCGTGATCGCGACGTAAAACAGCCGGCGCTCTTCTTCAATGGCATCCCGCGTTTCAAGCGAGCGGCTGCTCGGAAACATGCCATCGGTTAACCAAATGACGAAAACAGTGTGGAACTCGAGGCCTTTTGCCTGATGAACGGACGACAGATTTACCGCTTCGTTGTCGGCGTTGGCGTTCGGAGCGGCTTCGGCATCGACGTTGGAGATTAGCGCGAGCTGTGAGAGAAATTCCTGGACGTCACTGAACTGACGCGCGAACGCCGCGAGCTGATTAAGGTCTTCACGGCGCACTTCGTAGTTGGTGAAATTCGCCTTCGCATAATCGTCGTAGATCGCCTCCACCACCGAGACGATCATCTCGCTCGGCGGATTCGGTTTTCCATTCGGCGCCATCTCATCCAGCGTGGCCGCGAGCTGCTCCCACATTTTTCGGGAACGCGTGCTCACGTTTAGATTCAACAGTCGCTCACTCCAGGAGACGACGTCGCCGTTCGCCTCGAGCGATTTCTCCCATGCATTCCAGAGATTCTCCGCGCTCTTTCCCCCAATGCCGGGCAACAATCGCACCATGCGCTTGAACGCGACTTCGTCCCGCGGGTTCGCCACGAAGCGAATAAACGACGCCACGTCTTTGATGTGCGCCTGCTCGAAAAAGCGAATGCCGCTCGTGATCTGATAGGGAATGCCGCGGCGCGAGAGCTCGAGCTGCAATTCGGCCGCGTGGTAATGCGCGCGATAAAGCACCCCACCGTCATTCAGCGCCACCAGCGCCGGCTTCATCGCCATCGAGTCGCGCACCGCGCTCAGGTTTTTTTTGAACTGCTGCACGTTGGCGGCGATGGCGGCGTTCGCCACTTCCAGAATCTCCGGCACGCTGCGATAGTTCAGCTCGATCTTGAACACCTGCGCGTTCGGATACCGCTTCGGGAATTCGAGAATGTTCTGGAAGTTCGCGCCCCGCCAGGAGTAGATCGACTGCGCGTCATCGCCCACCACCATCACGTTCTTGTGCTCGGCCGCGAGCGTGTCGATGAAGTCCGCCTGAATCTTGTTCGTGTCCTGGTATTCATCGACCAGGATGAATTGGAATTGCCGCCGGTAAAATTGCGCGATGTGCTCGTGCTCGAGCAGCATGCGCAGCGTCTTCTCGAGCAGGTCATCGAAGTCCATCGAGTTCGTCGCTTTCTTCTTCCGCTCGTAACGCGCGTGCACGTCTTTGATCGCCTCCAGCAGCGGCAGGAAGTAAGGGAATTTCTCTGCCAGCAATTCCTCGATCGAGTGCTCGGTATTGACGACGAACGAGAAAATGTCCGCCAGCACGTCAGCTTTCGGGAAACGCATTTCCTTCGGGTCAATCCCCGAGCTCGCCACCACGGTCGTGATCAAATCTTTCTGGTCTTCGCGATCCATGATGGTGAAGCCGCTGGAGTAACCGAGCGCGCTGCCATGACGTCGCAGCATGCGATTGCCGATGGAATGAAACGTGCCGCCCCAGATGCCGCCGGCGTCCACCGGCAGCAGATTGGAAACGCGATCCAGCATCTGGCGCGCGGCTTTGTTGGTGAAGGTGAGCAGCAAAATGTTGCGCGCGTCGATGCCGTTCTCGAGCAGATACGCCACGCGATACGTCAGCGTGCGCGTCTTGCCTGAACCTGCGCCGGCGATGACAAGAAGCGGGCCTGGCCGAGCCGTCACCGCCGCCAGCTGTTGCTCATTTAATTCCGCCGCGTAATCAATCGCGCCGGCGAATGCGGGAGCCGTGCGCTGCAGCGTGTACTCGCGGGACATGAGCTCGTACGCTGCTCGCGCGAGGTGGGCTCTTCAAACGGAATCTGCGGCGGCGATTGCAACGACGAACATCAACGCACCACCACGCTGCACGAGGCTGAGTGGCCACGGTCGTCGAGCGCAATGAGCTCGTACTCGCCCGACTGTGCTTTCCACGAGAGCGTTTGCGACGGAGGAGCGCGCCCGATAAAACTGCGATCGGAGAACCAGTAAATATCGCGCACACCGGCGTCAGCTTGTGCGCGCAGCGGGATGCCGTCGCGAGCGAGCGTACGGCGGATGACGACTGCCGGTCCGGACGTGGGCGAAATCATGCGCAGCTCGTGAGCGTCAGTGGAGGGAATATCAGCGCCAAATGGAGGCGCGCGGCGCGGCGCGCCTGTGCTCTCGAAAAGTTCCAGCAAATCAGCCGGCCAGAATTCGTAAATCTCGCGGCGAAGATGACGAATGCCGTCATCGCTTGCTCCACGCGAGCCGCTGTCGGATTCAACCAGCACTTCGCGGTGCATCTCGCATTGTTTGATTGGCGAGACACCCGGAATGAACCAGCCTTCGGTTCGTTGCCGGCAATGCGGCCCCGGCAGATTGCCCGAAACACTGCAAAACTCGACCCGCTTCAAATTTGCCCCGGCCGGTGGCTCGTGCCGGACCGGCGGCTCCGGCCAGCTCGCGCGCAAGCTCTCGATAATTCCGAACAACAGAGGGCCCGCGGCCGCGCGACCTAGAAACGCCGGGTTCGGTTCGCCATCGAAATTGCCGATCCAGATGCCGAGCGCGTAATGATCGAACACGCCGATGGACCAGGCGTCGCGGAATCCATTCGAGGTGCCGGTCTTCCAGTAAACCGGCGAATCTAACGACGCTTCGGCGAGGCTGGGCGGTGGATTAGTGCGTAGCATATCGAGGGTGAGAAATGCCGCTTCAGCGCTGAGGATGCGGCGCGATGATTTCGACGGCTCCCGTGAAGAGGTGCGGCGCAGCGGTCGTAACTCGCCGCCGTTTGCCAGCGCCGCATACAGATGCACGAGTCGCTCCAGCGAAATGTCGGCCCCGCCGAGCGTGAGCGTCAGGCCGTAGCTAGCTTCGTCGCGCGGAAGATGGACGCCGGCGTTGCGCAGAAACTCGTAGAGACTCGGGTGCGACAACTGTGCCGCCAATGCCACGGCAGGGACATTGCGGCTGCGAACGAGCGCGTCGGTCGCCCGAATGGGGCCGAGAAATTCGCGATCGAAGTTTTCTGGATTGTAGTCCCCGAAGCTCCGCGGCGCGTCAGCCAAAATGGACAGCGGATGAATAATTCCCTGGTCGATCGCGAGCGCGAAAACGAAAGGCTTGAGCGTCGAGCCGGGTGAGCGCGGCGCGCGTGTGCCATCGACCTGTCCGTTGATCTGCGTGTTCCAGAACTCGGCCGATCCCACCTGCGCCAGAACATCCATCGTGCGCGTGTCGACCAGGAGCACGGCGGCGTTGACGATTCCGCGTTCGCGATTTAGGGCGATGTAATCGGCGATGCGGCGCTCGATCATCTGCTGTCGCGCAAGGTCCAGCGTGGTGAGGATTTGTTCTTCGTCACGTCCCTCGGTTAGAACCTGGCGCACAAAATGCGGCGCGAAATTCCCGCCGTTCATTTGCGCGCGCGCGGAAAAGGAGCGCGCGCTGAAGTCCTCTCTTGCGCCGGCGCGATCGTACCAACGATTCTGCGCGGCATTGAGTGCGGTGTTGTTCATCGAGCCGGGCGCCCGGCGAGCAGGACTTTGCGGAATCACGCTGAGCGCGACCGCTTCCGGTTGCGTTAATCGCGCGGCCGTCTTGCCAAAGAACAGCTCACTCGCCGCACCGGCGCCTTCCATGTTGCGGCCGTACGGAGCGAGGTTCAGATAGGCTTCGAGGATCTCGTCTTTGGAATAATGCCGCTCCAGTTCCAGGGCGCGGAGCATTTGCTCAAGTTTGCCGCGCACTGTGCGTGTGTGCAGATGAAGCCGAAGCCGCGCCACCTGCATCGTGATAGTCGATGCGCCGGAAATGATGCGGTGATTGTGCAACGCACTCGCACTGGCGCGAACGAGAGCGAACGGATTAACGCCGGGATGGTGGGTATAATGTCGATCTTCGAACCGAAGCGTTGCCGCGATCAGCTCCGGTGAGATCGCGCGCAGTGGCGTGCGAATCCGGAACTTCTGATCAGCCGTTAGCGTGGTGCGCAAGAGTCTGCCGTTGCGATCGCGCACACATTGAGAAAACGAAACGCCATCGAGCAGCGGTGGCTTCGGTAATGCGAGCCATATCGCAGTCAGCAGGAGAAGCGCGCCGCCGCAACCCAGGGCAAAGCAGCGCGCTGTCATCCTGAGCGAAGCGAAGGACCTCACGTTTTCGCGATTCGTCACGCTCTTGCTCGGTGCGACTCGTGTCTTCATTCACCGACAGAAATCGCTCCGGTGACGCCTCGCCCTTTGACACCACGATCGTACATCGATGCCGCGAATGGCGGCGGCACCGTGAACTCACCGCGATTGCACGACTTGATCTCGTAATCGATCTCGAGCGCGCTTGTCGGCACCGTGGCGAAAAATATCGCCCGATCTTCGCGCACCCCGGTGTAATCGACGCCGTGCACTGTCCCGACGCCGGGCCGCAGCGATGGGATTTCGAACCCGCCCGGCAGCAGATCGACGATGGCAACGTTTGTCACTGGCTCGTTGCGCAAACTTCGAACCCGCAAACGCACATGCATCGCTTCGCCCAGCCGTGTGTGCGTGACCGGCTGGCGATTTTTGTCCAGCAGTTCGCGGTAAACTTCCAGCCCATCAGCGACAGCCTCACGCGCGGGCTGACGATCGAAGCCCGCTTCGATGACCTGGAAGAACGCGGCTGGGCCGGAGATTCTATCCGAAGCGCTGAACCGAATGGCCGCAGCGCCTTCGGAGAAACCTGTGCGCTGCAACATCGCAGGGTCGCGCTTCAATCTTCGTTGCTGATTGTCTCTGCCGATTTCGGCCATGCTCAGCTCCGGCAGATTCGCCGCGGTGCGCTGCGAATAAGCCTTAAGCGCGGCCACAGCGTAAGCTGCGGAAAGCGTGTTGAAGTTCCCTTCGCCAATCGGCTCCAGGATGTTTTGGAATTCGGCCGCGGAAATGTTTTTCAGGCGCTCAGGAAACTCGCGCGCCAGCACGGCCAGATATTGCGAGTCAGCGCCGAGCGGTTGATAGAAATCATCGCACAATCGCGCCTCGTGCTGGCCCAGATGATACTTCGAAATCAGCGCCTCCGCTTCGGCATCCTTGTGCAACAAGTGCAACGCGCCGGCCAGATAAACGGCGGTGAGGTCGTTCTCCCATTCGTGCGCGTGCTCTTTTCCGAGATAATCGCGCAGATTGAGGATGTTGTTCGTCGTCACTACGCCTTCGCGTGTAAGCAGGTAAATGGCGTAGGCCAGCGTGCGCGCTTCGGATAAATTCGACGGCTCGCGCGCCGCCATCGCTTGCAGGTTACGCAGGCCGCTCGCGAACATGTCGGCCGGCGGCGGAAAACCGGCCCGGTTCGCCTGCTGGAGAAAATCCATCACGTAAACGGAAATGAACGAGATGCGTTCGTCGCTTTCTGGCGCCCAATAACCGAAGCCGCCGCTGTCGTTTTGGCGCCGGCGCAGCGTTTCGAAAGTCTTCTGGAGTTGCGCATGCACCTCAGCGCGGCTGAGACCGAAATCCGCTTCGCCGTTGAGCATGAGGCGGCAAAACGCCGCGCTCGTCAGTTGCTCGCTGCAACCGTGCGGGAAGCTCGCGAGATACATGTCCAATCCATGCGCGAGCCCCAGCGGCAGCGCCGAGACCGAAGCCTCGCGTTTGGCGAATTCCGGATAAAGCGCGCGGCTGATCGGCACGTCGCGGTTCCGATCGAAGCTGCCGCTGCGCACCTCGGTGGCGAACGGCGTCGCGGGACGAATGCTCAAGGTCGAGCGGAGTTGCGCGCGCGCGTTTCCGCTGGTCGCGATGAACGTGATCGAACCGGAGCCGAGCTTGTCCTCCGCACGAAAACGGAAGGTCGTCGTCTTTTCGCGACCTTCGGCAATTTGAAATCGTTGCACCGGCGAGCTGAGCAGCGCGACGTGCGCGGAAGTCTCAGCCCGGAGTTCCACTTCCGCGTTCTCGCCAGAGCCCTCGACGTTGTTCGCCACCGTCACCCCGGTCTCGAATTGATCTCCAGGCGCAGCCAGCGTGGGCACACTCGGCGTGATGACAAATGGTCCGCGCACGAGTGCCTCCCGCTGCGCGCTCCCCGCGGCAGTTTCCGACAGCGCCACGGCCATAATCGTGAGCGTGCCGCTGAAAAAGTCCGGCACATCGTAAACGACCTCGCGCACGTCGGGTCCGGCGTCGACCAGACCCGACCAGAAAACGACCGGCTTCTCCGTCACTCGCTTGAACGGGTTGAGATGCGGTGCGTCTTCGCCACCACCGAAAGCGGAGGCGGAACGGAGCAGTGAAAACTCCGGCATGATGAGATCGACGACCTGCGACGTCTGCACACCGAGCGCGCATTTGCGAAAGAAGAACGCGAGAGGGTCCGGCGTTTTGAAATCGGTGACCTGGAGAATACCCTGATCGACCGCGAAGATGACGATTTTGGACGGGCGATCAGTTTTGAATCCGATGTGCAACGGCTCGCCCGGGCGCGTCTTCTCCCGTGCCATCAGCTCGATCTTCAGCCGCCGCTTCTCCGCGTTGGCGGTGAATGGGGTAACGGCATAACTGAGTGGACTGCTGAAAATTTCTTTGGCATCGAGCGCGCGGACGAGGGTGACATTGACGTAACCGCTGCCTTCGAAATCATCAGGCACGCGGATGTGTTGCACGCTCGTCGCCGTGCTCGCCTGAAACCAGCGATATGCATAGACCCGATCGCGCTCGATCGTGATCAAACCCGCGCCGGCGTACGGCGCCTTGATGCTGACGGCGAGCTCGTCGCCGCTGTTACATTCCTTGCGATCAAGCTTCATCTCCAGCTCGGCGTTTCTCTCCAGAGCGTGCGCGGTCGTGCCGTTTCCGGCCACGCAAAATCTCGTCTGCGCCACGCGCCGATTCTGATCGTCGCGCAGCTCGAGAACGAATGTCCCGGGTTCGGTGGTGGGCAGGAGGTAATGAGTGCCGCTCGCGGCGATCGAGATTTTCTCGCTCTGCGTCAGGCGTTCTTTCAAGACTGACTCGTAGGCATAGTTCCCGCTTTCCTGCTTCGTTAGTACGCTAACGAACTCTTGCGCCAGGATGTTGACGGTAAGGTTCTCGACTGCGATGCGATTAAGCTGCCGATCGACCGCGATGAGTTCGAGTGCGCGCGGCGTGCTGGAATTAATGTAACGCAGATCGCCATCAGCTTTCCAACCGACAACGTAAGGCAGCGCAGAAACCAGCGCGCCGGCGTCGCCAGTGACGCTGCGGCCACCTTCCGCTTCAAACCCTTCCGCGACGAAGCGCATCGCGTAAGTGGCGTCGGCGAAACGCTCCAGCCCGAGGTCAAATTCTGTCGCACCGGCCGCGTCCGTATTCTGTTGGCCAAGCTCGATCGTTTGTTCGCGCCGGTGCTTTTTCTCCAAAGCTAACGAGTCGTAGAAAGTGAAGTCGCGGAACTCTGGAAAACAGAATGCACTGGGCAGGAGTTCGAGCCTGCCGGTGACGCGCCGGCCGGTCGCGGGCGTGCCGTAAAGATTGGCCAGCTCCACCGTCCCGCGGACGGTCGCGGGTTCGATCCAGCCGCGTGCCGTGTTGCGGGAAAGCCGGGTCGCTATTTTCATCCGGTCGGGCAGGAACTCCTTCACCGTGACGGTGGTGGACCCGAGGAGAATGGAGCGCTTGCTGTTCTTCACCAGATAGAACGAGATGCTGTAACTGCCGGTGGGCGATTCATTCGTCGTTAGATAACTTGCCTCGGCAAAACCGCTCGGCGGCACGCTTAGCCGTCGCGTTTGCACGCGCAGATCGCGCGCATCAATGATCTCCATTTCGATGGGCAATCCGCTGATGCGGTTGCTCCAGTCGCGGGCTTTGATCATGGCGCCGATGTGAATCTCGTCGCCTGGCCTGTAGATCCCGCGCTCGGTGAAGACGAACGTCTGGAGCGCATCGGGCGCGATGTTTTCCACGCCATCGATCTCGAAGCGGGAGAAATTCAGCGCGCGGTCGGCGCGATCGTAAGGCATGAAGGCGACGTCGTCTCCGCTGCGCGCGATGAAAGCTACGGGCGTTTTCTCGCGCACCGATTTATCGACGGATGGAAAGGCAACGTGACCGTTCACGTCCGAGACATCGGTTTGTAGCGCGATGCCGTTCTTGCCCAATATCTCGACGGTGGCGCCGGCCAGCGGCTGCCCGGTTTTGATCGACAGAAGAAAGACGTCGCTGCTTCCGCTCACGCTCTTCTTCACTACGATGCCGAGGTCGGTCACGAGGAGGAAACGCCTGTCATACGCTTCCTCGATCGGTTTGCGCTTGGCCGAATTCCATCCGCGGACGGTGAGGAAAAACAAGCCGCGCTCGCTCCCGCCATCCGCCGGTGTGCGCAGGTGAGGCGAAAAGTCGAAGCCGGAGTAGTTCGCCTTCCATTTGTTTTCGGCTGCAATCGGCTGGTGCTCGAGAGCGATGCGCGAGATGTTGTCTTCGTTGAAGAGCTCGCCGGTGAGAAAGGCCGGATCCTCGAATTTTCCTTCGGTCTGGCTGACGAGATGGTTGATCTGAGTGGCGGCGACGCGCGCGATCTCATACTCGAGCGCAGCGAGGCCGCGCGATTGAATCGAGAGTTTCCGTTCACCGCTGAGCGCGAGCACTCCGCCTTTGCCTTCGATCCGAACCTCACGCGGAAACTCCGGCACCGGGATGACCGCGTTGTGATCGGCAGCAAGCGGATAATCGCCGAAGGCGCGCACACCTTTGCCGACGCGAACGTAAAGCTCGCCCTCGCTTTCCACGCGCAGACGAAAAGCATGGGTGCGATCGTGCTCGTGCGCAGAGGGCACAGGCGCGAATTCCACCGGCTTCGCCTGAGCCAGCACTTCCTCGGGAACGGCGGTCGCGCTTTCCCATCGCGCTAATTCATCCTTGCCGCCAGCGTTCGCCCCGTGGTCTGTTTCGTCGTCCTGAGTTTCGGTTTGGGGACGTTTCGGCAACAGCCAAACCTGAACCGCTTTGGCCAACTCGCGGGTGTCGATCTCGGCAGTCGTTTCGATAAGAACGATCTGCTCCGGCTCGTCATTCTTGTTGCGCGCGATGTGACCTTCGACCGATGCAATCCGGAAAGCTGTCGTCACCGCGGGCACGCGCGTTTTGCGCTCGATGTTCTGGTGTGACACGGCGCCGCCTTCAACCGTGCGCACACCTTTGCTCAACGTCAGCCGCATCCAGTCTTCATTTTCCGGGAGCGAAATCGGCGAGGTGCGGACGTAGATGAGGCGGTTGCGCAGGCCGGCGGTGACGGTGAAATGCGGCGCGGGATCATTGGCTGCGAAGAGGACGGAATTTCCGAGCATCGATACCGCGACGTGTTTCTCGATCTCGCCCGGCTCGACCTGATGTGTCGCTTCCAGGGTGGCG
>DAIRIE010000023.1:0-5386 GCA_036809705.1 Chthoniobacterales bacterium
TGGTGAACGTGATTGGTGGACCGGGGAGGAGCAGGCGGCGTTAACTGTTAATCATCGATCGGGGCCGCGGCAGGCGGGGCTAGCCGATGCCGAGCTGTTTTCTGATCGCCCGCACAAGAGTGTTTTTGACTTCGTTGTGACGCGGAACGGGAGCGACTCGCCCCGTTTGAGGATTCACGTAGATGTCGTGGTTGACACCGTGACGCTTAAGTTGGCATCCGTGTCGGACGAGTTCTCTGACGGACACAAAGCTATTCTTCCATCGTGATACTTCGTGGACATCGTGTGAGCAAAATCTCTTTTCAGGGCGCGAAAAACTGGCACGGCTTGCGCTCTGTTTAATCTCGCCAACACTCCAACCGATGCGTTTGCCAGCTTTCATCTTCATCATCGTCGCAAACATTGCCGCAAGCGCGGTAGCATCAGTCACGCTGCCGATGAGCACGGTGTTCCGCGGTGAGGATCGGTTCGAGGAGCTCGTAGCGCGTGCGAAAGCGAATGACTGGAGATCATTACCGATCGGTGAGCGCACCGCGGCTGTCGGCCAGGCGATGGTGGGCACACCGTATCGCTCCTTCACGCTGGAAGTGGACAACCGCGTCGAGTCGCCCTCGGTCACCTTCAACGGCATGGATTGCTGGACGTTTTTCGAAATCGCACTCGGTTTTGCGCGCATGCTGGATGAACCTGAGACGGAGTGGACGCCGGCAACGTTACTGCGCAACATCGAGCTCGACCGATATCGCGGCGGCGAGTGCACCGGCGATTATCTCTCGCGGCTGCATTACCTCGAGGACTGGCTTTACGATAATATGCGGCGCGGGCTGGTGCAGGACCTGACGCTGCGGCTCGGCGGCGTGAGCGTGCCGCATTCAGCCCGCGAGATGACGCATGGCTGGCGCAACTATCGGTACCTCAAAAGCAATCCGGCATTGCTGCGGCCGCTGGCGCAAATGGAATCACGCGTGAGCTCGCGCCCGCTTTACGAAATTCCCAAGAGCCGGGTGGCGCGGATCGAAGGGCAACTGCGGAGCGGCGACATTATCGGGATTGTTTCGCGCGATGGCGGAGCGATGCGCGCGACGTCGCATGTGGGATTGGCGCTTCGCGGAACGGATGGCGCGCTGCATTTCATGCATGCGTCTTCGCCGCGGAATTACGGGCGAGTGGTGATCGATACGCGGTTGTCGAATTATCTCTACCGCTATGGCAGCGATACCGGAATTCTAGTTGCACGGCCGTTGCGTTGATTCGCGATGTTTTGATTGGCACCACGAGCCTCTTTCCTACAATGCTCCGCGATGCAACGCAGCGACGGGCGCGCGCCTGAACAACTTCGGCCGGTAAATTTTCAACTCGACGTCGCACCGCATGCTACCGGCTCGGTGCTCGTGTCGATGGGAAATACGCGCGTCATTTGCGCCGTCATGATCGACGAAACCGTTCCGCGCTGGATGAAGGAGCAAAATGTCAGCGGCGGTTGGCTGACGGCAGAATATTCGATGTTGCCGTACTCGACGGCGCCGCGGAAGCAGCGTGACGTCACGCGTGGAAAGGTCGATGGCCGCAGCACGGAGATTCAACGGTTGATCGGCCGCTCCCTCCGCGCGGTGGTCGATCTGGAAAAGCTCGGGCCGCGCACGATGTGGGTCGATTGCGATGTGCTCCAGGCTGACGGCGGGACGCGCACGGCGGCGATCACCGGCGCGAGTGTGGCGGTGGCGATCGCCGTTTGCTCGGCCGAAACAGGATCACGTCCTCACCGATGCGGAGCCTTGTCGGGGCAGTCAGCGCGGGCGTTCTCGATGGCGCTGCCGTGGTCGACTTGAATTACGCAGAGGACAAAGCTGTCAGCGTCGATTTCAATCTCGTCGCCACCGAAGCAGGCGAGCTGGTCGAAGTGCAGGCTGCAGGAGAAGAAGCGACGTTCGCGCAGGGGCAACTCGAAGAAATGTTCGTGCTCGGCCGCGCCAGCATCGCGGAGCTCGTCGCGCGACAACGAGCAGTCCTGGAAGATTTCGAGATCGCGGTGACATGACCCGCGCGCTCATCACCGGCATCACCGGCCAGGACGGCAGCTATCTGGCCGACCTGCTCCTGAGCAAAGGCTACGAAGTGCACGGCATCATCCGCCGGGCCAGCACCTTCAACACTTCGCGTATCGATCATCTTTACGCCGATCCGCACATCAATGGTGTGCGCCTGTTCCTCCACTACGGTGACCTGGCTGATTCGGTTAATCTGGTGAAGCTGGTTTACGAGTTGAAGCCGGACGAGATTTACCATCTGGGTGCGCAAAGCCACGTCCGCGTCAGCTTCGATATTCCAGAATACACTGCGGACGTTACCGGCATCGGGACGATTCGCATTCTGGAAGCGATTCGAGAGACAGGAATCCGTTCGCGATTTTATCAGGCCTCGAGCAGCGAGATGTATGGCAAGGTGCAGGAAGTGCCGCAAACCGAGCGCACGCCGTTCTGGCCACGCAGTCCCTACGGAGTTTCGAAGGTGTTCGCTTATTGGGCGACGGTGAACTACCGCGAGAGCTACGGCTTGAACGCGAGCAACGGCATTCTTTTCAATCACGAAAGTCCGCGGCGCGGCGAAACGTTTGTCACGCGCAAAATCACGCGCGCAGTCGCGGCCATCAAGCAGGGGCTGCAAAAGGAGTTGTTCCTCGGGAATCTCGAGGCCAAGCGGGACTGGGGATACGCACCCGAATATGTGGGAGGAATGTGGCGGATGTTACAGCAAGATGCGGGCGATGACTTCGTGCTCGCGACTAACGAGACGCATACTGTGCGCGAGTTTTGCGAAGCGGCGTTCGGACATGTCGGCCTCGATTGGAAGGAACATGTTAAGCACGACCCGCGTTACGAACGGCCGGCTGAGGTGGACCTGCTGATTGGGAACGCGGGCAAGGCAAAGCAGGTGCTAGGGTGGGAACCGAAAACGCGTTTCCTCGATCTCGTCCGCCTCATGGTCGATGCCGACATGGAATTGCTCTCGCGCAAGGCAGTGCGGGAGCATCTCGGCGACCAACCCTGACGTTATTAACGAAACGCAGCTATCTTTTCCGTGCCGTCCGCCAAGGTGGGGACGACTGCGGCGAGCGGCGCATCGACGATGCTGACTCGCGCGCCAGTGCCGACGATCTCGTAGAGCCTGATCACATCTTCGGAACGCATGCGGATGCAACCGTAGCTCACCGGTAGGCCGATGTCGCGCTCCTCCGGTGTGCCGTGGATGTAGATGTCGCGCGCAAACGCGTTTGCGTTCTGCGACTCCAAACCGCGCAGCCATAGAATGCGGGTGACGATCGGATCCCGCCCGGGCGCGTCCGGCGCGACGATCTCACCGGTGCGTCGCCGATCCTTAAAGACAGCGCCCGGAGCAGCGCCGTCGCCGATTTTATCCGCGACCTCCAGCTCACCCAGGGGTGTGTAACCGCTCCCCGGCAAGTCACCGACGCCGAACTTGGAGGTGGAAATCGGATACGTCGCGATAAGCATTTCTTTCTCAAGAACTGCGAGCCGTTGATCTGTCACGCTGATGACGACGTGATGGACGGTGTCGCGCGTGGCGCATGAACTGAACAAAGCGGCGATGAGCGAGACCAGCATTGTCATCCCGAGCGAAGTCGAGGGATCGCGTGGCGTTACCTTAAAGGCACCGCTGCGGGATTTCTCCACTTCGCTTCGCTTCGGCCGGAATGACGTCAATTTGCGAACCTGAAAAACTCTTCCGCAGTGCGCGTCGTCGCCTCCGCTAATTCGTGCAACGGAATTCGCCGGGCGAGCGCGATCGATTCTGCCACGATGCGTGTGTGCGCTGGCTCGGAGCGTTTCCCGCGAAACGGCGTCGGCGCGAGGTAAGGGCAATCCGTTTCCACCATGAATTTGTCGAGCGGGATTTGTGCCGCGATCTCCCGCACGGAAGCGCCGTTCTTAAACGTCACGATGCCGGTGAAGGAGACAAGATGGCCGAGGGCGAGCACTTCATCTGCTTGTTCGCGCGTGCCGCCGAAACAGTGAAAAACGCCGCGCACTTTCCCGGTGTAACGGCGCAAAATCTCCAGCGTGTCATTCCAGGCGTCACGCTGATGAACGACAACGTTAAGTCCAAGCTCGGCGGCCAGATCGAGCTGCTCCTCGAACAGCATCGCCTGCTTCGATTTGAGCGCGCCATCTTCGATGGTCGCGTCGATCTGCTCCTCCGTCTCGCCCTGCAAAGCATTTGCAAACACCTGCACTTTCTTGTCGCGCGCCGCCTCGGTGCTGGGCAGCGCATGGTAATCGAGTCCAGTCTCGCCGATGGCCACCACACGGGGACTCTTCGCCAGCTCGCGCAATGGCGTGATCACGTCGTCGCCCGCCTCCTCCGCATAACTTGGGTGAACGCCGATAACGGCGTAAATGTTCGGGTACTTTTCTGCCAGCTCTATCGCCCGCCGGCTGCTTTCCACCGACGTGCCGATGGTGATGATGCGTCTGACGCCGGCGTCGGTCGCGCGGCGGAGCATCTCGTCGAAGTCCGGCGCGAAATCCGGATAATCCAGGTGCGCGTGTGTTTCGATCAACAGTGGCTGTTCGTTCATTCTTCTGTCGTCCCAGCGGAGCCGAGGAATCCTGTGGGCGTTACTGTAAGGTTATGCGCCGGATCGGTCGAGTGACGCTGCGTGGGTTCCGACAAGCGTGAGCATTTAACCTTTCTCATTATCCTGCCGCCGAGCTTGCTCAACCAATCAATGGTAGCGTGGATCGTTTCGTAACGATTCGAGGTCGGAGTCGTGCTGAATCCACCTGCCCCATTCCGGCCCGCCATTTACCAGACCTCGTCTAGCAAGTCGAATGCTTTGTCGGCGTCGCCAAGCTGCGCGTAGATACAGGCGGCATTGTATTGCGTGGGCGGATTATTGGACTCGATAGCCAGGGCCCGCGCCAGCCACTCGCGCGCACGATCCGTTTCGCCCAGCTTCATCAAAGCTCCAGAGCCGAGTTCAGCCGCTCTCGCGTCGTCAGGATGGAGAGTGAGGTGACGCTCCGCTAACTTCGCGCCTTTGCGGGCGGCCTCTTTCATGTCCTCCTCGCGGCCAAGTGAGTGATACCATTGAACCAGGAGGCACAGGCATTGGTAATCATCCGGCTTGGCCGCGGCAGCGCGTTCGAACAACGTCGTCGCTTCCTCAATTTTCCCTTCGAAGACACGCGCGCGAGCATAAAAATAATACGCCTCGAAAGAATTGGGATCGAGCCTTATCGCCTTCTCAAACTCAGCCGCAGCTTCATCGTACCGTTTCAGCGCCGATAAAGCCGCGCCTCGTGACGCATGCGCTTCGGCCAGGCCATCACCAGCGTCAGCCGCTTTCTCGCTCATGGCAAGAATG
>DAIRIE010000023.1:5436-14332 GCA_036809705.1 Chthoniobacterales bacterium
TTCGGTGGTGCGGAAATACAAAAACGTAGAGCCGCGATGGAGCAGCTCGCGGCCTTCAGGTAATAATTGTAAGCATCGATATTTCCGGTCGGCGCCTGCCCGATCGATTTTCGCTCCTGCGGCAGCAACTTGATTTTGAGCTGCTCCACGATGGCGTGCGTGATCTCATCCTGAATGGCGAAGATATCTGTCAGGTCGCGATCAAACCTCTCCGCCCAGACATGGCCGCCATTCTTGCAGTTGATTAGCTGGCCCGTGACTCGCACGCGTGTTCCGCCTTTGCGCACGCTTCCTTCGAGCACAAAACCGACGCCCAATTCGCGGCCGACTTGTTCTACCTTGATCGGTCTGGTCTTGTAGGTGAACGCGGTGTGCCGCGCGACGACAAAGAGGCCGGAGATCTTGGATAGATCAGTGATGATATCTTCGGTAATTCCGTCGCTGAAGTATTCCTGTTCTGAGTCGCCGCTCATGTTATTGAACGGGAGCACCGCGATCGAAGGCCGTGCGTCGTTAGTTCGGCTCATCTCTGTGTCGGCCTCTTCGAGCAGAACATTGTAAACCCGAACCGGCTGTTCGATGTTCTTTAAGTTCTGCTCGCCGCAATCTTTGAACGTGAGCTCGAGACGGCTGCCGACGTGATCGCGCACCGACTGGGAGATCGCGATGCCGCCCGGTAGAGCGACGCTTTCCAGGCGCGCCGCGACATTCACGCCGTCCCCATAAATGTCGCCCTCTTCCACAATGATATCACCGAGATTAATACCGATCCGAAGTTGAATCTTGCGATCGGAAGGCAGGTTTTCCCGGTGTTGACGAACGCCGCGCTGTATCTCCGCGGCACATTGCACCGCGTTCACTACACTGGAGAACTCCGCGAGAACGCCGTCGCCGCGTGAGTTTGAAAATGCGGCCCTGGTGCTGCGCGATCTGTTTCTCGATCAACTCAGAGCGAACCGCCTTGAGCGCAGCGAGAGTGCCTGCTTCGTCGGCGCTCGTAGCCGACAACATCAGCGGCGAGAATGGCAGCGAGGCGACGTTGCATCTTTCAAAACTGTCTTTTTGAGCCGCAGCAGACGGCGGGGAGCGGGACAGACATTCGTTGCTGCGAAAGCATCTGTGAGGTCCCTCGCTCCGCTCGGGATGACAAACTACCACTCGACAATCGTGCTCGCCCAAGTCAACCCGCCGCCGAACACGACCATCAACACGTAATCGCCCTTTTTGATTTGCCCGGAGCGATTCGCTTCATCGAGCGCCATCGCCACAGCCGCCGCGGAAGTGTTGCCGTAGCGATCGAGATTAACGAAAACTTTCTCCCGCGGAATCCCGAGCCGCTCGCCCACGGCTTCGATGATTCTCAGGTTCGCCTGGTGCGGAATGAGGCAGGCTATGTCATCGACGGTGAGCCCAGCCTGCTCGATCGCTCTCTTCGCCGCCGCCAGCATCGCTGTCACAGCCTGCTTGTAAACTTCCTTCCCGGACATGTGGATGGTGTTCAAACCCAGGTGCGCATTCTCCGCCGTAATCGGCGTCTTCGATCCGCCGCCGGGCATGAAAAGGATATCGCTGAATTCGCCATCGCTCGCCATGTAAGTGCTGATGACGCCGTGCGCGTCGCCGCGATGCCCGAGGACGGCGGCGCCCGCGCCATCGCCGAAGAGCACGCAGGTGTTGCGGTCTTTCCAGTTGGTGATCGATGTCAGTTTGTCCGCACCGATGACGAGCGCCGTGTCGTAGGTGTGCGAGGTGATGAATTGCTGCGCGATCTCCAGTGCGACGAGGAACCCCGCGCACGCCGCTGAGACGTCGAGACACGCTGCATTGGTGGCGCCGATTTTCTTCTGCACGAAACAGGCCGTAGCCGGAAAGATCATGTCCGGCGTGGCGGTGGCGACGAGAATGAGATCGAGCTCATCCGCGGAAAGATTCGCCTGTTCGAGCGCGCGCGAGGCGGCGGCCGCGGCCATATCGCTCGTCTGCTCATCTCTGGCGGCAACGCGCCGCTCTTTAATGCCGGTGCGCGTGGTGATCCACTCGTCGGTCGTGTCCACGATGCGCGAGAGATCGCCGTTATTTAGAATTTTCTCCGGCGCATAACTGCCGGTGCCGATGATGGAGACGCTGCGCAGCGAGTTAGCGAAGCGCCGGCTCGAGCGGGGCTGTCGTTTCATGGTAACGCTGAACCTCCTCGATAATATGAGGATTGACCTGGTGTTCAACCGACTCCGTGGCGACGCGCAGCGCGTTCTTGATCGCCAGCGGCGTGCTCGCCCCGTGCGCGATAATGCAGATGCCGTTCACACCCAGCAGCGGCATCCCGCCGTATTCCTCGGAGTTCGTTTTCTTGCGAATGGTGCGAAAAGCATCGCGCGCCAGAAACGCCCCCGCTTTGCGCGGCGCGCTCCGCATCAGCTCGTGCTTGAGCCATTTGAAAATCGCGGTCGCGATCGACTCGCAGGTCTTGAGAATAACGTTGCCGACGAAGCCATCGCACACCACCACTTCCACCGGATCTTCAAACAGGTCGTGGCCCTCGATGTTGCCGCGAAAATTTAGCTGGCTCGACCGCAGCATCTTGAACGCTTCCTTGGTCAGCTCGTTCCCTTTCGTCTCTTCGCCGCCGATCGACATCAGCGCCACCCGCGGCTTATCGAATCCCAAAACGTGCCGCGAATAAACCGCGCCCATGATTCCATATTGGAGCAGATGCTCCGGCTCGCAGACGGTATTGGCGCCGGCATCGATGAGGACGAAGAGATTCGTCTCCGTGGGGATAAGCGCGGCAATTCCGGGCCGGTCGATTCCCGGCAGGGTGCGTAGTTTGATCGTCGCCGCCGCCACCGCCGCGCCGGTGTGACCCGCGCTGACAATCGCATCGGCCGCTCCCTGTTTTACCAGATCAACCGCGCGACTGACGGAGGAATCCTTTTTGCGCCGCACCGCGTCGGCCGCCTTGTCGCTCATGTCCACGACTTGGGTGGAGTGGACGATCTCGATCCGGCCATCGTTGCAGCCATGTTTCTTCAGCTCGGCTTGCAGCTGTGCCGCATCGCCGACGAGGAAGAGTTTACCGATGTGACGATACTCGCGCAGCGCCAGCACGGCGCCACCCACAAGGTTTGGCGGCCCAAAATCGCCCCCCATCGCATCCAGCGCGATCTTCATGCGAGCGGGCAGTGTGCGTGCAAGAGGAGTTTAATGCAAAACGAAAATGGCCAGGGAGAGCGTGTTGAGAGGATGAGTGGTTTAGAGGTTGAGAGGAAAAAGGTCGCTGCAAAATCCTCTCAACTTCTCAACCTCTCAACACACCTCAGGCGCCGACGCTCAGTACTTGCCGCCCTTTGTAATAGCCGCACGATGGGCAGACCGTGTGCGACGGCACGCTGCTGCCGCATTGCGCGCATTTGTTCAATTGCGGCGCGTGCCAGCGATGGCTCGCTTTGCGCGTGCGCAGCCGCATCTTCGAAGTTTTGCGTTTCGGGACACCCATGCGAGTCGCTAAGGAAAGCAGGGATTCAGGAAAATACAACGTCGTTAGCTAACGCGTTGTAGCTGCCCTCCGCCTGCTCGCGAAAGCTTTCGCCTCCTCGGCCGCAGACCGCGCTCACTTAAGCAATTTCAACTTATCCAATGCCTCCCAGTCGCGCTGGCGTTTCTCCGCCTCCACCTTCTCGGGAGACGCTGCGGGGTTGGTCATCGCGAGCTTCGGCCCTTTGCACACGCGCCCACCATCGCGATCGCAATGCGGATGCGCCGGTAAATTCAGCAAAATGTCTTCACGCAAAAAAGGCGTGATATCGATGGTCTCCGGCCCGTGCAACTCGGTGTGCAGCGCGAATCCCGGCACGGTGACCTCGTGCTGAAAATTTTCCAGGCACGCGACGCAATTGAGCTCGACTGGTTGGGCAATGGTGCCCTGAGCCCAAAGCGCCCCGTCGGACACGCCGAGATCGAGGCTGTAACGCAGCGGACCGGCGCAGCGCACCTCCGCCAGATCGTGCAGCGGACAATCCTCTTCGCCCTGCAAGTGCAACCCTTCTGGGCGAATCTGATTGAGATGAATTTTCATCGCGCTCAGCTCCCGAATCGTTTCGCCAGCGCGTCCACCACTGGCCGCGGCACAAAAGACGAAACATCGCCGCCGAGTCGCGCGATCTCCTTCACGATGCGCGAGCTGAGATAGGTGTACTCCTCCTTCGGCATGAGGAAGATCGTCTCCACCCGCGCATTCAGCTTTCGATTCATCAGCGCCATCTGGAATTCGAATTCAAAATCTGAGATCGCGCGCAACCCGCGAATGACGGCACAGGCGTTTTCCCTACCCGCGAAATCGACCAGCAATCCTTCCATCGGCGCGACGCGCACGCCGCCCCCGCTGATTGCATCTTCCAGCATGTGGAGCCGCTCCGGCGCGGTAAAAAGTGGCTGCTTCTGGTCGTTGATCGCCACCGCCACGATGACTTCGTCGAACAATTTCCGCGCCCGCTCGATGACATCGAGGTGGCCGTTCGTCACCGGATCGAAGCTGCCGGGATAGATTGCGCGCCGCATGGCCAAACCATTCGCAGAGGAGGTTCGCTTTGAAAAGTTCCAAACCTGCGGACGCGTGGCGAGCGAGTTGCCGGTGAGAGCGCCAGGCCGGACATTCGCGCGATGATCGATCCATCGCCTTACCGCAGCATCGCTGTCGCGAGCACGTTTTCGCCGCGCTTCGAGCAGGTGCTGGCAGAGGCCAAACGGATGCGCGATCGCTTCGCCTCAGAGCTGAGCCTGATTTACGTGGGGGAACAATCGGCGGAAGTGGCGGCGAAATTTCGCGAGACACTTATGCGGCTCGATCTGCCGCCCGACTCCGCGATTCACTACGAGCAAGGCGATCCGGCGGAGGCAATTTTGCGCGCTCTGGAACAGAATGCCGTCGAGCTCATCGTTGCCGGCGCGCTGGAGAAAGAGGTCGTGCTCCATCCCTTTCTTGGGAATGTCGCGCGGCGGCTGCTGCGTGAAGGCCAGAGCTCGATCATGCTTTTCACCCGGCCCGCGCGGGAGCCGGCCCCGTTGCGCAACATCGTCTTCGTAGCGGAATATTCCGACCACGGCGCGCAATCACTCCGGCGCACGCTGCATTTGGCCGCGGCCGAGAAATCGGAGCGGGTCTTCGTTGTGCGGCTCATCACCACATTTGATCAGGCGCGCGCGGCGCGTGAAGCCGATGCTGAGGCGCCCGCCGAGGACTTTGATGAGGAGGAAAAGCTGGAGCATTTCGTTCTCGAGCTCGGCCACACCGATGTGCCAGTGGAAGTGCGCTGCATCCGCGGCAACACCGGTTTCGCCGCGGCCGATTTCGTCAAATCGGTGGACGCCGATTTGCTTGTCGTGCCAGTCGATCCGCAGAAGAACCGTGGTCGATTGCCGACGAACCTGGAGTGGCTCGTGGATGTCATCCCGTGCAATCTGTGGGTGGTGCGGTGACAGCGCGTGAACTACAGCGCCTTTTCACAGCGCGCGGAGTAAAGTCTTTTCTTATTTAACGACGGTCGGTATAACGGGGCGGTGATCTGCGGATAATGTCCTGGCTCGGGCGCGAGCGACACCCGTTCGTCGGTCTGGCGATGGCAGCTATAGCCGGCATCATTGCCGCCGACTGGCTTCCAGCATCGAACATCGCGAGCATCGCGCTCACACTTTGCGCAGCCATCGTTTGCGGGCGCTGGCATCCGCCGCCGCTGGTGTATTCAGTGGTCGCTGCCGCCTTCTTTTGTCTTCACAGCTCGCGCATCACCTCTACCGCCGCCGATGAGCTGGCGCGGTTCGTTGGCGGAGGAATAAGACCGGCCAGCGTGCGTGGCGTCGTCACAACCGAACCGAAGATCGAGCCGAACGGCGTCGCGACTTTCTCGCTCAAGCTGAAAAAGGTCCGTTGCGACACGAACAAACTCCGCACCACCGCGACAGTCTACGTGCATTGGCGCGGCCAGGCGCAGATCGGCGACGAGCTGGCGCTCTTCGGAACGTTGCAGCCGATCGATCCACCGCGGAATCCCGGTGAGTTCGACATGCGCTCTTTTCTTGCCCGGCGCGGTGTGACCCGCGCGTTGATGGTGCGTGCTCCAGAGAATGCCCACCTCGTGCAGCGGCGCGGCGGCTTTTGCGTGCTGCGCGCGGCGGCCATTTCGCGCGATTGGATGCAACGCACCCTGAGCCGCGGCATCGAAGACTCGCCCGAGGTGGTGGGTCTCATTTGCGGCACGTCACTTGGCCTGCGCCACCAAACGCGCGACGACATTGAAGAACCGTTTCAACAAACCGGAACGCTCCACCTTTTTGCTGTCGCGGGCCTGCACGTAGGCATTGTCGCGTGGCTGCTCTGGACCGTCGCTGCGATTGCGCGTGTGCCGAAGAAACTCGCCACCGCGCTCATCATTCCACTGCTTTTCTTCTACGCCGCTGTGACCGGGCTGCACACCGCGAGCATTCGCGCCGCGCTCATGAGCGCCATCCTTATCGCCGGCGTGTTCTTCGATCGAAAAGTTTTCGCCCTGAATAGTCTCGCCGCCGCTGCCTTTCTCATTTTGCTCTGGGATTCGAACGAACTTTTCACCAGCGGTTTCCAACTCTCCTTCTGCGTCGTCGCCGCCATCGTCATTTTCGCGCGGCCGATGTATCGCTGGTTTCGTCGCTTCGGCCAGCCCGATCCATTTATCCCGCGCGCGCTGTTCAGTCCGTGGCGCAAACTCCAGCTCAGAACCTCGGACGCCATCGCCCGCGGCGGTTCCGTTTCGCTCGCCGCTTCGCTCGGCTCACTGCCCTGCATCTACTGGTATTTCCATCTCATTACTCCGGTGTCGCTTTTCGCGAATCTCGCCGTTGTGCCCATTGCTTATTTCGTGCTCGCCCTCGCGCTACTTTCGTTAATGGCAGCACCGTTTTCATCAGCGCTCTCGATCATTTTTAATAACGCCAACTGGCTGCTCTCACATGCGGTGCTCGCGCTCGTGCATCTTTTCGCTGCGCTGCCTTTCGGGCATTTTTATCTGCGGGATCTGTCCACTCCGTCTGCGGCAATCGCCATTACCGTGCTGGACGAAGGCACCGGCGGCGCTGCGCACGTGCGAGCCAACGGCTATCAGTGGCTGATCGATTGCGGCAATGCCCGCAGTTACGAGCGCACGCTGAAGGCGTATCTGCATTATTGCGGCGTCAATCGCCTGCAAGGCCTGCTCCTCACCCACGGCGATGCGCAGCACATCGGCGCCGCGTCTGATGTCATCGATGATTTTTCCCCTCGCGAAATTTACGATAATCCGCTGACGGTGCGTTCGTCGGTGCAACGGCATCTCGCCGGACGCAGCAGGCGGCGCTCAGTCAGTCGCGGTGACGCGCTTGTCTTCGGACACGACGTTCAAGCGCGCATTCTTTATCCACCCGCGAACCTCACAGTGACTGCGGCTGACGACGCGCCGCTTATTGTCCAGCTAACGATCAATGACCAAACATCCGTCCTCTTCGAATCCGATGCTGGCGACGAAGCCGAAGCCGCTTTGCTTGGCGCGGGCGAGGAACTTCAGAGCGACATCCTGGTCAAAGGTCAACATCACGACGGCGGCTCCGGAACGCCTGAGTTCCTCGACGCAGTTCGGCCGGCGCTCATCATTGCAAGCTCGCGTCCGTCACCGTTTGCGGAAAATGTTTCCGGGGAATGGGCGAGCGATGTTGCGGAACGCGGGATCAAATTGATTCGGCAGGATCAATCCGGCGCGGTCGAGATCCAGTTTCGCGGTGGAGGCTGGCAGGCGCGCAGCTATTCGACGGGAGAGATTTTGCGCAAGACCAAACGATAGATCGGCGCGCCATTCGCCGCGAAGTTTTGCTCGAAACGACTTCGCGGAAACTCCATCGCTTCGTGCGACCGTTCGAACAGCGCGCTGTCGCTAACGAGCCGCCGAATAGAATAGAAGTAATCTTCGTGATCCGTCGCCAGGTGAAGCCGACCGTCGTTAGCTAAAGCACGGTGAATGGCAGCGAGAAAGTCGGGCGTGACGGTGCGCCGGCGATGATGCCGGCGCTTCGGCCACGGATCGGGAAAAAGTAAATGGATCGCGAAAACGCTGCCCGCCGGAATGAGCTCTTTCAGCGCATAGGCAGCGTCGATCCGCAGCACTCGTAAATTGGCGAGCTGAAGGCGTGCGGCTTTTCGGCAAACGCTGCGCACGCGGCCGGCCAGACGCTCGATCCCAAGGAAATTCCGCGCGGAATTCTGCGTCGCTAGTGCAGCGAGAAATGTTCCATCGCCGCAGCCAATATCGATTTCCACCGGAGCGTCGCGCACGAACAGGTCAGCGAACGACAGCGGCTCGAGTATCGTCGCCGGGATGAACTCGATAGCGGCTTCCTTTTCGTCCAAGGTGAGGCGACGGCGCACGCGATATTGAAACGCCGATGCCGCATGGCTGTCTAACGATCCGATGAACCGATTTTTCCTTCTCGCGGCTTCTTTTCTTCTTGTCGTCTCAGCTCACGCGGAGCCGGGCGAAACGCGCACGGCGGTTTTCGCCGGCGGCTGTTTCTGGTGCATTCAGCCGGCTTTCGATAAAGCGCCTGGAGTGCTCAAAACGGTTGTTGGTTATTGCGGCGGCACGGAACCCAATCCGACATACGATCTCGTCACCACGGAAAAGACGAAGTATCGCGAGTCGATAGAAATCACCTATGATCCGGCGAAGATTTCCTACGAAAAACTGCTCGATATCTACTGGCGGCAAATCGATCCGACGCAATCGGACGGTCAGTTCACCGACATCGGCCCAAGCTATCGTGCGGCGATTTTCTACGACAATGACACCGAGAAGAAAACCGCCGAAGCTTCGAAGGCGAAGCTCTCTGCCTCGGGCAAATT
>DAIRIE010000023.1:14342-15370 GCA_036809705.1 Chthoniobacterales bacterium
ATTCGATAAACCGATTGTGACCGAAATTCTGCCGGCGATGAAATTCTGGCCGGCGGAAGGTTATCACCAAAAGTATTCGGAAAAGAACCCGACGGACTTTGAAGCGTTCGAAGTCGGCTCTGGTCGCAAGACATTCGAGAAGCGAAAGTGGAGCGACGAAAAGAAATGATCGACAGCGAACGGCGCCTGGCCTGAAACTGCGCGGCAGCGGCGCGCGAATATGGCGCCGTTAACGAAAGACTTCCCATGCCGCTGATCACTGAGACGACCAAAGATTGCCAGGGAATTCTCCAGCTCGGCACCGGGCGGATCACGGGCGAGGAGTTCGTGCGCGCGAGCTACAACGCGCTGCTGCTTTTTCAGAACACGCAGAATTTCAAATACGAATTTGTCGATCTTTCCAACGCGACCGACTTGCAATTTGCCGAGGAACACCTGGCGCAAATCGCGGCGCAGGACCGCGTCATCGCCACATTTCGGCCGAACGCCATCGTGGTAGTGGTGGCGCCGCGCGAGGAATTTTACGAGCTGGCGAAGCATTGGGAGCGCGAGGTGCAGGAGGTGCGCTGGAGAACGCACGTCACGCGCCGGCGTTCCGACGCGCTGGCCTGGCTCCATCGCAATCTTGCTTCGTCGAACGTGGCCGGCGAAGAAGAGCAACTCGAGGCGACCGAATAGCGCGTCAGCGGCGAGCGCGTTTTCGTACGGCCGTGACCCAGCCCTGCAATTGCGGTAGCGGCATGAAGTTGACGACCCTGTCTGCCGGTATCCTGGCCAAGAGTGCCGCGGCCAGGCCGAGCTCGATGAATTCAAGCTGCCAGGGATGGTGCGCGTCTGTTCCTAACGAGATGCGAACGCCTTCGCGTTTGGCCAGCTTGAGCAACGCGACGTTCAGGTCCTGGCGGTCCGGGTAACAATCGATCTCCAGCGCTTTATCCCAGCGCGCGGCCTTCCGCGAAAACAAAAACCAAATCGCCGCGATCATCCTCGAACCGGTCGTCGGCACCAACGGCATCCTCGTTCCGCCC
>DAIRIE010000023.1:15380-19463 GCA_036809705.1 Chthoniobacterales bacterium
CTTTATCCCAGCGCGCGGCTTCCGCGAAAACGCGTGGCCAGTCCGCGCTCAGCCCGAGGCGGAAATTGTAAATGCGACCGCGTGGATGGCCGAGAGTCTGGATGTCCGGATTGCGGAGCGCCGCGAGGTAGCGCGCCGTTTGATCTTCTTTTGTGCGCAACGCGGAATGGAATGAGCCGAGCACGATGTCGAGTTTCTCGAGCGCGGCCGGATCCATGTCGCCTTCACCACGCGGGTTAAGATTCATTTCGATGGAGCGCAGCACGCGACAGGGGCTGGCGCGGTTCACCTCATCAACTTCCGTTGCCTGTTTCTTCAGCGCGCGTTCATCAATGCCGCCGGCGATCTTCAAACCCTTCGAGTGATCGGTGATCGCGATGTATTCGTAGCCGCGCGCCGCTCCTGCTTCCGCCATTTCCGCGATGGCGCCGCTGCCATCGCTCCATTGCGTGTGCATTTGCAAATCGCCGCGCAAACGTTTGCTCCATTCCGGCGCGCCGGCGAGCAAAGTGCGCGCTTGCGCCAGCGACATGAAATCGCGCCGAATCGCAGGCGCGCGAACGACCCGCGGCTGGTCGATCCGGGCACGAATGCGCTTTTCCAGGAATGGGCCGACGCCGGAAAACTGCGTGAGCGATTCACCACCGGCGATGACCTGCGCAGCCTCGCGCGGCCAGAGAAAGGCGGCGCGCGCCGCGCGGCGGAAAGCGCGTTGCAAAGTGCCGGATGCGTTCTCGGCCTCGCGCGCGAGCAGCTCCGCGATGTTGCTGTTGGTGATCGGCAGCATCTTCTTCAGAACGCTGCCGTTCTCTTTCATTATGTATCGCCGCGATCGCCCTGGCCTTTGGCTGCCTTGGTTTTTGATTTGCGCCGGCGATCCGCCGCGAGCGAGCGTCCGACGTTCACCTCCTTTTTGAATTCCCCTTTTTTATTTCTGCGCACGTAACGTTTGTCGCCTTTGTGCGGCTCGATCAGCGTGCGTTTCGATGTTTTGCGTGTTGTCGCCATACCAGTGAATCGCAACGGCGAAAAACGGCGGCCTCATCTGCCGTCGAGGGATCCGCTTTCGGGAGCAAGCGGGCGTGAGCTGGAGCGCGACCGTCCGGTCAGAAATTCCGCACTTTGGCGGAGGGCTCGACGAACTCGGCGTTACTCACCGTCAGCACTTCGTTCAAATGCTTGGATAATTCCTGCGCGAGAATGCTGGCGATGGCACGCGGGTCACGCGTGTAAACGGGAACGGGAAAGGCACCCGCGTTGCGATCGTAACCGTAAATAGTCCCTTCGGTTTCCCAGATGCAGTACGCGTGGCCGGCAGGATGGTTGGCATAACGGACGAGCATGATTTTGGCCCAAAAATTTTTCTCCAGCGTGTGCTGGGTCTTGACCGCGGCCAGATAATTGCAGGCTGAAACCACGCAGCCATTCAGCACCACGAGGTCATCTTCGCCGGGGTTGACAACAGCGGCCTGGCGGCAGGCGCCGATGCAATAGCAGGTGAGAGCGACGAGAGCGTAAATGGCCCCCTGGCGCAGGAATCGAGTTTTCATTTTGTGGGACGAGAAAGTGTGACGAGCGAGACACTCTAGAAATTATAACAACGGCTTCCCGATGGGAAGGATAATCTCAGCGGCTGCAGCAAATATTCACCACGAAGAACCTGAAGGTGCGGAGCAGTGATTGTTCTTCGTGGTCTTCCCGCACTTCGTGCTGGCAAAAGGCTGACTACTTCGGCCCGTATTCGAGGAGGTGAAAAGTTTCGTCGATGACCTTCGGGCGGCCGCGCTCATCTTTCTTTTCGGGGTCAAATTTTGCCGTCGCCGTGTAGATGTGATGCGTTACCGGATCGAGCGCCATGGTGCGCGCGCCGCGTTCCGTTTGCAGCGTTTGCACCACCTTTAACTTCGTGCCTTCCACTCTGGCGATGGTGAGAGTGCCATCGCCGCAGGAGGCAAAGACATTGCCACTGGTTTCGTCAAAGGCGCAGGCGTCCACACCGGAGCCGATCGGCGCGGTGGCGAGGACCTTGCCGCTCGTGCTGTCGAGCATGACCAGCAGCTTGTTGCTGCAACCTGCGAAGAGCCGGTGATGCACCGCATCGAAGGCAAGTCCGCTTGGCTCCTCGCCCGGCGCCAGCGGCCAGCGCGCCGCCACACTGTGCGTTTTGGTATCGATCGCCACCACTTCGCTTTTATCTTCGATGTTGCAAAACACGCGACCGTTAGCAGAGTCGGCCACGCCAAATTCCGGTTTTCCGCCAAGAGCGAGGGTCGCGACAACCTGCGCGCTTTTCGCGTCAATGACCGAGGCTGATTCCCCTCTGCCGTTGAACGCGTAAACCTCCGCGCGCCCCGATTCGTAAAGAATGGCGTCCGGATTTTCGCCGGTCTCCACTTTGTGAGTCGTTCTCAGCGTCTTCAACTCGACGATGGATACCTTGTTCTCTTTCCCATTGCTGGAGAAACCGAGCGGCGGCGCGATGGCTAATCCATGGACGCCAGGCGTGTCGGCGATTTCGCCCACGACGCGACCGGTATCCAAATCGACAACAACGATCCTGGTTGCATGCGTGACATAAAGCCGGCGCGCCTGCGCGTCGACGGAGAGATAATCCCAGCCGCCTTCGCCGCCGATGGGTATTTGTTTGATGAGTCGATAGCCTTCATCACCGGCTGCGGAACCAAGCGAGGCGAGGCAAAGAAAAAGAAGCGTACTGAGCGTTCGCATCCGGAACTGTATCGCGCGTCAGCGAACCAACAACGGCAAGTCAGCGCACGCGCGCTCCGGCGTGGCAACCCCGAAGGCTTCGTGGGCTGGAGGCGAGGGGAGTTGAACCCGCTCGGGGTCACACAAACCTTGATATCTGATGCGACTCACGAGGGGAAATTGTTTTTCGTCGTTTACGATGTCGGTTTGTCGAGCTGAATTTGTCACAGGTTGTCACGCCACTTGACATGTTGGCCTACCCCAGCCGGCCTGAGCGCGGCGGCGCAAATTCGAGGCGTGCCGATACACTTAATTCAAGGCGAGGAAATGCAAACCAACGCCCGCTTATTCCCGACAAATGTTCTCGCTTAAGAAACTAATGCGTCTACCGTCCGCGTCCGGAGTTCGTGTTATTTCTTTTTGGTCGCGCCAGTTCTCGCGAGCGCGTTCTTCGCGGCGCGACTGATGATGATGGTGACGGCAATCGTGGCAACGAGGCCGACGCCGAGAAACACATACTTCAGCGGCGATCCCCCGCCGCCTCCGCTCAGACCGGCTTTCCCGGCTCCGCCGAGGTACGCATAGAGAAGGGTCCCCGGCAGCATGCCAATGGCGGAGGCGATGACGTACTGCCAGAAAGCGACTGCGGTCACGCCGTAGAAATAATTGCTAAGGTTGAACGGGATCAACGGGCTGAGCCGCAGCAGGCCGACGATCTTCCAGCCTTGTTTGCCAATCGCTTCGTCGATGGCGGCGAATTTCTTGTTGCCTTTGGTCGCCGTCCGCAGCCGTTCCCGGACCAGATAACGCCCGCACAAGAATGCCAGCGTCGAGCCGATGATCGCGCCCACCAGGGCGACGGCGGTCCCGCCGATCACGCCGTAAACCAGCCCGGCGGCAACGGTAAAAATCCAGCCGGGCAAAAAAAGCACCGTGGCCAACGCATAGGCCAAAATGAAAAGGACAACTCCAAGCGCACCCAGCGTTTGCACCCAATCGCTAAACGCTTTCACCCAATCCTTCACCGGCAGGAAGGCGGCCGCAGTTGAGATCGCGATCAAGAGCACGACCAGCGCGATCCATTTCCAATATTTTTTTAGCCAGTTCATAAGTTAGAGCGCCCGTCGATAAAGCCAGGCGAAAAGCTTTTTCGCGAACGGCGTCAGCCGCGTCTTGTTGTATTTGTCGCCGGCTTTGCGCGCGAGTTCGGCAAAGGTCGGGTAAGCGTGAATCATCGTGGCAATTTTGCCGAGGCCAATGCCGGCGTTCATTGCCAGAACAAATTCATGGAGCAGGTCGCCTGCATGCGGTGCGACAATGACTGCGCCGAGGATTTTATCCGACCCTTTGGCAGTGAGAACTTTCGCGAAGCCGGCT
>DAIRIE010000024.1:0-17684 GCA_036809705.1 Chthoniobacterales bacterium
TCGAAGAAGCACCGGAAGAAAAAGACTCAAAGTCCCGCAAATCGAAAAAGACGGACGAGCAAGCGAGCGGTTCAGAAAAGAAATCGAAGAAGCAAGTAGCAGCTGCCGCGTAGCATCATTCGTCCTCCCG
This sequence comes from Chthoniobacterales bacterium, assembly GCA_036809705.1. Classification (GTDB taxonomy): domain Bacteria; phylum Verrucomicrobiota; class Verrucomicrobiia; order Chthoniobacterales; family UBA10450; genus AV69. The sequence goes on from DAIRIE010000024.1 coordinate 131, forward strand.
AGCGTAGCCGAGGGATCCCGCCGCGTCACTTTAAGCTAACTTCCACGGAATCCCTCGACTCCGCCCGGGATGACGGAAGTCCGGTTCCATTTTCGGGACACAGATTTCCCAAGCACGGAATGCGACCGCGCGCTCAAAATTTTTCGCGCGAATCTTAATTGCAACTGTTTGAGTGAGTTGCGCCGTCGCGAATCTTATTGGCACGGCGAGTGCATAGGCAAGTGGGCGAACCTATGAAAACGCACCAATCCAATACATATGATCTGATTCTGGCGTCAGAAGCAGAAGACAAGAAACGCAATGCCGTTGAAACGTTGATCTACTCGCTCTTTATTTTGAGCGCGGTCTTTTCAATTTTTCAATTCGCCGCCCAGCCGGTCGTCGTCCCGGGAAAGGTGGCGGTGAAACAGGTGACGACGCAGATTGAAAAGGCGGGCTAACAAGACGTAGAACAAATGTTGTGGCAGGACCTGCGTTACGCGTTGCGGATGCTGGCGAAACAGCCGGCCTTCACCGCCATCGCCGTGCTCACACTTGCGCTCGGCATCGGCGCCAACACTGCCATCTTTAGCGTCGTCAACGCTGTTCTCCTCCGCCCACTGCCTTACCCGGAGCCAGATCGGCTCGCGCTCATTCGCGAGCGCACTAACATTTTCGATTCCGGTTCGGTCAGTTTGCCGAATTATCTGGATTGGCGCGCGGGCCAGCGCGGATTCACCGATCTCGCCCTCCTTCGCCGCGGCGATGCGAACCTGGCTGGCGCCGCCAGCGACGCCGAGGCCGAACGCGTCGGCTCCGCACGGGTGAGTTATAATTTTCTGTCCGTGCTCGGGCTTCCGCCGCTGCTGGGCCGCGATTTTTCGGAGGCGGACGACGTTCCTCACTGTAAAAAGGTCGCGATCATTTCCGCGGGACTATGGAACCGCCGCTTCGGCGGATCGCGCGGCGTCATCGGCCAATCGATCAAGCTCGACGGGGTCGAGCGCGAAATCATCGGCGTCCTTAAACCCGAGGTAACATTGCCGCGGAAGGCGCAAGTTTACATTCCGCTGGAGGATTTGCGCGCAGACAAGGACTATCTGAACCGGGGCAATCACCCCGGCTTTTCCGCGCTTGGCCGGCTGAAGCCCAGGATCACTCTTGTGCAGGCGACGGCGGATCTGAACAACATCGCGGCCGAGCTTGAACGCCGCTTTACCGATACCAACACCGGGCGTCGGGTCACCGCGCTGATTTTGCTGGAGTCGGCGGTGAAGGATTACAAACGCGGAGTTGCGCTCCTGCTCGCGGCCGTCGGCTGTGTGCTGCTGATTGCGTGCGCCAATGTCGCCAACTTGCAATTGGCGCGCTCGCTCGGGCGTGATCGCGAACTGGCCGTGCGCGCCGCCCTTGGCGCAAGCCGCCGCCAACTGGCCGCGCAAGTCCTTCTCGAAAGTGCGATTCTTGCCATCTTCGGCGCCATCGCCGGGGTGCTCCTCGCCTTGTGGGGACTTGATGCGATCAAAGCGATTTCTCCCGGCGGCTCGGCCAGCTTCGCGCCTTCAGACGTGACGCGTTTTCAGGAAGCAGGTCTTGATTTCAAAGTGCTCGCTTTTACAGCCGCGGTCGCAATCGGCGCCGGATTACTCGTCGGCATCTGGCCTGCGCTTCGTGTTTCGCGCAACGCTTCCCTCACCCTGTCACTGCACGAAGGCGGTCGCGGCACGAGTGATGGCGCACAACGTCAGCGCATGCGCTCGGGTCTGGTGGTGGCACAGGTCGCGCTCGCGTTGCTTCTCCTCGCCGGAGCGGGATTGACGCTGAAAAGTTTTCGCAACGCCCAAAACGCGCCCCTCGGATTCAATCCCGAAAAGATTTTGCTCGCTGATGTTCTCTTGCCCAAGGCCCGCTACGATACCGATGAAAAGATTGCGCGTTTCAATGATCAGCTGGTGGAACGGGTGCGCGCGCTTCCCGGTGTGGAGGCCGCCGCCCTCGGCTCGAATATTCCTTTTGACGATAACGAATCGGACAGCTCTTTCCACATTACCGGCACGCCAGCATTTCCGCCCGGGCAAGAACCGGAGGCGGAAGTCAACGCCATTACGCCCGATTATTTTCGCGTCATGCGTATGCCGTTGCTCCGCGGTCGCGCCTTCAACGCCGATGATCGTGCCGGGCAGCCGCGTTCCGTCATCATCGATGAGACTTTGGCGCAAAAATATTTTCCCGGTAAAGATCCGATCGGGCAGCAGATCGATGATAATCGCTCCGATGAAAAGAATCCGCCGCCATTGACCGTCGTTGGCCTCGTCGCGCGCACGCGTAACGAAGCGCCCGGCGAAGACAACGTCGAGCAATACCACTGGCCGCAAATGACTTTTTGCGCGGAACAGGTGCCCACTCGCGGCAACATGCTGATGGTGCGGGTGAAATCGGGCGATCCGCTCGCGCTCGTTCCCACGCTGAAACGCGAGCTGCAAGCGCTCGATCCGGACCAGGCCTTTGCGGACATTTCCACGATGGAGAAAAACATCACAAAGAGTCTTGGCTCGCGTCGAATGATGATGTCGCTGCTGGGCGCGTTCGCGGTCATCGCGCTGCTGCTCGCCAGCATTGGTCTTTATGGCGTGATGGCGCTGACCGTGACGCAACGCACGCGCGAGCTCGGCATTCGGCTCGCCCTTGGCGCGCAACGCAGCGATGTCTTTCGCCTCGTTCTTTCGCAGGGAATGCTGCTGGTTTTTTCGGGCTTGATCATCGGATTACTCGCCGCTCTTGGCGCCGGTCGCGGATTGCAAAGCTTGCTTTACGGCGTCGGCGGGTTCGATGCCCCGGCCTTGAGCTTCGCGCTTTTCGCTCTGGCCATGGTCGCGCTCGTTGCCTGCTGGCTGCCGGCGCGCCGCGCCACGCGGGTCGATCCGATTATTGCATTGCGCGCAGAATGAAATCATGAACGCGCTTTTGCACGATGTTCGTTATGGCCTGCGAATGCTGCGCAAGACTCCCGGTTTCACCATCGTAGCAGCCGTCGCGCTCATGCTCGGCATCGCCAGCTCGACTGTGATCTTCAGCGTGGTCGATGGCGTGCTGTTGCGTCCGCTCCCGTATCCCGATTCCGAGCGCATCGTTTCCCTTTCGCAAACAACGCGTAGCACCGGAATTTCGCACCATGACTCCGCGCCGGCGAATTACCTCGATTGGCTAGCGCAAAATCACGTTTTCTCGGACATGGCCAGCTCGCGCGGCGGCCGAAGCAACCTGACCGAAGGCGATCGCCCCGAACGCCTTCGCGACTCGGTTGTTTCCGCGAGTTTTTTCCGCGTCTTCGGCGTCGCTCCGTTGCTTGGACGCACGCTCCTGCCCTCAGATGAAAGACCCGGCAACGCGAATGTCGTCGTGCTCACACAGCAACTATGGGAGCGTCGATTCGGCGCGGACCGCAGCATCATCGGACGCAGCATTCAATTGGACGGCGAGCCGCACACTGTCGTTGGCGTCATGCCCGCGGGTTTTTCGCCGGATAATTTTGCCGAATTGTGGATCGCGTCGCCCTGGAGTGTCCCGCGGCATCCGCTCCGGCCGACTGAAGATCCGCGAACCGCGCGCAACAGCAATTACCTCGACGTCTGGGCGCGCTTGAAACCCGGCGTGACGCTTCAACAAGCGCGTGCCGACCTGAACGCGATCATGCTTCGATTGGAAAAAGAATATCCGAACGACTTGATGGATGAAGGCGCGGAAGTCGTGCCGATCCATGAAGGATTAGTCAGCGGCATCCGGCCGTTGCTTTTCATCTTACTAGGCGCCGTCACCTGTCTCCTGCTCATCGGCTGCGCCAATGTCGCAAATTTGCAGTTGGCCCGCGCCGCCGGTCGAGCGCGTGAAGTTTCCATTCGCGCCGCCCTCGGCGCCAGCCGCACACGACTCGTTAGGCAGCTCTTGACCGAAAGCCTGCTGCTCGCGCTGCTCGGCGGCGCGCTCGGCGTCATGCTTGCGGCCTGGGCCATTCCCGTTTTACTCGCACTCAGTCCGGCCGATATCCGTGGCTTTACCGAGATCAGTCTCAATCGCGCCGTGCTCGGTTTCAGTTTCGGCCTTTCGATTCTCACCGGCACATTGTTTGGATTGTTTCCCGCGTTTTCTGTTTCCTCGGCCAATCCAAACGAGTCGTTAGGCGAAGGCGAGCGAGGCAGCACCGCCAGCCGCAGTCACCCTCGTTCCATCCTGATCGCGGCTGAAGTGGGACTCTCGCTCGTCCTGCTCATCGGCGCCGGGTTAATGCTAAAAAGTTTTTCCAAACTCACTCACGTCGATCCCGGATTCAACTCCGACCACCTTCTCACATTCGATCTCAGCCCATCTTTCATTGACGAAGAGCGGCAGGTTATCTTTTACCAACAAGCGATCGAACGTCTGCGTGCCTTGCCCGGGGTACAAAAGATTGCCGCCATCAGCCGACTGCCCTTCTCCGGCGGAAACAGCGGGCGAAGTTTCGGGGTTCCCGGAAGCGACACTAGTCACGACGCCGACATTCGGGTGGCATCGCCAGAATATTTTTCGACCATGGCCATCCCGCTGCTGAAGGGACGCGTCTTCAACGAACATGACCGGAAAGGCGCGCTGCCCGTTATCGTGATCAACGAAGCACTGGCGGCGGATGTTTTTCCCGGCCAGGATCCGATCGGCAAATACGTCGAAAAATTCGGGCCGAAGAGTGAGACCCTGCAAATCGTCGGAGTCGTCGGGAACGTTCGGTCACTTTCTTTAGGAACGGCGCCCCGGGCGGAAATTTATCAGCCACTCGGGCAGGCCGGTTGGTCGAGCATGTTTTTCGCCGTCCGCAGCGCCTCGGCCAATCCGCTTACGCTTGTGCCCACGACGCAGAATGCGATTTGGAACATCGACCGCAATGTCGCGCTCGGAAATGTCCGTTCCATGCAGGACGCGCTCGCGCATTCGGTCGTGAAGCAGAAATTCGCCATGGTCTTGTTAGGAATTTTTGCCGGGCTCGCCCTCCTCCTGGCTTCGATCGGCCTGTATGGCGTGATGTCGTATTCCGTTTCGCAACGCACGCGCGAGATCGGCATTCGCATGGCGGTCGGCGCGCAACGGAGCGACGTGCTCAAACTGGTGGTGCGGCAGGGAATGATCCTGACCGCGCTCGGGGTGGCGGTCGGATTGGTCGCCTCCTTCGGTCTCACCCGCCTCATGTCCACCATGCTCTACGGCGTGAGCGCGACCGACGCGATCACCTTCCTCGGCGTCTCCGCGCTTCTCGCCGCGGTGGCGCTGCTCGCCTGCTGGGTGCCAGCGCGACGCGCCAGCGGCGTCGATCCCGTAGTCGCCTTACGCGCCGAATGAATTCCATGCAAAATCTTCGCGCGCTAATCAAACAACCGCTCTTCACCGCCAGCGTTATTGTCACGTTCGCGCTTGGCATCGGCGCAAATACTGCCGTCTTCAGCGTGCTCGATGCAGTGGTGCTGCGCCCGCTCGCTTTTCAACACCCGCAGCGGCTGGTCGATCTCAGCGCATACGATATGCGCACCGGCACGGATAGCGCTTCATCCGTTTCTTATCCCGACTTCGAAGATTGGCGCGCGCAAAATCGTGTGTTCGATCGCATGGCGGTTTATCGAAATGAAAGTCTCACTCTGACGGACGGGAAACAGGCAGCGCACGTTCAAGCCGAAGCCGTTTCCGCGAATTTATTCGACCTGCTGGGAGTGACGCCGATTCGGGGCCGTAATTTTACTACGAAGGAAGACGAGGCCGGCAATCGTGTCGCAATCATCAGCTACACGCTCTGGCAAACCCGTTTCGCCGCCGATCCAGCCATTGTTGGCAAGGCGGTCGCGCTCGACGGGAAGAGTTTTCAGATCATCGGCGTCATGCCCTCCGGTTTTGCATTCCCTCTCCTGCGCGATCAGATTGCGACGGAAGTTTGGATCACCGTCGCGACATTGCGCGAAACGAGCGACGGCTCGACGCCGATGACGGCGCAACGCGGCAACAATTTTCTCGGGTGCGTCGCACGTTTAAGGGACGGCGTCTCGCTCGCGCAAGCGCAGGCGAACATGGATACGATCAGCGCGGGTTTGGGCCGGCAATATCGTGACACCAATTCCTATTTCAACGTGCAGGTCCGCCCGCTGCAGGATGCCATCGTTGGAAAAACGCGTTCGGCGTTAATGATGCTGAGCGCGATGGCGGCGTGCGTCCTCCTGGTGGCGTGCGTGAATGTCGCCAATCTGCTGCTCGCGCGTTCCGTTTCGCGCCAGAAAGAGCTCAGCATTCGCGCGGCGCTGGGCGCGGGCCGGCGCCACCTTATCCAGCAATTGTTAGGGGAAAGCGCGCTGCTGGGCGCAGCTGGTGGTCTGGCCGGTTTATTGCTCACGATTTGGGGGCTCGATCTTTTGCAGCGCTTTTTGCCGAAAAATATCCCGCGCATCGAGCAGATCGGGCTCGACTGGCACGTTCTGATTTTCACCGCCGCGATTAGTCTGCTGGTTGGCCTGCTGGCAGGGTTATGGCCCGCCTGGCGCGCTGCGCATCCAGATATCGTTAGCTCGCTGAACGAGAACGCGCGCGGATCGAGCGAAGGCTCGCACGGTCGTCGGGTGCGAGCCGCTCTGGTGGTGGTGGAAATCGTGCTCGCGCTTCTCTTGCTTTCGAGCGCGGGTTTGCTGCTGGAAAGTTTTCTGCGCTTGCAAAAAGTTTCGCCCGGTTTCGAGCCCTCCAACGTGATGACGGCGAAGATCGCGCTCCCGGACGCCAGCTACGGCAAGCCGGCACAAGCCGCCATCTTCTACGACAAATTGTTGAAACGCATCGCGCAGTTGCCAGGAGTGAACTCCGCCAGCGCCGCCTGGTGGATTCCGCTCAGCGGCAGTGAGGTGACCTTTTCTAACGATATTCAGGAGCGTCCGTTGCCGAAAGGCCAGCAGCCTTCTGTCCAAGTTAACGTCGTTGGCGTCGATTTTTTCAAAACGCTGCGCGTGCCACTGCTGCGTGGCCGCGATTTCACCGCGCGCGACGACATTCGCTCCCCGCTCGTCGTGATTGTGACCGAAAGTTTTGCCAGACAATATTTTCTCAATGAAAACCCAATCGGCAAACGAGTGACGCCTAACGGCTCGGTCAATCCCGGCGATCCGCCCGTGCGCGAAATCATCGGGGTTGTCGACGATCTTCACCTAACGAGTCTTAGAACAGCGGCGCAACCGCAGCTCTATATTCCCCACCAGCAATTTGCCGTCGGCACCATGTCGCTCCTCGTGCGCAGCAAGCTCGATCCTTCCTCGCTCACCGCTTCGCTGCACCGTGCCTTGGACGAGCTGGACAAGGATGTGCCGCTTTATCGCGCACGCGCACTTACCGACTATCTCAATTCCTCCATCGCCCAGCCGCGCTTCAACGCCATCCTCGTAGGACTTTTCGCCGCGCTAGCCCTTCTCCTCGCCGCCGCGGGAATTTTTGGCGTAATGAGTTACGCCGTTACACAACGCACTCAGGAAATCGGCATTCGTCTCGCCCTCGGCGCGCAGCGCGGTGACGTCCTTCGGCTCATCTTCGGCGAAGGGATGAAACTGGTCGCGATCGGCGTCGCACTCGGAATCGTCGCCATCTGGCTAACGAGTCGTATGCTAACGGCACTCCTTTATGGAATCGGCGCCACCGATCCGCTAACAATCATTTCGGTCGCTCTCCTGCTCGGTGTTGTCGCCTTCATCGCGTGCTGGTGGCCAGCGCGGCGCGCCAGTGCGGTGGATCCCATTATTGCTTTGCGTGCCGAATGATCGCGCTGAATGACGAAACCCGAATGCAGAAAACGCGGCGGGTATTTTTTCGTCATTAGTCATTCGTCATTCGAGCTTCGTCATCTTCCCAATGAATAATCTTCGCTTCGCCCTTCGCCGACTCCGCAAATCTCCGGCCTTCACCTTCACCGCGCTCGCCACGGTCGCGATCTGCCTCGGCGCGAACCTGGCGATTTTCGCGGTGATCAATTCTATTTTGTTGCGACCGCTTCCGTTTCCTGAATCCGATCGGCTGGTCACGATCTTCAACACTTATCCAAAAGCCGGAGTCGAGAATGACGGCTCATCGATCACGAACTACTACGAGCGGCGCGGCAACCTCCCGGCCTTCTCGAGCCTCTCCATTTATAGCTACAACACCTGGAGCGTCGGCGATATCGGTTCGACCGAGCAGGAAGAGGTTTTGCGCATCTCGCCGGATTTTTTCACGACGCTCGGCGTCAACCTTGCGATGGGTCGCAGCTTTACCGAGGAGGAGGCGGCCATGGCGGAACACAATGGCGTCATCATCGTGACCGACGCCTACTGGCGCCAGCGTCTTAATTCTGATCCCAATGTCCTCGGCCGGGACATCCGAGTAAACACCATGCCGAGAAAGATCGTCGGCGTCTTGCCTCCCGATTTTCGTTTCCTCTCTTCAGAAGCGCGACTTTTCCTGCCGATCAGGACCCGGCCGGAGGATCGCACGCCGAAGGAGCGCCATTCCGGGGGAGGCGGCACGCACATGATCGCGCGCTTGCAGCTGGGCGCGACGATCGCGGAGGCGCAAGCGCAGATCGACGCGCACAATGCCGCGGTCGAGAAAAATAATCCGGAAGCGAAAGCGATGGCCGAGGCCGGCTTCCGCTCGCCGGTGTTTTCACTTCATGCGGATCACGTGCGCTCCATCCGTCCGACCCTTTGGTTGATGCAGGGCGGCGTGTTTTTCCTCCTGCTCATCGGCGGGGTCAATCTGGTTAACCTCCTCCTAATCCGCGCGAGCGGGCGCGCTAAGGAAATGGCGATCCGCCAATCGATGGGCGCGAGCCGCGGACATGTCGTTAGGCAAGTGATGACGGAAACGGTCCTGCTCACCTTGGCCGGCGGATTGCTCGGGCTCGTTGTCGGAGCCTGGGGAATTCGGTTGCTCGAAGTTCTTGGCGCCGATCGCTTGCCGCTCGGCGCGCACATTGTGTTCGATGGCTGGCTGGCGTCGCTCGGTCTCGCCGGCGCGGTGGTTCTCGGAATCGTCATCGCGGTGCCGATCGCCTGGTTCAACCTGGGCACTCATCTGGCGCACGCGCTCCAGTCGGAATCCCGCACCGGCACGATTAGTCGCGCTGCGCAGCGGCTTCGCCACGGATTCATCGTCGCGCAGATCGCGCTCGCTTTTGTTTTGCTCGCCGGCGCCGCGCTCCTTGGGTTGAGCCTGAAAAAAGTGATGGAGGTTTCACCCGGATTCCGGGCCGATCACGTTCTCACCGGGGAAATCACGGTGCCGTTTATCTATGACGCCCGCCCTTTCCTCGATCGCTTGCTGGAAACAATTGGTCAGCAACCTGGAGTCGCGGCGGCGGGAGCGATCACCAACGTGCCCCTGAGTGGAGAGAGCGGGAAGACTGCGGTTACACCGAAGGGTTATGTGCCGCCGGCGGGCGAATCGTTGCACGGTCATTATTCCTATCAAGTCACCGGCGATTACTTCAGCGCGCTCGGCATTCCTCTACGCGCGGGCCGGTTCTTAACTTCAGCCGACTCTCATCGCGTGGACCGGGTCTGCGTGGTGGACGAAGATTTCGCCCGACGCTACTGGCCCCGCGGCGGCGCGCTTGGTCAACGCGTTTTTCAAGGCAACGACTCGGACGAAGCAAAACTGTTCACCATTGTCGGTGTGGTCGGCGCGGTAAAACAAGCGGAGCTCACGGAACCGCAGGGGCAGGGCGCGGTTTACCTTCCGTTTGTTGATGCATACGACGGCGGCGTTTTTGTCGTCACCCGCACGAGGCAACGCCCGGAAGCGTTTGCCGGGACGCTGCGGAAACTGGTACGCGCAGCCAATCCCGACCTGGCGATCGATAACCTCCGATCCATGGATACGCGCATCGCGGAGAGTCTGATCGCGCGTCGCTCGCCGGCGCTGCTCGCCGGAATTTTCGCTGGCGTCGCGCTGCTCCTGGCGGCCATTGGAACCTATGGAGTTCTTAGTTACGCCGTCGCGCAACGCCGGCGCGAGATCGGCATTCGCATGGCGCTAGGTGCGCAGCGCGAATAGATCGGCGCGCAATTTTTCTCGTTAGGCCTGCGCCTTCTCGCCGCCGGAACCGTCCTTGGTTTGATCGGCGCGTGGATGGCAGGAAGAGCGATGCAGAGCGTTCTCTTCGACGTGCCGACGCTGCACTTCGCCACTCTTCTCGGCACCGCGCTGGTCATGAGCGTGGTCTCGTTGATTGCCTGTCTCATCCCTGCGCGCCGCGCCACCAAAGTCGATCCAATCGTCGCACTCAGAGCTGAATAAGGAGAAACCACATGAACACACTGCTTCAGGATTTTCGCTATGCGATGCGCAAGCTCGTGCAGCAACCCGCCTTCACCGTCATCGCCGTGCTCACGCTCGCGCTCGGCATTGGCGCCAACACGGCGATCTTTAGTGTCGTTAATGCCGTGCTCTTGCGCCCCCTGCCATATCCGCAACCGGAGCGCATCGTTTATTTGAATGAAATCAGTGGCGGAATCGATTCATCGATTGCGCTGCCCGATTACATTGATTGGCGCAACAACGCGAAATCGTTCCAGCATCTCGCGCTTTCGCGTTTGGAATCGCGCAATCTCAGCGGCATTGCCGGAGGCGAAGAAGAGCGCGTCGCGGTCGCCTTTGTCACCGCGAATTTCTTCAACGTCATCGGACTCAATCCACAGATCGGCCGCACCTTTACTGAAGATGAAGACAAACCGGGCGCGCCGTCGCTGGTTATCCTGAGCGATCGCTTATGGGAGCGAGTCTTCAATCGCGATCCGAACATTGTTGGGCGCACGGTGAATTTTCATGCCGCGCCTTTCACGGTGGTCGGGGTGATGCCGCGGGAAATGGATTCGCCGCATGGGGTCGACGCGTGGTTCTCGCTCATGCGCCGGAGTGCGGTGCCCGGATGGCAGAACCGCGCTAATCATCCCATGCTCTACGCATGGGGTCGCCTGAAGAAAGGCGTGAGCGTCGAGCAGGCGCGCCATGAGATAAAGACGATCGCCGCCCGCCTGGAGAAAACTTATCCGGAAACGAACGCGGGCACGGGCGCGGTGGTGAAGCCGTTGCTCGATACTCTGCTCGGTAGTTATCGCACCAACCTCACGCTAGTGCTCTGCGCAGTTGCGCTCGTCTTGCTTATTGCCTGTGCCAACCTGGCGAATCTCTTCGCCGCGCGCGGCGCCTCGCGTTCGCGCGAGTTTGCCATCCGCGCCGCCATCGGCGCTTCGCGCGCACGAGTCGTCAGGCAACTTCTCATCGAAAGCTTTTGCATCGCGCTCATCGGCGGCGCAGTCGGGTTTCTCTTCGCCATTTGGGGTCGAGACGCCCTTGTCGCTTTCGCCCCCAGCAACGCGCCGCGTTTCGAAGGCATCGCCTTCGATGCGCGCGTCCTTCTCTTCACCTTTTTGCTCGCTGGCGTGACGACTGTCCTCTTCGGTCTCTGGCCGGCTTGGCAGGTTGCGCATAAAGATATTCAAACCGCCCTGCAAGCTGCCTCCTTCGGCAGCTCTGAGACAAAAAGGGCGCGCCGCAGCCGCGATTGGCTCGTCATCGGCGAAGTCGCATTGACGCTCCTTTTACTCAGCGCGGCGGGCCTCGTCCTCAAAAGTTTCGCGAAGATGCAGTCGATCTCACTGGGTTTCGAACCGCGCGGTCTGCTCACCGTGCGCATTGAGTTGCCCTTCACCAAATACACCGACGCCGAGAAGGTCATGAACTTCGATAACGCCCTGCTCGATGGCGTCCGTCACCTACCGGGTGTGCAATACGCCGCCGTTGGGGCCAACCCGCCGATGTTGAGTGGATGGCAGATTAATTTTCTGCCTGAAGGCGCGCCGCCGACTGATCCGAGTCAGCAGCCGTCTGCGGATTCCGAAGTGGTGGCGGGAGATTATTTCGCCGCCCTGAGCGCGACGCTGGTGCGCGGCCGCACTTTCAACGCGACCGACACGAAGGATTCGCCGCCGGTCGTGATCATCGATCAAACATTGGCCGACACGATTTTTCCGAAACAGGACTCGTTAGGCAAACGCCTCCTCATCGGCGATGCCGAGGGCGAAGGGAGCGATCCGCGACCGTATGAGATCATCGGCATAGTCGCGCACATGAAGATGCGCGGCTTTAGCGACGCGCAACCCATGCCGGCGTTCTTTTTTGCCGAAGCGCAGGCGGCGCGGAAGAACCAGGTTCTTCTTCTCCGGGCCAGCGGCAGCGTGAAGGCGCTCGAAAAATCGATCCGCGATCTCATCAATCGCATTGATCCGACGCAGCCGGTCTTCGACGTGCGCACGATGGAAGAACGCGTCGCTGAAACCTGGGCCACGCATCGCCTGCTTTCGTTCTTGCTCGCAATCTTCGCTGGGCTGGCCTTGCTCCTGGCCGCGGTTGGTTTGTATGGCGTGCTGGCGTACTCGACATTGCAGCGACTGCGTGAAATCGCGCTGCGCATCGCATTCGGCGCGCGTCCGGCGCATATTCGCGGCCTGATTTTCGGGCACGGCTTCAAGCTTTTTGGCCTCGGCATCGCGCTTGGTTCATTAGGTGTAATCGCCGGCGCACGTTTAATTCGAAGCTTTCTCTTCGGTGTCACGCCAGTAGATCCGCAAATCTACCTCGCGGTCGCGATGACTCTCTTGCTAGTCACGTTGCTGGCGGCGTGGCTGCCCGCGCGGCGCGCCTGTCGCGTCAATCCCATCGAAACCCTGCGGGCGGAATGACTAACGCAGCCCCACCAATCTCCACTCAAAATTTCCACGCGACTTGAATTCGAGAAAGGCAACGCTCGGCGGTGCCCCGCGGTTCGGCCGCGTCACACATCCGGGATTGAGAAACCGAACACCGCTGATTGTCTCATCGCGGGGCACATGAGTGTGACCGTGCAAGAGCACACTAGCATGGATCTTCTCTCGTCCTTCCGGGGGAATGTGTTGCAAACGGAAGCTGATTCCATTCGTCGTTAGATCAATCACCAGCGGCCATGCGTAGTTACTATCGCAGTTGCCGCGCACGAGCGTGACCGGCCGCCCCATCCCGCGCACTTCATCGAGGATGGATTCCGAACAAACATCGCCCAGATGCCAGATCTCGTTAGCTTTCGACGCAAGTTTACCGATGATCGGCGGCAATTTGTTGTGCGTGTCCGCGATTACCAAAACTCTCGTCATCTCGAGCGCGGCCGAGATATTCCGCTGCGCAACCTTAAAGATAACACAAAGGCATTCCTCGGCTGCTCTCGGAATGACAAAGCGCCTGCTTCACAGTAGTTTCGGCGGTGAGTTTTCAAGATTTCGGTCTGGCCGACGAAGTGGTGCACGGCGCGCAAGCGATGGGTTTCGTCGAGCCGACGCCGATCCAATTGCGCGCGTTCCCGATTGTTCTCGCCGGAAAAGATTTAATCGGCACAGCGCAAACTGGCACGGGCAAGACGGCTGCCTTCGCGCTGCCTATTCTTACCTTGCTCGGCCATCACGGAAAATTTCGCTGTCTCGTCCTCGAGCCGACGCGCGAGCTGGCCGCACAGGTTGAAACCGCATTTCGCGACTACGGCCGTTTCACTGATTTGTTCCCGACCGTCATTCACGGCGGAGTCGGCTACGGCAAACAACGCGAAGATTTAAAGCGCGGTGTCGATGTGGTCATCGCCACACCCGGGCGTCTCCTCGATCACCTCGAACAAGGCACGCTCCATTTCCGCGACGTGAATATTCTCGTGCTCGATGAAGTCGATCGCATGCTCGACATGGGATTTTTGCCGGACGTGCGCCGGATCGTGGAACAAATCTCCGCCGATAGGCAGACGCTTCTGTTTTCCGCCACCTTGCCGCCCGAGATCGAGCGGCTCGCGGCCTGGGTTTTACGCGACCCCGAGCTAATCGAGATCGGCGCGCGCCGTTCACCGGCCGAAACAGTGGCGCACGCCGTCTATCCCGTCGCCGCCGAACAAAAATTCGATCTGCTCATGGCCTTGCTCGAGCGGACGAAGTTCGACAGCGTGCTGATTTTTTGTCGCACGAAAATAAATGCGGATCGCGTCGCACATTCCTTGAAGGACGCGAAACACGCCGTCGCCGTTCTCCATTCCAATCGCACCCAGCGCGAACGCATCGAAGCGCTCGAGGGATTCAAGAGCGGTAAATACGAAGTGATGGTTGCGACCGATATCGCCTCGCGGGGACTCGATATCGCCGGTGTCAGTCACGTCATCAACTACGACGTCCCCGAGCACCCGGAAGATTATGTCCACCGCATCGGTCGCACCGGTCGCGCGCAAAATGTCGGCGACGCTTTCACTTTAATGAACGGCGAAGAAGTCGCGGCTTTGCAGGCCATCGAACATTTCATCGGCCAAAAAATTCCGCGCCTGAAACTGGAAAATTTTCCCTACAAATACACCGTCCTCTTCGAGCCGGAGTCCGCCACCGGTGGACGTCGCGCCATCGGCGGCGGCCGCTCCCATCGCGGCTATTCCTATGGACGGCGCCGCCGATGAAAGAGAGCGGTCTCGCGCTTCGAGTTGAAAATCGGATTTATCTGATCCGTGGCGAAAAGGTGATGTTGGATTTCGAGCTGGCTGTTCTCTACGGTGTTGAAACTCGTGCTCTGAAACAAGCGGTTAGTAGAAATAATGATCGTTTCCCAAGCGATTTCATGTTTCGCCTTACGTGGCGTGAAGCTGAAAGGCTGGTATCACAAAATGTGATACCTAGCAGAGGCAAATTCGGCGGAGCGTCTCCCATGGCCTTCACCGAGCAAGGCGTCGCCATGCTCTCGAGTGTTTTGCGCAGCAAGCGCGCGGTGCAGGTCAACATCGCCATCATGCGCGCGTTCGTGCGTCTGCGCGAGATGTTGCTATCTAACGCCGATCTCGCCCGAAAGCTCAATGCCCTCGAAAAAAAATACGACGCGCGATTTAGAATTGTTTTCGACGCCATTCGAGAATTAATGATTCCAGTGGAACCATCACTGCGGCGCATCGGTTTCCATTCCTGAGTCAAATCCACCCCGTCATCCCGAGCGCAGCCGAGGGATCCCGTTGCGCAATCTTCAAGGTAACTTCGCGGGATCCCTTTGCGTCTGCGGCGCTTCGGTCAGGATGACGGCGATTTGCACCACCGATCCACCCAGGCGTTGACCGTTTTGTACCAAAGCTGCGCGTTCTGCGGTTTCAGCACCCAATGTCCTTCGTCCGGGAAATACAACATTTCCGAAGGAACACCCAGGCGCTGAAGTGTGGTGAAAAGTTGGAATCCCTCGCTGACATCAAGCCGGTAATCGAGCTGGCCGTGAACTACCAGCGTCGGCGTTTTAAATTTGTCCGCGAACAAATGCGGCGACCATTTCCGATAAAGTTCGCGTTGTTTCCACGGCGGCCCGTGAAATTCCCACTCCGGAAACCAAAGCTCCTCGGTCGTGCCGTAAGCCGATTCGGTATTGAATATGCCGTCATGCGAGACGATGCATTTGAAGCGATTGGTGTGACCGAGAATCCAGTTTGCCATGTAACCGCCATAGCTCGCGCCTAGCGCAGCTTCACGATTTGTGTCGATGAAGGGATATTTTTTCTCCGCGTAATCGAGTCCTTTCATCAAATCTTCAAACGGCGCGCCGCCCCAATCGCCACTGATTGAATCGGTAAACTTTTGTCCGTAACCGGTCGAACCGTGGAAGTTGATCATCACCACCACGTAGCCATCGGCCGCAAAGAGCTGCGGATTCCAGCGATAACTCCAATCATCTCCCCACGCCCCCTGGGGCCCGCCGTGCAGCAAAAACTTCAGCGGATATTTCTTGTTAGGATCAAATCCCGGCGGTTTCACCAGAAATCCCTGCACCTCATCGCTGTGCGCGCCTTTGAACGTGAACGTCTCCGGTGGCTGCATCTCGATTTGGGACACCAGCGCGTCGTTCATGTGAGTGACCGCTTTTGGCGTGTTCGTGCCGGTAGTGTCCAGCCGCCAAATCTCGCTCGGCGCGCTGATCGAATCTCGCGAAAAATAAAGCGCGCCCTTCGCGCCAAACACCAAATCGTCCGCATGGAAACGCGCGCGTTCGCTGGCCGCACCGCCATGCGCCATGGAATAGATGGGCGATTCACCATGATCTTCCGCAGTGAAAAAAATCGTGGTCGAGTCCGGCGCCCAGGCGATGCTGCCAACTGAGCGATCGAAGTTTGCCGTGGGATTACCGGCGTGCTGCGACTCGCGCTCATCAACGATTAACGATTGCTTATCCGATTCGAAGCCGGCGCGCTCCTGTGATCTCCATGCGATAAATTTCCCGTCCGGCGAATAAAGAGGCGTGGAATCGCTGCCGGGGCTGGTGGAGATTTTCTTAGCGGAGCCTCCGCTCATCGGTACCACGAAAATTTCGTTGTTTGTGCTGGTGGCGCCGACTTCGTCAATGTTGCTGGTGTAAGCCAGTTCCTGACCGTCGGGTGAAATCGAATACATATCCTGGCCGCCGAGGGAAAACGGCGGCACATCGTGATCGCCCGGCGTGAGATCGCGCGCTTCACTCGCGCTCCCGGCGGTCGTGTCCGAGCTTGCGCTAACGACAAATAGATGACTGCGCTTGAATTCGGTGAACGCATTCCAATGCCGGTAAAGCAGATGCGTGAAGAGCTTCGCCTTCACTTTACTGTTCTTTAAATCCTCATCGTGCTGCTTGTTCTCGGCGTCATTTTTTGCATCCGGATAAACGGCGGACACAAAAACAATATTTTTCGCGTCCGGCGACCAGATGGCGCCGTCGGCGCCGGTCGAAATATTTGTCACCCGATGCGGCGTGCCATCGAGTCCCCCGCTCTCGGGAGTGAAATTGCACATCCAGATTTGCGGCGGATCAGTCGCCTTCGAAGTCCAGATCAGCTTTTTCCCATCAGGCGAAAAACGCGGACGCGATTCATCGTTCGACGTAAGATTTAATCGCCGCGCCTCGCCGCCCGCAGCTGGTACGATCCAAAGATGGGAAATTTTCGCGTTGGCTGCGAGATCGACATCGACGCAATCGAACGCCACCCATTTCCCGTCCGGCGACGGCACCGGCGAGCCCACGCGCTTCAATTTCATCATATCCTCGAAAGTGAAGGGACGTTTCGTTTGGGCGCTGACGGACAACACGAAAGCGATGGCCAAAACCGCGACGGCGAACTTTTTCATAAGTGAGGCGAACAATCGGACAGGATTAACAGGATTTACAGGATGAGAAGAGCAATCCTTTACTTCGCCGGAAAAGAATTCTCCACAGCGTCATTCCCAGCGAAGTGGCGGAATCCCGTGGCGAAGGCTTCAAGGTAACTTCATCGGGATTCCCTCGACTGCGTTTCGCTCCGCTCGGGATGACGGAGGCGCGTGCGTTCGCAAAGAAAATCCTGTGAAATCCTGTTAATCCTGTCTGATTTCTCCGCGTGCCATCGGAGCCGAAACTCGCGCGCCCACTCGGTCTCTCCGACGCCACCATGCTGGTGATGGGCGGAATCATCGGCAGCGGAATATTTCTCAATCCGGCCGTCGTTGCACGACAAGTGCACACG
>DAIRIE010000024.1:17694-18759 GCA_036809705.1 Chthoniobacterales bacterium
CTCATTCTTGGCGCCTGGCTCGCCGGTGGTTTCATCGCCATGCTGGGCGCATTCATCTGGGCGGAGCTGGCGGCAACAATGCCGGCAGTCGGCGGACAATATGCCTATCTGCGCGAAGCCTTTCATCCGCTCCTGGGTTTTCTTTACGGCTGGGTTCTGCTGCTCGTGATTCAAACCGGCGGCATGGCGGCGGTCGCGATTACCTTCGCCCGTTACTTCAACGAACTAACGAGACTTGGATGGCCGGATTGGCCTGTGGCCGGCGGCGCGCTGGTGCTCCTAACAATAATTAATTGTCTCGGCGTCCGTTTCGGCGGCCGCACGCAGTCCATTTTAATGTTGCTGAAAATTGTCGCGATCGTCGCTTTGGTAACGTTTGGCTTTTTCGCGCAGGTCGCGCCGGTAATTCCATCGACGCTGGTTCACGATTCGTTAGGTGATTTCGGCGCGGCGCTCGTGCCAGTGCTTTTCGCTTACGGTGGATGGCAGACGGCCAATTTCATCGCCGGCGAAATGCGGGCGCCGCGGCGTGACTTGCCGCGCGCGCTGCTGTTCGGCGTTGCCGGCGTCCTCGCGCTCTATCTCCTCGTCAATTTCGTCTGCCTGCGCGTGCTCGGCGCCTCCGGTCTCGCACAATCGCGCGCGCCTGTCACTGCCGTCGCCCATGCGGCGCTGGGACCGGCCGGCGCGA
Organism: Chthoniobacterales bacterium; assembly: GCA_036809705.1. Taxonomy (GTDB): domain Bacteria; phylum Verrucomicrobiota; class Verrucomicrobiia; order Chthoniobacterales; family UBA10450; genus AV69. The sequence continues at coordinate 18,386 of DAIRIE010000024.1, forward strand.
CTTTCATCGCCGCCGCCATTGCCATTTCCACTCTCGGTTTTCTTTCACAATCGATCCTGACCGCCCCACGCGTTTATTACGCGATGGCAAACGACGGACTTTTCTTCCGCGCCGTTGGCCGTGTTTCGCCGAAGACGCATGTGCCGGCGGTGGCGATCGTTTTGCAAACGCTCTGGACGCTCGTGATCGTGTTCACCGGTCGTTACGAACAGATTTTAAATTATGTTGTTTCAATGGATTTCATTTTCTTCGGCTTAAGCGCCTGCACGCTTTTCGTTCTCCGTCGGCGAAACGAAGCGAAAAATATCGTTCGCCTGCCTGGCCATCCCTTCTCTACAATTATTTTTGTGGCGGCCTGCTGGCTGGTGGTTGCG
>DAIRIE010000025.1:0-4326 GCA_036809705.1 Chthoniobacterales bacterium
GAAGTCGGTTGTTCCTCATTTTATCTCAGCCGCATTTTCTCTCGCGAAGTCGGGCTGACGATTCCGCAATATCTGCGCAACATCCGGATGGAACGCGCGGCCGAGCTTTTGCGCACCGGCCGCTTCAACGTCACGGAAGCAGCGATTGAAGTTGGGTACTCAAGTCTGAGCCACTTCAGCAAGGCCTTTTGCGAAACAGTCGGCTGTTGCCCCGCGCTTTATCCCGCGGCAAAGAACGTGATCGATCAGAACCGCGGATGACGCGGAGTGCGCGGACAATGGAGGGACGACCTCCGTGTTGTCCCAAACTAGCGAAGCGTCCGCGGTTCGAAGCAAGAACGAAACGCAATTCACAATGCTGGGGAGGGGACGGAGCCCGTCCCTCCAGCTAACGACAATAAGTTCATCCGTTTCATCCGCGTAATCCGCGGTCCATTATTTTGTGAAAATCACCCGCGCGCTCATTTCCGTTTCTGACAAGAAAGGCATCGCTGCCTTCGCGCGCGCGCTGGAAAAACAAGGCGTCGATATTATTTCCACCGGGGGCACCGCGGAGCTTTTGCGAAAGAATAAAATTCCGGTGCGCGATATCTCCAGCTTCACCGGTTTCCCCGAAGTGCTGGAGGGCCGGGTGAAAACGCTGCACCCGCGCGTCCATGGCGGGCTGCTTTACAAACGCGGCAATGACAAGCACGAAGCGGAAGCGCGCGAGTCCGGCTTTGAGCCGATCGATCTTGTGGTGGTGAATCTCTATCCTTTCGAGGAGACGATCGCGAACCCGGGCGTGACGCTGGCCGAAGCGATCGAGAACATCGATATCGGCGGCCCGTCGATGATTCGCAGCGCGGCCAAGAATTATGAGAGCGTCACGGTCGTGGTCGATCCGGCGGACTACAATCTCGTCATTGAAACGATGCGCGATCACGACGGCGAAACGACGCTGAAACTGCGCGAGCGTCTCGCGATCAAAGCGTTCATCAAGACATCAAATTACGATCGCGCCATCGGCACCTACCTGAACAAAGAGCAAACGACAGAGGCATCGTTCTCGCTCAGTCTGCCGCTGGTGGCGCGTTTGCGTTACGGCGAGAACCCGCACCAGGATGCCGCGCTCTATGGCGAGTTCGACAAACATTTCCAGAAGCTCCACGGGAAGGAGCTTTCGTTTAACAACATTCTCGACATCAGCGCGGCGACGAACTTGATAGGGGTTTTTGAAGAGCCGACGGTCGCGATTCTAAAGCACACCAATCCATGCGGAGTGGGCTGCGATGCTGACTTGCGCGCGGCGTGGGAGAAAGCGTTCGCCACCGACAAGCAGGCGCCTTTCGGCGGAATCATCATCTGCAATCGCGAAGTCGATGAAGCGCTGGCGAAAGCCATCGCGGAAATCTTCAGCGAGGTGATTATCGCCCCGGAATTTTCGGGCGAAGCGCGCGCCGTTTTGCAGAAGAAAAAAAATCTGCGGCTGATCCGTCTGCTGCGAGCGTGCGGTGAGGCGCGGGCCAAGGAAGACGTTCGCTCCGTCTGCGGCGGCTTGCTTGTGCAGGATTCCGATGCTGGCGCGGCAAACGCGGAGCGCGTGGTTTCGAAACGTCAGCCCACGGAGAAGGAACTGGCGGCGATGCGTTTTGCCTGGCGGGTGGTGAAACACGTTAAATCGAATGCGATCGTTTACGCGGCGCCGGATCGGACGCTCGGCATCGGGGCCGGGCAGATGTCGCGTGTAGATGCGTCGCGCATTGCCGTATGGAAGGCAGCGGAAGCGGGGCTTTCGCTGAAAGCGAGCGCGGTGGCGAGCGATGCGTTTTTTCCATTTCCCGACGGCTTGATTGCGGCCGCGGAAGCCGGCGCCACTTGCGCGATTCAGCCGGGCGGTTCTGTGCGCGACGAGGAGGTCATCGCCGCGGCGGACGAGCGCGACATGGCGATGATCTTCACCGGCACACGGCACTTCCGGCATTGACCACTTCTCAATAAGGACCCCCACCACGCCGGCGCTTCGCACAGCGAAGCGGCTACATGGCGTTTCGCGATGCCGAGATCACTTGAATGTGATCGGGACGACGACGCGCCATTCACGGCCCGGTTCTGAACGCCAGTTGCGCAGGGTCGCGATCGCTGCCTGGTCGAGCGCGCCCGAACCGGCGGTGCGCGTCACCTGCACGTCGCTGACCTCGCCGCGGTCATCAAAGGTCACGCGATAGCTTCCCGCGCGGGTCGTCTTTTCTCCGGGCGCGCCGTTGAATGGATAACGCGGAGCCGGAGTGTAGAGGAGCCTGGGCTGCGGCGCGTTGTTGCCGCTTTGCGACGGCCGGTTTTTGGCCTGGAGATGCCAGTTCGGATTCATGCGAATAAAAAATCCTTTCGGTGTCGCGAACGGCGCCGGCACCTCTGGCTGCAATCCATTCGGGTCGATCTCTGCAACTCGGGTGGCGCCTGCGATCAGCGGAGGTGTCGCAATCGACGCGCTCGGCTGTGGTTCCGGCGGCGACGATTCGTCAGGCCCTTCCGCCGGCGACGCCACCGAGGCGGATGAGGCGGAAAGTTCTTCGGTTGAAACATCCGCCGCCGGCGCGCTCGTGATTCCAGTGTAACGCACAATCGCCGGTGGTTCCCTGTCACGACGCTGGGCAACAATCCCTACGATGGCGCCGCTTGCATCCACTACCGGAGCGCCGAGCGCAGTTTTCGGCGGCGATGGTTCAAAGGTCAGCCAATCCCCAGTTTCATCCGCATCGCCGCCTGTGATTCGCCCTTGAAGAAATGACGCTCGCGCCTCATCTGCGGCGCTGAAAATGATCGCAGCCGGCGCGCCATCAGCCACCGGCCCAGCCGCGGCCGAGCTATCGAGGTGCGGCACGTTACGCGCATTCGTTTTCAACAGGATGAAATAGGGCGAACTGGAGCGCACATAAGTGCCAAGCGTATCGTAGGCGCGGCCATCGGCCCCTTTCAGGACCGCGCTCGCGGCATTGTTCATCGCGGTGCGTTCGGCGATGAGATCGCCTTCGGCGGAAACGAAGAAACCATGCTGATTCGCAACGAGGCCGCCGTGTTCATCGAAAATGGCGAGAACTACGACGGCCCGTCCGACCTTCTCCGCAATGGCGGCGAAGGGACTTGTGTCCGGTGCGCGCGACGGTGATGCGGCTTCGTCGTTGATTTTAGTAATCGGCGGCGCTGGCCGGCGCTCGCAGCTCGTGGCCGATAACGCTGCGAACAACAGGATCAAACCGGCGATGCGTGAGGAGAAGCTGCCGAAGTGCGGAACAGGGAAGAGCACATGGAATTTTCGCACAGGCACGCTCGTGAACAACAGCGCTGGGGGTAACCGGCGCATTATCTTGTCGCCGCATTTTCGCGCCGGGCAATGACGATGCTGGCGATGATCGCTCCCGCCGCACAAACAAGCGCGCCCACCGCGATAGTGATGGGCGTGCCCACCCAGTGCGCGAGCGCGCCCGCTTCGAGGCTTCCGAGCGGAATCATCGCGCCGAAGAAGAGCGACCACACGCCCATGACGCGGCCACGCATTTCATCGGCCACAATGGTCTGCAAGACGGTATTTGATGTGGAGAAGAAGAGCAGCATGCCCAGGCCGGCGAGAAAGAGCGAAGGCAAAGTGAGATAGAAATTGCGCGTGAAGGCGAAGGCGAAGAGAGCTAACGAGAATAAGTACACTCCGCCGAGCGCGAGTTTCCGCGGCGCGATGGTGTGACCCCAGGTCGCCACCATGAGCGCGCCGAGGAATGCGCCGGCGCCGCTGGCCGCCATCAGAAAACCGTAGCCGTTCGGGCCCAGACCGAGGATGTCGTGCGCGAAAGCCGGCATGAGCACGGAGTAGGACCAGCCGAAAACGCCCACCACGAGAAAGAGCAGCAGGATTAAGCGCACACGCGCCTGAGTCATGGCATAACGGATCCCGCTCCAGGCATGCTCCGCGACGGAAAGCTCCGCCCCGCGTCGTTCATGCGGTGGGAGGCGCATCATGAGCAAACCGGCGATGACGGCGACGAAGCTCACGCCATTGAAGAAAAGACACAGGGCAACGCCGAGCGCGCCGACGAGGAATCCCGCCAGGGCCGGACCGATGACGCGGGCGCCGTGAAAGATGGAGCTGTTGAGCGAGATGGCGTTGAGCAAATCATCGCGGCTCGTCATTTCCACGGTGAACGCTTGCCGCGCCGGCATGTCGAAACCGATCGCGACGCCGTTGAGCGCCGTCACCGCAAGAATGAACGCGGGCGTGGCGATGTGCCCCCACACGCCCGCGGCGAGAATGAATGCGCAGAGCATTTGCGCCGTTTGCGTGATGACCAGGAT
>DAIRIE010000025.1:4336-4763 GCA_036809705.1 Chthoniobacterales bacterium
GAGCGAGCCGCCCCAGATGGAGAAGAGCATCATCGGCGCGGAGCCGACGGCGGAGACGAGGCCGAGGAGCAGCTTCGAGCCGGTGCTTTGGTAAACGAACCAGCTTAGCGCCGTCGTTTGCATCCAGGTGCCGATGAGCGAGACGAGTTGCCCGAGGAAAAAGAGGCGGTAATTGCGATGGCGCAGCGCATGAAATGTCCGGCGCCAGCTGACGTCCCCAACGGGCTGACGGCGCTGGCGTCCGCTGATGTCCTCAGGGACGCGCGCTGTTTCAGTGGTGCTCGCCATGTCGATGCAATTGCCGTGCGCTTCGCCTAAACGGCGCGTTGCATGATGCTGTCGAACTCCGCCAGGTCGTTGCTCGTTAGTTGCCAGTTTGCCGCGGCCGCGTTCGCACGAATCTGATCCGGTTTGCTCGCGCCAGCGA
>DAIRIE010000025.1:4773-12153 GCA_036809705.1 Chthoniobacterales bacterium
GAGCAGCCAGGCAAAGGCGAGTTCGAGAATGGTGTGCCCTCGCTTTTCCGCGAAGTCAATGAGCGACTCGACGCGCGCGAGATTTCCGTCGGTGAAAACCTTTGGCCCGAATCCCTCCGCCGCTCGACTCTCGCGAGGAAAATCTCTTCCGGGCCGATATTTGCCCGTGAGCAGTCCGTTCGCCAGCGGGAAATACGGCAGGAAGGCAACGCCGCGCGCGGAACACTCGGCTAGAACGCCATCGCTCTCCGGAGCGCGATGAAACAACGAGTATTCGTTTTGCACGCTAGCGAATCGGGCGCCTGTTTTGGCGGCGGCTTCCGCTTCACGCAATTGCGCGACGGAGAAATTGGAGCAACCGATCTCGCGCACTTTGCCCGCTCGCACCAGTTGGTCGAGCGCACCGAGTGTATCGGCGATCGGCGTCTCACGGTCAGGCTGGTGTAGTTGATAAAGATCGATTCGCTCAGTGCCGAGCCGGCGCAGGCTCGCCTCACACGCTTCTTGCACATAGTTGGGCGAAGCGCCGCGTTGATCCGGCTCCATCTCCATTCCGAATTTTGTTGCGATAACGACATCATCGCGACGCCCCCCAAGCGCGCGCCCGAGAAATTCTTCGCTCAAGCCTTTGCCGTAGCGGTCGGCGGTGTCGAAAAAATTGACCCCTGCGTCGATGGCGGCGTCAACCACGGCAGCGGTCGCATTCGCATCGATGCGCCAGCCGAAATTATTGCAGCCGAGCCCGACAACCGAAACTTCCAGCGACCCAATCTTGCGTTTCTTCACCTCTCGAAAATGTGACGGCGCTAACGGAGTGCAAGTCCGCCTTACCACTCGCACTATGCTCCTGCCGAATTGATGTGATTTTCTAACGGTGCAGAACGCCTCCACCACCACGCGCGGCATCCTTCTGCGCAAGCGCCGCCTCAGCGACACCAGCGCCATCATCTCCTGGTGCACCGATTCGCTCGGCGTCATCCAGACTGTGGCGCGCGGCGCCCGCCGGCCGAGCAGTCCATTTCGCGGCCGGCTAGACCTGTTTTTCGAAGCGGAAATCTCCATCGCGCTCAGCCGCAAATCCGCGCTGCACACTCTGCGCGAAGTGAGCGTCACCAATCCATTCGCCGGCATCCGCACTCATCATCTGCGCACCCAAGCCGCAGCCTACTTTGTCGAGCTCATCGAGATTTGCACCGAACGCGAACATCACGAACCGGAAATCTTCAGCCTGCTCCAGCGCGCCTTCGGCTTTCTCGACCAAACGCAGCCCGACCTGCGCGCCATCACCCATTTCGAGAACGAACTGGCGCGCATCACCGGCGTGCGTCACCCGGACCGGGGCAACGCCGCTTCTGCGCTCGGTAATTTATTCGGCAAACTCCCGGGCAGCCGCGCTCCGTTGCTCAAAGCGCTGCGCTCGTGAGCGCCGGCTCGGACCTCTTCAGCGACTGCTGCCGAAAGGCGCGAAACAGCCGCAGCTGTTCATAATCATAACGCCCGCCTAACGAGTCGTAGATTGGCCGCAGGGTTACGCCATCGCTCTTCTGAAATGCCGCCTCCAGCTCCGCTTCCTGCCCGGCGGTGAAGAAGCGCTCGCGCGGGATTTCGTCGCCTCGTTCGATCGCCGCGGCCAGATGAGTGCTGATCGTGCTGCGAGCGAACCCACGTGCACGCGCAATTTCCTCAATCGATTCGCCGCGTTTGAAGCGCGCCAGCGTCTCTCCCGCTGAGTCATTGAGCGGCAGACGCAACTCGGCCGGTGATGAGCGCGAACTAAATTCGCGGCGCGGATGAGTTAACAAGAACTGGCTAATCTCAGCTACAAACGCTTGGCCAAACGCGTTCAGCTTCTGCTGACCCACACCTGCAATCCGGCCAAAGTCGCCCAGGCGGGTGGGATAATTTCTCGCCATTTCCCGCAGCGAGACATCGGAAAAGATCACGTAAGCGGGGACGTCGCGTTCGTCGGCGAGCCGCCGTCGCAATGTCCGGAGCTGCTCGAAGAGTTCCTCATCACACTCAATCTCTCCCGCGCGCAGCCGTTCGCCCTTCACCGGAACCTCCGCGGGTTTGGTCAAGGTGATGCTCGTGCGTTGCTTTAAGGCTTCACGCCCGGCCACGGTCAGCTCCACCGTGGCGATCCTCCCCGGCGCAATCGCGATCAAACCGAGCCTCGTTAGCTCACGACCGATCGACTGCCAGGCCGGCCGCGGGATGTCGCGCCCAATTCCGTAAGTGGAAAGCTCGTTGTGACCGCGCAGCCGGATTGGCTCAGTCTTGGCGCCTGTCAGCACTTCGATGATGTGATTCATGCCAAACGCGAATCCGCTCTTTTGCTGGACGCGAAGAACGCACGATAAAAACTTCTGCGCCGGAATGGTGCCGTCGAACGTCTCGCGCGGTTCGAGACAACTGTCGCAATTGTCACAGGAATGCGGCCCGAACTCTTCGCCAAAATACCTCAGCAAAATCGCGCGCCGGCATTCCCTGGTCTCGGCATAGCTCACCATCTCGCGCAACTGCGCGCGCGCGATCTCCGCCTCCCGCTCCGGCTTCTCTTCGAGGAAGCGCTTCTGTTTCATCACGTCAGCTGCGCTGAAGAGCAGGACGCATTCGCTCGGCAGGCCATCGCGTCCAGCGCGCCCGGTTTCCTGATAATAACCTTCGATGTTCTTGGGCAGATCATGATGAATGACGAAGCGCACATTGGGCTTGTTGATGCCCATCCCGAACGCGATCGTGGCCGTGACGACACGCGCGTCATCACGCAGAAACGCTTCCTGATTGCGCGTGCGATCGCGACCTTCCATCCCCGCGTGATACGGCTTCGCGCTGATGCCATCCCTCGTTAGCTTTTCCGCCAGCGACTCCGCCGTTTTCCTGCTCGCGCAATAAACGATGCCACTCTCGTTCCGCCGCGCCCGGATGAACTCGAGGGTTTGCGCATAGGCCGACGTCTTGGGCAGGACGCGGTAGGTGAGATTTGGCCGGTTGAAACTTGCGACGTAACAGCGGGCATCGCGCAGCTTCAATTGCTTGACGATGTCGGCGCGCACCCGTTCCGTCGCGGTCGCCGTCAGCGCCATCATCGGCACATCGGGAAATTGCGCGCGCAGTTTCTTCAGCTCACGATATTCCGGGCGAAAATCGTGGCCCCACTCGCTGATGCAATGGGCTTCGTCGATGGCGAACTGCGCGATGTTCCAGTTGAGCGCGCCTTCCAGGAAAGTATCCAGCATGAGGCGCTCCGGCGCGACGTAGAGCATGCGATACTCGCCGCGATTTAGGCCGCGGAATCGCTCGGCCGCTTCATGTCGTTCGAGGGAAGAGTTAAGGAATGTCGCCGCGATGCCACTCGTGCGCAGCCCATCCACCTGATCCTTCATCAGCGCGATCAGCGGCGAGACGACAATCGTCAGTCCCTCACGGAGCAGGGCCGGCAATTGAAAACAGAGCGACTTGCCGCCGCCGGTGGGCAGCAGCGCGAACACATCGCGCCCGTTCAGCGCGTCAGTGATGATCTCGCACTGCAACGGTCGAAAGTCATCGTAGCCGAAATATTGCTTCAGCGCCTGGTGCAGCTGCATGAAGTATCTCTAGCTGACGCAGCGCGTGCTGCACAGCGGAAAGCTGCCGAAACTCAGCGTTGCGCGCTAAGGCGTCGCCGTTGGTGCAATCGTCCCCACCGGCGTCGCAGCTGGCGGCTTCTCGACAATGATGGAGACCCGGCGATTGAGGGCGCGGCCGGCCGGATTATCACTCCCGTCCGCGTTGGTATTCGGCGCGACGGCGTTCTGCTCGCCAAATCCTTTCGCGGTGATGGTAGCCGCGGGCACGCTGCCGTTCTTGACCAGCCAGTCTTTGACTGCGTTCGCCCGCGATTGTGAGAGCGGCATGTTCACCGACTTTCCACCCTTCGAATCGGTGTAGCCTTCGATTGTCACCATGCTCTCCGGAAATTGCCCGAGGACGACGGCAACTTTCTTCAACGCCTCTTCCGCTTCCGGCTTCAGGGCCGCCTTCTCGTAATCAAAGAGAACATCGCCGGACAAATTCATGCTGAGCGAGCGACCGCTTTGCTGATTTTGGAGCTCCTGGCGCGCGCGCTCGAGATCAGCTTCACGCTGCTGCAGTTCCGCGCTCCTCTTGTCCAGCTCCGCCCGCTTCTTCTCCAGTTCAGCCTGTTCTCGGGCGACCTGCTTATCCGTTGAGCTTGGTTGCGCAGGACTGATCGAAACAACGCTCAAGAGAACACAGGCAGCGAGGCCGCCGCGAAAAACCAGACCGAGGGAAAATGCCTTCATACTCTTACTTTCGTTTTCCAACGGCTCGCTGCTCGTCGCGCGCCCGTTCAAAGGGGCAGGCGGTACGTCTCCAGGCTAAGTGCGGTTCCATCGCAGTTGCTCCAGTTCTTTGCGTAATGGCTGCCAGTAAATCCTATCCCGAACTCGCTCCGTTTTCTGCTCGCTGGCCAGCGCGGCTTCCAGAGCATCATGTTCGCCAGCAACGGCAAGTCGCAATAACGATCGCGAGCGCGCCATCTCCTCCGCCAGTGAGGCAAACCGGAGGGAAAGCTCGATGAGGTACTGTGGCGACCGCATTTCTTTGAACCAAAAGCGCACCTGTTCCTCGCTCGGCGTGGCGCGATTCTCCACGTAGTTAGCTTCGATCAAGCGCATAATCATCGGCCAATCCTTGTCCTGCTGGGTTTTTTTTGCCTGCACCAGGTCCGGTAACGAAAGCAGATCGTATTGGTTACCAGCATCGTCACTCAGTGTCGTGCGCCGCTCCCAAAGCTGGTCAAAATCGTCCACGCCGCGCAAGACCGACATCACATCCACGCGAACACGATCAGCCTCGGGAGCAGCGCAACGAAAGTGAACCGCATGGCCGCGTCGCAAGACCTCCTCGCTTAACTCTGGCACAAAAATTTGGCTGGCGTTCAGTTCGCGCAGTGCCGTGCGCAGACGATCGAGGTTTCCCGGCGCGGCCAGGATTACCAGATCGGCGTCGCGGCTAAACTCGGCCGCGCCGTAGAACACGCACGCCTGGCCGCCCATGAGCAGCGCTTTCACGCCATGCTTCTGGATCGTCGAAAGGACTTTGACTATCGGGCTCGGGATCAAGTGAACCTCCCAGTGCGAGGTAAGTGGGCCAGAGTTTCTGGCTTTCTTCCCATCGTTGCAAGGGCGTGAGCTGATACCACTCCAGCCACTCGTCCGGGCTCGCTTCGTTTTCCACCGAAGTTAGCTTCGTCGCTCGCGGATCGACTGCAACAGCTCCGCCATTGCTTCCGCCCGAGGCCGGGCGCCGAGATTGCCCTCGCCGTGAATACGCACACTGACGGCATTGGCCTCCATGTCGCGCCTGCCAATGACAAGCATGGTATGGACTTTCATCTGTTCAGCGCGTTGGATCTTGCCGTTGATCTTGTCGGTCGATAGGTCGATCTCGGCCCGGACTTGCTGACTTCGTAGCTCATCGTGAATAGCTCGCGAGTAGTTAAGTAGTTCCGCTTCGTCGCCGATGGGCAGTATGCGAACCTGCTCGGGCGCAAGCCAGAGCGGGAAGTTGCCCGCGTAGTGCTCAATGAGGAAACCGATGAAACGCTCGTGCGTTCCAAGTGGTGCGCGGTGGATGCAAAGCGGCGTTTTATCGGTGTTATCGCGATCCTTGTAGGTCAGCTCCAAGCGTCTGGGCTGGGCGAAATCAACCTGGTTGGTGGCGATGGTGAACTCGCGACCGATCGCGCTCCAGACCTGCACGTCGATTTTCGGTCCATAGAACGCCGCCTCGTTAGGCACTTCGACATAGTTAATGCCGGAGCGCTGGAGAACATCGCGCACCATCTCCTCCGTTTGTTGCCATAGCTCCGGTTCATCGACATACTTTTCACCCAGCTTGGAAGCTTCATGGGTGGAAAAGCGCATGACATATTTCTCGATCCCGAATAGCTTGAAGTAGTTAAGGTATAACTGGTTGACCGCGTTGAACTCGCTCTCGAACTGTTCGGGCGTGCAGTAAATATGCGCGTCGTTCATTTGCAACGAGCGCACTCGCATGAGCCCAAAGAGCTCGCCGCTCTGTTCATACCGATGACAATAGCCATACTCAGCTAATCTGAGTGGTAGATCGCGATAGCTGCGAGGTAGTGCCGCATAAAGCTTGTGGTGGTGCGGGCAGTTCATCGCCTTGAGGTAATAGCGTTCCTGGAGCATAGTCGTCTCGGCTGTGCGGCCGGCGGGCGTCTCGCCTGCCGGAGAACCGAGCAGGCGAGAGGGCTGCGCTCCTTCTACGATCATCGGAGGGAACATCGAATCCTTATAGTAGGGCAGGTGACCACTCTTTAGATACAAACTCTCCCGGGCCATGTTCGTCGTTCTCACCCGCTGATAACCAGCCGCAAACTCTGTCTCCTTTGCCAACTTCTCCAGTTCCTCGATAATGGCGGCGCCGCGAGGTAACCAGAGCGGCAGACCAGGCCCGACATCGTCATCGAAAGTGAATAGCTCAAGCTCCTTTCCCAGCTTGCGATGGTCGCGTTTCTTCGCTTCTTCCAGCATGGCGAAGTAGCTCTCGAGCTGGCTCTTTGTCTTGAAGGCGGTGCCGTAAATGCGTTGTAGTTGCGGATTACGCTCGTCGCCTTTGTAGTAGGCGCTCGCGACGGTAGTCAGCTTGAACGCTCCGATGTTGCCGGTGCGCATGACGTGCGGTCCGGCACAAAGGTCGAGGAAGTCGCCATTGCGAAAGAGCGAGATTTCTTCCCCGGTCGGAATGTTCTCGATGATATCGAGCTTGAACTTACTCGGTTGCTCTCGCGGACCGACCGCGGCCAGGCGGCCTTCGCGGCCTAACGTCAAAGCTTCATCTCGGCTAACGACGCTGCGTTCAAACGCATGGTTAGCTTTAATCTCCTTCTTCATCTCGCCTTCGATCTTCTCGAAATCCTCTGGCGAGATGCGATGGTTGAGTTCCACATCATAATAGAAGCCATTCTCCACCGGTGGGCCTGCGGCGAACTGCGCTTCCGGCCAGATGCGCAGGAGCGCGGTCGCAAGCACATGGGCGCAGGAATGCCGGATTCGCTCCAGCTCAGCCATGGGAGGACCTTCATGAGCGCGCGGTTCGCCCGCAGCAGCAATGTCTTCGGCGATGGCGCCTTCGTCTCTCATCGCGCAGGATATACTTCGCCGCGGACGACAACAAGGGCGGGGTAAGTCATCAGTGATTAGTGATCGGTGATCGGCGCCGGCGTCGCCACGCGAAGTAAATTGGGACGCCGGTGAGAACAATGAGGATGCCGATGCCAGAAGTCGTCGGTGCGAGCCAGGCAAGATCGATTGTGAGGAGCAGCGCAACCGCGGCAGAGGCGAGCGGCAC
>DAIRIE010000025.1:12172-16841 GCA_036809705.1 Chthoniobacterales bacterium
GTGCGATAAGGACGAGGCGCGCCCGGATTCTTCCGCCGCAAGACGACGACGGCCGCGACTAGCAAGACATAGAAGACGAGGTCGGCCGAGACGATGTATTCTAGCAATTGTGTGTAGACGTTGCCGTAAGTGCGCCCGCCGCTTGCGTTCGTCGTGATGGTGCGCGGCAGCGTCAGCAGCGCTGTCCAGATGCCTTGCAGCGCCAGGGCGAAGGCTGGGACGTAAAACCGATTTGTCGTCCCCACTTTGCGGAAGAACAGATCGTCCCGCGCCATGGCGTAGTAAACGCGTGCGCCGGCCAGGATGAGTCCGTTGTTGCAGCCGAAAGTCGATATCATGATTGCCGCCGCCATGACCAGCAGGCCGGGCGTTCCGAAGATTTCGCGCATCATGGCGACGGCGACGCGATTTTGCGGCGCGTTCTGAATTTGCGAAAGCGGGAGCGAGGCGATGTAAGCGACGTTCGCGAGGACGTAGAGCGTGACGACAATGCCGCAGCCGTAAAGGAGTGCGCGGGAAAGATTGCGACCGGGATCGCGCACTTCACTGCCGAGGAATGTGACGTTGGTCCACGCTGTTTGCGCGAAAAGCGGGCCGACCATCGCTTTGCCAAAGAGTGACGCCATCGCCAACGCGCCGGTGATTTGCAGACCGGGCTGAGCGATGCGCGCGTTCCAGCCGTTGGCCGTCGCGTCCCACCAGTGCGCGGCGAGCGCGGCGCAGTTCGCCTTCCAGCCGAGGACGAGGCCGACGATAATGACGCCGAGCAGCGCCGCCGTTTTCGTGAAGGTGAAACTGTTCTGCACAAGCTTGCCGACGCGCAGACCGCGCGTGTTCGTGAAGGTGAGCAGTGCGATGAGCGCAATCGCCGTCAGTTGTTCCGTCGATAGGCTAATCGCGTAGCCGCGCGTGACTGCGATGGGCGCGACGAGATAATGGTCCGGCGCGACCGCTGAAATAAAGACGCCGAGGAATTTAGCAAAGGCGATAGCGACAGCGGCGATCGTGCCCGTTTGCACAACGAGAAACAACGTCCAGCCGAAGAGAAAACCGAGCGCTGGTCCATAAGCTTCGCGCAGGAAAACGTAAACGCCGCCGGCCTGCGGCATCATCGTGGCAAGCTCCGCGCAACAAAGCGCGCCGGCGATGGTGAACAGGCCGGCGACGACCCACGTGAGCAGGAGCCAACCGGGCGCGCCGATGAGTCGCGATGATTCGGCTGAGACTATGAAAATCCCGGAGCCGATCATCGAGCCGATCACGATCATTGTTGCATCGAGGCGACCGAGGGATCGGACGAGCTGCGGGGAGCTGCTCATTTCGGCGGAGCGATCAAGCTCCCATCGGCCTCGAGTCGGTTGCGCAACTGTCGTGCAAAGTCGACCGCGCCGGGCGTATCGCCGTGGACGCAGACTGTGTTGGCCGAAATCGGAACATCCGTGCCGTTGATCGCGCGCACTTTTTTCTCGCGCAGCATTCGGATGACGCGCTCGGCTGCAGCATCGGGATCGCGCAGGAGCGCATCAGGCCGCGTGCGGGAAACGAGCGAGCCGTCGGCGTTGTAATTTCGATCGGCGAAAACTTCGGCGGCCGTTTGCAGATTCAAATCGCGCGCTGCCTGCTCGAGAGCGCTGCACGGCGGGGCGAAAACGATGAGCTTCGGTTCGATGGTGAGGACTGCTCGGGCGATAGCATCAGCGAGTCCTCGATCGCGCGCGCTCATGTTGTAAAGCGCGCCATGCGGCTTGACGTGATGCATCTCCGCGTCAGCCGCGCGACAAAGTGCCTGGAAAGCGCCGAGTTGATAACTCATCAGCGCGAAAACTTCTGCCGGCGTGACTTGCATTTCGCTTCGGCCGAAATTTTCCCGCTCACCGAGACTCGGATGCGCGCCAATCGCGACGCCATGCTTCTGCGCCGAAATGATTGAGGCAAAGATCGAAGCCGGGGTTCCCGCGTGAAAGCCGCTGGCGATGTTGGCTGAGCTAACGAGGTCCATGATTTCTTCGTCGTGGCCAGCGCCTTCGCCGAGATCAGAGTTCAGATCGATTCTCATCCGAAGAGTGCGCATAAACCGGCACGGAGAAGCGCGATGTCGCGTTCACGCTGCTGAAGCAACTCCGCCGCGTGATCAAGAGTCGTTAGCTCAAAACCGACTTCGTCCATCGGCTGCCATTGCGCGGCGCGCGCCAGATCGACTGTGATCACGTGCGCCAGTTTGGGGTAACCGCCGATGGTTTGGCAATCGGCAAGCAGCACGATGGGCGCGCCGCCGGGCGGGAGCTGGATTGTTCCGGGCGCAACAGCTTCAGAGATGAGTTCGCCTTGCGCTGAATCGACGCTTGGGCCTTCGAGGCGCAAACCCATTCGGTCGGAATTGAGCGCGACGCGGAACTTGCCGCGAAGAAGCTGCGCGCCGGCGGTGTCATCCCAATTGTTGCCCGAGATGACGTTCAGGGTCATGCCGAGCTCCGCTCGGGATGACAAAAGTTGCGGGCCGCTCCAGTTCGCGAGTGCACCAGTCATTTGCTGTGCGATTCGTTCTGCTCTTTCACTCCGCGGTGCCAGCGGAAGTTCGTCGCCATCACGCAACGTGCGGCCACGATGCCCGCCGAAACGCGCGCGCAGATCAGTGGAGCGACTCCCGAGCAGCGGCGGCACATCGATGCCACCGGAAATCGCGAGCCAGGCGCGTCCGCGCTTGGGCAGGATTTCGCAGAGCGTGTCTCTCGGGACATGCGCGCAACGAAGGTGTGGAACTGTGACTGTTCCCACGCGCACTTCGAAATCGCCGCCGCTCCAGGCGACGAGGCGCTCGTCCGCAAGCTGGAGCCCAACACGTCCAGTCGATATTTCGAGACCGGCAGCGTCTTCATCATTGCCGACGAGCAGATTGAGCACTCGCAACGCGGCGGAATCGAGCGCGCCCGTAGTCGGGACGCCGAATTTCCGGAAACCAAATCGACCGCGGTCCTGAACAGTTGCGCCATAACCAGCGGAAAGAACTAACATGAGCTACGTCTCGTTAGAGGCGGCGACATCGAATTCGGCCCGGTTGATCAGCCGAAAGCGGACGCGATCTCCGAGTGCGAGCAGGGCAGGAGGAGTGTTGCTCGCATCGAACAGTCGCAGCGGAGTGCGGCCGATGATGTTCCATCCGCCATGGGATTCGAATGGGTAAATGCCGGCTTGAGCGTTCGCGACCGCGACGGAACCGGCGGGAACTTTCGTGCGCGGAGTGGGAAGTCTCGGAACGTGCAATTGCTTTGGCAAACCGGCCAGGTACGGAAAACCGGGCATGAACCCGAGACAGGCGACGGTGAATTCCGTGAAGGTATGTAGATTGATGATGTTGGAAAACGACAACTGCGTCTCGTTAGCAACGCGCTGCGCATCGAGCGCGAACTCGGCGTCATAGCAAACGGGAATGTCGATTGTTGCGCGCACAGTCGCTGGCAGCGGTTCGGTCGAGCCGACAACAGCGGAAATCTGGTCCTTCAGTTTCGATGTTGTTTGCGATCGATCGAGAAATAAGGCGATGGACTGGTAAGCTGAGGTGACCTCGACCACGTCTTTGAGCTGCGCGCGCTCAAGTGCGCTGGCCGCAGATAGGGCTCGCTGAAGTAAGACGCCGGCGTCAGATGATTCGGCGGCGAAATCAATGAGCAATGCCGCGTCGCCGAGCGGTGTGATTTTCACGTGACCGCATCTTGCTGTCATCTCTGCCAAAGTCGAGGGACGAGAGGGGAGACTTGAAGAAGCGGTGGATCGGTTCCTTTGTCATTCCGAGCGCAGCGGAGCGGAATCGAGGAATCTCTAGCTCTTTTTTAAATCGGAAATGTTTAGAGATGTCTCCGTTTCAGTCGACATGACAAAGATGGGGCAACGCGACACGCCGAGTGGCCGGCGACGTGGTCTGCCGCCGGGGACGGACGGCAGCTATAACGCGATTTAATTACTGGACACGGATTATGTTCAGGTGAACGTATTCCCATATGAGGCGAATTCCGGATGCGCAGAAGCTCTGGGGACACGTGCGCGAGATTCCTACCGCCGCGCGCACGCTGCATCCGCGCGAGTTTCATGCGCGCGGCGCCTCAGTCAATCCGGCGAATCGCTTCGAGCAGTTGCACGTGGAGGAGGATGCGACCGGTGAGATCGATGCCGATGCGCGGCCGCGGCGCACGATTTTTTATCGCGACTTCTCGCAGTCCATCATCGCGCGCAACAACAGCCCTGATGTTGGATTCGAAACCAGCGTAAACCCGTATCGCGGTTGTGAACACGGCTGCGTTTACTGCTACGCGCGGCCGAGTCATGAATATCTCGGCTTCTCGTCCGGCACCGATTTCGAGTCGCGCATTATGGTAAAAACCGACGCGCCGGCGTTGCTCGAAGCGGAGCTCTCCTCGCGCAAATGGCGGCCGCGGGTCATCGCCATCAGTGGAGTGACCGATCCCTATCAGCCGGTGGAACGCAGGTTGGAGATCACGCGCGGCTGTCTCCAGGTGCTGGCGCGGTTCCGTAATCCCGTCGGCATCATCACCAAGAACCGGCTCGTGGCGCGCGATGCTGATCTGCTCGCTGAGCTGGCGCGGTTCAACTGTGCCGCGGTAAACATTTCGGTGACTTCGCTCGATGAGAAATTGCAGCGCGTGCTGGAACCGCG
>DAIRIE010000025.1:16851-18717 GCA_036809705.1 Chthoniobacterales bacterium
TGGAAGTTCGCGCAGATCAACACGTTCAGCAATGCGGCGCCGCTGACCGCGCTGCCAGTGTTGCCGCTGTTGGTGGCCGACGACTGACCGGTGGCAGCACCCGAGCTGCCTGAGGTGGCGGTGGGCGTGATGGTGGCGCCGATCATTCCGGGACTGACCGATCACGAGATGCCGTCGATCGTTCAGGCATGCGCGAAGGCGGGCGCGCAATTCGCAGGATACACCATCGTGCGGCTGCCTTTCGCCGTCGCGCCGCTCTTCGAGCGCTGGCTGGATGAACATTTCCCGGAGCGGAAAGCGAAAGTGCTTTCACGGATTCGCGCGATTCGTGGCGGCGAAAGATTGAACGATGCGCGATGGGCGACGCGGATCAAAGGCGAAGGCGTTTTCGCGGAGCAAATCGCGTCGCTGTTTCAGATGAGTTGTCGCAAGTACGGCATCGGTCCGCGGCCGGAGTTATGCACGACAGCATTCCGGCGAGCGCGGGAGCAGCTCACGCTTCAGATCTGATGGGAGTGTGGGAACCGCACGCAGCGCGGGCATCGCGCGGCGACTCTGGGTAGCGCACGCGTCTCGCGTGCTGGTTTCGGCGTCACGCCGAAACAGGCTTTTCCTTTTGACGACGCTGAAGGAAAAGTCCGCGAAGGCGTGACGCCTTCGCCGACACGCGAGACGCGTGCGCTACCCGAAACACCCGACGCGCTCGCGAAATAAAGAACTGCGACGATGCGAAGTTCCAGGCTGCGTCCGACCGGCTATGCTCGCGAGATCGCGCGCGCGTCTCCTGTTTTGTGCAGCCATTTTTGTTTCCGCATGACCATCAACATCGAAATGCCGCCGATGGCGCCGAAGGCGGCCATGATCGGATACCAGACGCTCCAGCCGTGACGATCGATCATCCAGCCAGTGAAGGGCAAGGCCAGAGCCGTGCCGTAATATTGGAACGAATCGACGACGCCTGAGGCGAAGCCAGCCATTTTTCTCCCGCCGATATCCATGGGAGCGGCCGCGCCGACGATGGCGTGTGTTGAATTTGCCGTCAACGCGACCAGCACGAGGAAGAGGCATCCAATGAAAATTCCCGCCGGCGTAGGCCCGACGACGCCGGCCGCGATCACCACAGCCGCGGTCAGAATGACGGCGCACTCGAAAAAGTAGAGGGTCATCGCGACCGGCGAACGATGGCCTTGAAAAAAGGTGTCGGAGATTCGTCCGGCGGCGAACGAACCAATCACCGCCACCAGCGGCATGAGATTGACCGTCCACAACACTGCCGCCGGTTTATCGGCAAGGTTGAGTTTCAGTTGGTCGTGGAAATAGAGAACCATCAATTGGTCCGAGCTGTTCCGCACTGCGCCGGTGCATCCGTAGGCGACCGCATAAAACCAGATCAACGGATGAGTGAAAATGGTGGTGAAACATTCGCGCAAACCAGCGCGGCTGCTGCTGTCGCCGGTGTCGCTTTCGATCACGCCGCGGTAGCCGGCTTCTTCCGGCGTTTCCTTGACGAAAATGGCGAGCAGGACTGCGATTACCGCGACGAAGAGCGGTGGAATTCGAAAGAGCCAATGCCACTCGTCCTTCGCCACCACCCAGGCGCCGATGGTGAAGCCGGCCAGAATGATGGGAGCGAGATTGTTGATCGCGAATTGACCCAGCTGAATCATGAAACCGAAAATGCCGGTGAAGGTGCCGCGCTCGGTTCGCCGGAACCAGGCCGCATTCATCTTCACCATGCCGGGCGTGCCGAAGGATTGGAGGTAGCCGTTGAAGAGCCAGATGGCGGCGAAAGTGGCGAAGGTGCCGGCGAAAGAAGCGAAGCCGAAGATGAGATTGATGGCGATAGTCCCGGCGGCGCCGATGAGC